>NZ_JARZHI010000024.1:0-156689 GCF_029946465.1 Polyangium sorediatum
GCCCGCCGCCGCGCCATCCGCGCCGCCGGCCCCGGCCTGCGCGCCCGCGCCGGCTTGCGCGCCGTCGCCGCCCTTGCGCGCGTCCTGGGCCTCCTTCATCGATTGCATCGCGGTCTTGCCGGCTTCCTTGACGATGTCCTTCGCCTTTTCGAGGCCCTTCGTCAGGTTCTCCGCCGACGCCTTGACCGCGTCGCCCGTCGCATTCGCCGCCTCCACGACCTCCGCGGCCGCGGCCTGCGCCGCCTGCGCCGCCTGCGTACACGTATCGGTCGCCTCCTTGGCGACCGCCGTCATCTTCTCCTTGGCCGCGGCAATGACGTTCTTGGCCTTCTCGCCCTCCGTCCGCACCTCGCCCATCTGCTGCGAGAGCACGCCCGTCAATGCATTCGCCGCGCCTTCGAATCCCGCCGCGCTCATCGCGGCCGCCGCCTGCTCCGCCGCCGAATTCACGGCCTCGGCCGCATTCACGCCCGCCGTCACCACGGCCGACGCCGCATTCGCCGCCGACGCGATCATCCCCTCGAGCCCGCCCGACACCGCGAGGTTGATCGCGCCCGCCGCGTCGAGCCCCGCGCCCGCCGGGATCACGAGCGCGAGCGAGCCCTGCACGGCGCCGAGATCCCCCTGGATCCCGCCGAGGACGCCATACGCCGCTTTCTTGATCTCCGAGAGCGCCGTCCGCGCCTTCAGGAGAATGTCTTCCTTCGTCGCATTGGCGAGCCCCTTCGCCAGCGCGATTTCCCGATCGACCGCGACCCGCGCGACCTGCTCCAGCTTCATGAGCCGCGCCGGGATGTCGTTGATGAGCGCGTTCGTCTTGTCCTCGAACGCCTTGCCGAGATCCTTGAAGCGCTGGATCGAGGTCTCCACCGTCCTGCGAATGGAGGCCACGAGCTCGAGGACCTGCGTCTCGATGAGGTCCTTCATCTCCGACGCGAGCTTCTTGAAGCGCGCCTCGGCCGCCTTGATCGTCGCCATGAGGTCGGCGAGCGTCTTCTCGTAGAACGTCTTGCCCGCCTCGACGAGCGCGTCCGCCGCGGCCTTGATCTGCTTCTTGCAGTTGTCGAGGTAATCGGGGATCTTCTTCGTGATCGCGTCGACGAGCGTCTTCTGCAGCTCCTCGAACGTCTTCTTGACCGCCTCGCCCTTGTCCTTGATGCTCGAAGCGATGCTCGTCGCGATCTGAACCGCCTGCATCGCGAGCTTCGGCCCGAGCGCGGCGATCTGCGCGACGACCTTGATGCCCTGCGCCTGGATCTTGGGCTTCAGCAGGGTCGCCTGCATCTCGAAGTCCTTGATCAGCTTCTCCCCTTGGGCCTTCGTCTTGGCCTCGATCTGCTTGATCGCAGCCTCGCCCTTCGCGCGGATCTTGGGGATGACCGAGGTGTCCTCGGAGTACCCGGCGCTGATGAAGTCGGCGAGCGCGTCGTCGTGGCCCTTCGCGCCCTCGGCCACGAGATCCCGGACGATCTTGTCGGCGTCGAGGTTCAATTCGGCCTGGAGCGCCTTGATCGAGGCGTTCATCTTGCCGCCGAGCTCCTCGACCGAGCCCACGACCGAGTCCTCCATCGTCTGGAGGATCTTCTTGCATTCGGTCTCGAACGTGCCGAGCAGCTCGTTCGCCGCCTTGCGCACGTCTTCCAGCGTGCCGAGCGTCAGGTCGCGGATCTGCTCGAGCAGCTTGTCGAGAAGACGATCGAGATCCGCCTTGATCCCTCGCACGAGCGCGAAGCCGTCCGCGAGGAGTTTGTCGATGGTGCTCGTGATCGTGAGCAGCGCCTCGTTGAGCAGCTCCGCCGTACGCGCCACGAGCCCGTGCGCGAGGTTCGAGATCTCGTCGATCGTCTTCTGGATCGCGTCATTGACCTTCGCGATGATGTCCTGCGCGCACTTGTTGATGCGCTCGGGGACCTCGCCGATCGTGCGCCGCACGTCGCCGATCGTCTGCTTGATCGTGTCGTTGGTCTGCTTGACCAGCGACTTCAGCGTCTCGCGCGCCTGATCGATCGAGTCCTTCGTCGCCGAGCGCAGCTCCGCGACGACAGCGTCGACGTTCGCCGACATCTCGACCTTCGCGCCGTCGTGATCCGGCACCTTCGCGAGCGAAAGCTCGAACTTGGCGCGCAGATCGGCGCCGATCCCCTCGATCTTGCCGTCGATCTGTCCGCCGAGATCGCCGAGCTTCTGATCGACCGTGTCCGACTGCGCCTTCACCGCGTCGAGGACCTTCGTCGCCTGATCCTCGCCGAGCTGCCCGATCTCGTCGATCTTGCCCTTCGCCGCGTTGGCCGCGCTCTGAATCTGATCCTGCGCCGTCTTGACGAGGGTGTCCTTCTGCGATTCGAGTTTGCCCTCGACCTCGTCGACGAGGCCGTCGAGCTTGCCCTTGGCCGTCGAGATCGCGTCCTGGCCCATCTTCTTGAGCTCAGGCGTGATCCCTTTGAGCTGGCCCTCGGTCTCCTTGATCGCCGTGTCGATGCCGGACGAGATCCCGTTCTTGGTCTCGTAGAGGGCCTTGTTGAGCTTGAGGATCTGCTCTTCGGCCTTGCCGATGATCTGGTTCGTCGAGTCGCGGACGGTCGAGACGCCCTTCGTGACCGTGACCTCGGCCTTGTCGATCTGCTCCGAGGCGAACTTCCCGAGCTTGCTCGGAATGCTCTCCGTGGCGCCCTGGCTCTGTTCTGCGGTCGTCATGCGGCTAGGAACCGTCCTCTCCCAATGGCGCGGTCACGGCGAGCGATGCCCACGAAATCGGGATGTCACGATACCGCGGCGCGCGCGCGCTTGACAAGCCTCACCCCCTGCCAGACGCCTCTTCTCCCCTCTCCCGCGAGGGGCAAGGGGTGAGGGGGAGGGCGGCGGTGAGGGAGTCCTTCAGCCCAGCGCCTCGCCGAGCCCCTTCCGAATGGCCGCACGGGACAAACGGACCTCGCGGTTCTCGCCGCCGTTCTTGTTCACATTTCCGAGCCAGGCGATCTGGCCGAGGAGCGCGCACGTGGTCCTCCCGAGCTCGATCCGCGGCGCCTCGCCCTCGGCGAGGACGAGGATGAGGCCGAAGTGGAATCGTGCGCCTGCATAAAAACGCACGAGGGAGCAGAGAGGCGCGAGCGCGTCGCCGTCCGGCAGGAATCGAAGGAATTCCCCGAGCTTCATGGGCCCGATGCGCAGATCGAACGTCGACTCCTGATCCCAGAAACGCCCCCCGAGGCAAGCATCACGGCCGAGCGCGCGGTTCTGGCCGGATCGGCCGATCGCCGTGCGATCGGCGTCCTCGATCGGGTGAAAGGCCCCGGTGAGCGGGATCGGCTCGATCGCAACGCCGAAATGCCGGCGGAGGATCGCGACGAGGCCTTCGAGCGAGCGGGCCTCGCTCCCCAGGTTCGCCGCGTGTTCGAGCAGCGCCCGATCCTGGACCGCGAGCCGGCCTTCGAGCGCCTTGAAGCCGAGGCCGAGCAGGGCGAAGAGGTGCCGCGCCGCATCGTCCTTCTCGGGCGAGGAGGCGCCGAGGCCGACGCGGTGGCCCTTGCGGATGCGATAAGCGAACGAGACGAGGCGGTGGTTGAAGATGTCGAGGAAATCACGCGCCGCGGTGTCGCCGCGGACGGCGCGCATGTAAATCGACTCGACGATGGGCGGCGGCAGCGGGCCGAGGGCGCCGCCGAGGCTGAGGAAGTTCACGAACATCTTCGCGGGCTCGCCCTCGCGGTGCGGCGGGCGAATGCGCGCGACGTCGGTCTCGGGGAAGTCGAGCGCGACGCTCCCGGCAAACCGCACGGACTCGCGCGACGGATCGGAGCCCTCGCCGAGGGGAACGGCATCCCCCTCGCGCCAGTGTTCGAGGAGGGAGACGGCCTGATAAAAATCGAAGGCGTGCCCCTCGTCGAAGAGCCAGGCCTCTACAGAAGGGCTCTTTCGCCAGCCGTGGGCGGCCATCGTTTCCAGACCTCCGCGCGCGACGCGCGCTTCAGCACGAGCTCGGTGAACGCATTGATGTGCGCTTGCAAGGCGAAGAATCGGCTCAGGATCGAGGCCAGGAGGACCGGGCTCGATCCGGCAAACTGCTCGTCCGCGAGCGTGAGCGTGATCTCGAGGCCCCGGCAATACCCCCGCCACGCGTCGCTGCCGAGGCGGCGCGTGACCACGCGGCTCGACACTTCGAGGAGCGCGTCGATCTGGCGCTCGGCGTCGGGCGCGTCGCCGAAGACGTAGGCGCGCAGGATCTCGCGCAGGGCCATGACGCCGGTCTTGCCGTCCGTGATCGAGAGGTGGTTCTGCGAGAGGTTCGAGACGAGCCGCCAGAGCGCTTCGCCGCCCATGGGCGCGGCGCGCTGGGGCGTCGGTTTCGTGAGACAAACGATTTTCCGCGCCGGGACGGGGCGCTCGGGCGAGAGCTGCGTGTCCTTGGCGATCTCGTTCGCGAGGTCGCGGTTCGTGCAGAGGACGCCGGCGTAGACGGTCTCCGACGGGGGACGCGCGAGCTTGAAATCCGTGTCGACGAACGTGAGCCAGAGGTCGGTGCCCGGCAGCTCCTTGCGGCCCGTGGCAACGCGACGCGCGTGCCAGAACGCGCGCGGCCGCTCGCCAGCGCGGTGGTGCACGAAGGAGAAAAAAGGCGCGTAGTCGATCTGCTTGGGCTCGCCGGGCGCGGTGGCCGCGACGCGCGTGATCGAATGGACCTCGGTGGTCCGCTCGCGGCGCGCGTCGGCGACGAGGCGATACTCGGGCCGCGTGTGATCGACGCGGATGGGCTCGGCGCTGCGCGGGAAGAGGTTGATGATCGGCGTGCAGCCGAGCTTCAACGTCGTCGGGCGGACCGCGACGCCGGCCGGCGGCTTCTGATCGAAGAGGACCAGGATCTTCGCGTTCTTGCGCGGCGGGAGCTTCGGCAGGTCAACGTCGAAGAAATGAAACTTCTCCGGGAACGCGAAATACTCCTGCACGAGGCGATGGCCGCGGTGCGCGTGCGGAGGATAGGGCAGGACGTCCTCGTTCGCCTCGAAGCCCACGGGCCGAATCTTGCCGTACGTCCAGTCGTGGGAGGGGTTTTCCCCGACGACGAGGACCTGCACGGCGTGCGCCGCGAGCAGATCGTAGAGGCGCGCCGCGCCCATGCCGCCGCCCGTGATGTGGAAGCGCAGCGAGCGCATGCCGAGTTTGTCGAGGGGGACGCCGCCGGTCGAGATCTCGATCTCGAGCGCCGCCGCGGCGTTCGTGAGCAGCCACGAGGGGACGTCGAGGTTCTCGGGCGGGACCATGCCCGCATTGACGATCTCGATCGGCCAGAGCGTGACCGGAAACGCCGTACGGAAATAACAAACAGGGCCGCTCTGCGAGGCCGCGAAGAGCGGCGTGTGCTTCTCGACCGTGTACCCGGAGCCGAGCTTGGCCTCCTTCGGGTCGATCTCGAACCCGGCGATCGCCATCGCCGGCACGGGACACGCGAGCTGCGGATAGAGCGCGCCGAGCAGCGAGGTCGTGTAAATCGGCAGCTCGGCCTCGATGTCCCGCGTGAGGCGCGCCGAGAGGAACGCAAAGGCCTCGACGAGGCGCTCGACGTGTGGATCGGACGAGGCCTGGCTCGACGTGCCGAGGCGCGCCGCGATCTTCGGATAGTCCTTCGCGAACTCGGCGCCGCGCTCGCGCAGATACGCGAGCTCACGCGCGTAGAGCTCGAGCATCTCGCGATCCGGATCTCCCTTGCTCATGACGCCCCCTGGCTCCCGTCGAGCGGAGCCTCGAACGAGAGCGGCTCACGCACCTCGTCCGTGACGAGCGTCGCCGAGAGCGCGACCACGAGGCGCGCATGCGGCGGCGCGTCCTCGCGTCGCTTGATCTCCACGCGTACGTTCTGGAGCCTCGGCTCGTACGCCTCGATC
This sequence comes from Polyangium sorediatum, assembly GCF_029946465.1. Classification (NCBI taxonomy): domain Bacteria; kingdom Pseudomonadati; phylum Myxococcota; order Polyangiales; family Polyangiaceae; genus Polyangium; species Polyangium sorediatum. The sequence continues at coordinate 5,877 of NZ_JARZHI010000024.1, forward strand.
GTCTTTTGCACGAGGCGCACGAGGCGCCGAAGCTCCTCCGGGACGAGCGCACGGCCGCCGAGCTCGAGGTCGGGCAAACCGTAATCGATGGTCGTGCGCTGTCGGGAGAGAGCCTCGTCGCCGGAGATGGGGCTGCGGGTGCCGAGGATTCGACCGAGCTCGCGGGCCACCGAGGCGCGCAGCCCGTCTCGATCGAGGGTGCAATAGGGGACCGCTTCTTGTTTTTGAGCAGGGTTCTCGTCGACCAACCGGTCGAACAGGGGAACCCTGCCCGCGCTCGTGGATCCCCACGCTTTCGCCATTCTGTCGTTCCCCTGGGACGATGAAACGTCCTCGGGTTAGAGCTTCTTGTTCTCTTCGAGCGTCCAACCCGCCTCGGCCGTGCCCTTCTTGCCGGCCGGCGAAGGCTGGCCCTGCTGGGCGTACGACCACTTGATCTTGCGGTAGTTGAACGTGACCGTCTCGATGGGACGACCGCCGCTGCCGCCGCTCACGGAGACGTTCGTCAGGATCACGTCCTCGAACGTGATCTTGTAATAAAGGACCATGTCGCCGTCGTTCTTGTCGGCCTGGAAGACGGTGAGCTCGGCCTTCTTGATGTTGTCGCCGCCGCTGCACTTGAGGTTCAGCGTGGGCGACGTGATGTCGAGGAACTTGCTGAACGTGAAGTCCTGATGAACCGTGCGGCCATGCGAGCGCGCGTTCGCCGAGGCGCCCGCCGTGAGGGGCATCGCGACACCGTGGCTGAAGGAGAGGATCTCGACCTTGTCCTTGCCCTGGCTCGCCGTGCTCTCGCCCTTGACGCCTTCAATCTCCAAAAAACTCGTTTCCATCGTTCACTCCTCCGCGTCCCCGTCGACGGTCACCGCCCGCGCGCTCCGTTCGAGCGCGGGGCGGTAACTTCCTGATCATACCCTACACTGATTTGCGAGGCCCGTCACGCCACAGGAGGCGGGAGCTCCGCCACGAGGCGCATCGAGACCGTGAGCTCGTTGAGCTGGAAGTGAGGCTTCAAGAAAACGACGGCACGGTACGCCCCCGGCTTGCCGGGAACGTCGGTGACGTCGATCCGCGCCTCGCGTAGCGGCAGCCGCGCCTTCGTCTCCTGACCCGCGTCGTCGTTCAGGAGCACGTAGTCCGCGATCCAGTTGTTGAGGTACGACGACACGTTGTCCTTCGTCATGAAGCTGCCGATCTTGTCGCGCATCATGACCTTGATGTAATGGGCGAACCGGCTCGTCGCCATGATGTACGGGAGCTGCGCCGAGAGACGGGCGTTCGCCGTCGCCGAGGGCAGGTTGTACACCTTGGGCTTGTTCGCGGTCGCGCCGCCGAAGAACGCGGCCTGGCCGCTGTTCTTGCGATAGCAGAGCGAGATGAACCCGAGCTCGGAGAGCTCGTTCTCGCGACGATCGGTGATCGACACCTCGGTCGGCGTCTTCACCGCGAGATCCCCCTCGCTCGTCTTGAAGACGTGCACCGGGAGGTTCTCGACGAGGCCGCCGCCCTCGACGCCGCGGATCGCCGCGCACCAGCCATAATGCGCGAACGCGTTCGTGATCCGCTGGCCGAGCGCGTACGCCGCGTTGCCCCAGAGGAAGTTCTTGTCCTCCGCGCCGACGTTCTCCTCGTACATGAAGCCGTCCACGGGCACGCCCTTCGGGCCGTAGGGCAGGCGCATGAGGACGTGCGGCAGGACGAGGCCGACGTAACGGCTGTCCTCGGTCTCGCGGAACTCCTTCCACTGGATGAGCTGCGTGCTCTCGAAGAGCTTGGCGAGATCACCGGGCACGCCGATCTGGCCGAAGTTCTCCATGTCGAAGAGGTGCGGGCTCGACGCCGAGATGAAGGGCGCGTGCGCCGCCGCCGCGACCTTCGAAAGCTCGGTCAAAAGGCCGACGTCCGGGCTCGAACCGTCGAACTCGTAGTCGCCGAGGAGCAGGCCGTAGGGCGCGCCGCCGAACGTGCCGTACTCCTCCTCGTACACCTTCTTGAAGAGCGAGCTGCGATCGAACTCGGGCGAGGCCTCGAAATCCTTGCGGAGCTCGTCCTTGCGGACGTTGATCACGCGAATCTTGAGCCGCGTGCTCGTCTCCGTGTTCATGACGAGGTAGTGCAGGCCCCGCCACCGCGCTTCGAGATACTGGAACTCGGGCGCGTGCAGGATCGCGTCGAGCTGCTTGCCGATGATCTCGTCGATCTCGTTGATGCGATCCTGAATGGCCGCCACCGCGCCCAGATCGATGGCGCGCTGCTTGTCCTTCGGATCCCGCTCGTCGAGGATCTGCTGGCAGAACTCTCCGACGATGTCGCGGGCGTGCTTCTTCTGAACGGGGTTGTCCCCCCGAACCATCGCGCCCTCGGAGAGGATCTGATCGATGATCGCCCCGCCGTCCGCGCTCGAGGCGATGAGTTCTTTGACGCTCGTAGTCTCCGGCATGTTCGTATCCTCCGCGCGGCCTAGCTCTGATCCTTGGAAACTTCCGCCGTGATCTTCTGGAGAGCCTCGGTGCTCTCCATGACCTCACGCAACGCCGCCGAGAGCTCGTCGTTGCCTTCGAGCTTGCCGAGGAGGTCGTTCAGGCGCTCGCGCGCGCGGAGCAGCTTGCGGAGCTCCGGGATGCGCTCGACGAGGCGCTCGGGCCGGAAATCGTCGAGGTGCGTGAACGTCAGCGGGATCGAGATCTTGCCCGCCCCTTTGATCACGTCTTCGACCTTCACCGTGATCTCCGGCTTCGTCGAGGCGAGGACGTCGTTGAAATTGTCGCGGTCGATCTCGACGAACTTGCGCTCCTTCAACTTGGGCAGCGGGTTCGCCGGGTTCTGCCCCAGGTCGCTGAGCACGCCGACCACGAACGGGATCTCTTTCTTCTCGATTGCGTTGCCCGTCTCGACGTCATACGTGATCTGCACACGCGGCGGACGGTTTCGGTCCAGCCAGTGCTGCTTGCTCTCTGCCATCGATGGCTCCCTTCCTCGGCTCTCGCGGCGACGCCGCGGCTTTTGAAGTCTCCGAAAAACCGCCCGCGCACGGCGTGTACTCGTGGGCATTACCCTTTTACCGTGCCCGGGCTCGTCAACACAACACCCTCGTGAGGGCGCTCGCTCCCTCCCGCCTCGGGTCCCTCCCCCCGGTTACTCCTCCCTCCCGCGCATCCCGAGCAGGCGCTGTATCGCCACGAGATCGTCGGGGTTCCCCACGAACTCGTAGAGGAGCTGGGCGAGCGACATGTTGCCCCACTGCACCGCACGTTTGACCAGGTACGGCACCGGGCTGTGCGGCTCGGTCCGCATGAGGTACTCGGCCGCCTCGGCGAGCCGATAATAAGCGTCGGCGCGGCTCGAGATCGCAAACGATCCGCCGCCTCCCCCTCCCCCGCCCGGCGTCGTGAACCCCGCCGCAGCCGCGACCGCCGCGGCCGATCCGAGCGGCGGCGCGCTCGCCGCGGGCGCGCTCACCTCCAGGCTGCTCTCGCCGTTGATGCGCGCCGCGTCGCGGGCGAGCACCTCGATCTGCCCGAGGACCTCGCGCACGCGGCGGAGCGTGGGCGAGCGCGGGACGTGCGCCGCGATCGCCGCCTCGGCCGCCTCGGCCGCCATGATCGACGTGCCCGCGTCGAGCGCGATCTCGGACCAGCGCGTCACCGCGCCGCCGAGCGAGATCTTGGCGAGCAGCGATTCTCGTGTCGGCCGCGCGCCCTCCCCGTCCCCGTCGGGCGCAGCCTGCCCGCCGAGCTCCCAATCGAGCAGCGAAAACGACCCGTCGCCGTCCCCGAAAGGCGTGCGGCGCAGGCGATCCGAGAGGATGTCGTCCATCCACTCGTAAAGCGCGACGCGCGCCGAGGCATCGTCGTCGTCGCCGAGCGCGGGGAAGAGGCCCTCCCAGTACCGCTCGCAGAGCCCCGCGACGAGGGACAAACCCTGGCCGAGGCCCTTCACGCGGGAGCGCCGCAGCCAGGCCTCGACGAGCCAGGCCGCGATCTGGAGGTCCTTCGATTTCTTGCGCAGCGCCTCCTGGCAAAGTTTGTCCACGAGCGCGAAGTCGGCGACCTTGAGCTTGGTCTCCCATTCGCCCATGGGCAGCGAGGGATCATCCTCGCGGCGCGCCTCGCGCACGCGGTCGTACGTGCCTTCGTACCGGAGAGACGTGCCCGTGGGCGCCTCCTCGGAGATGGGCAGGAGGAGCGTCTCCAGATCGATGAGCGGGGCCTTCGTCGACATCGAGGCTCTGTCTCCTAAAGGTTCGGAGCGGTCGCGGGGAACTCGGGGTACTTGAGCATCCGGTCTTTCTCGACGCCGGTGAGCGCGAGGCGGACGAAGACACGGACGGTGTTGGCGTCGGTGCCGACGCGCTCGATGAAGCCGCCCGTGGAATCGGGCGACGATTGCACGACGAAGCCGAGCACGTGCGATCCACCCTCGGTCTTCTGCGAGCCGTCACGCGCGGAGCTCTGGTGGAATGCGATCATGCGCAAGAGCGCCCAGGGACCACGCTCCTCGAACGTGACGGTCCGCTCGTTCACGAAGACATTCGGGCCCTGCGTCGAGAGCGGCACGTCGAGGCTCGTCTTCGCCCAGCGCAGATCGACGCGGACGGGGTCGTTCACGCGCCAGCTCGCCTCGGCCTTGGGGCCGTCGCGGAAGAGGCGTTCGTCCGCGAGCCGCATGGCCCACTCGGCGATGCGGTTGCCGCCGACCTCGAGGCCGGGATTGACGCGGAACTCGACCTTGACGTCGTAGATGCCGTCCTCGGCCGACTCCACCTGCGCCCACATGGGCATCATGAAGGCGCGGACGGCCTCGATCTTTTCGAGGAAGCGCCCGACCTCGCCGGCCGAGGCCTTCGTGTCCTTGCCGAGGACATACCCGAAATCGGAGCGGAAATCGGCCGCGTCCTGGAGGAAGCGCCGCACGGTCTCGGGGCGCGCGTCCTCGACGCGGATGCCCGGCTCGATCTTGACGAAGGGGAACTTGCCCGACAGCTCGCGGTTGAAGGTGCGGCGGAGCGCGGCATAACGATCCCGCATCTCCTCGCTCGCGAGGACACGGCAGCGCTCGCGCAGCTCCTCGACGATGTACTTCTGTTTGCCCGCGAAGAAGCCGCCCGCGCCGTCGACGCCGGCGCGTTTGTCGAGCTCGGCGATGCAGTTCTTCGCCGTGATGAGCGGCAGGTCGGAGAGCATGAGGGTCTCCAGGTTCGAGACCCCGTTGCCCGCCTTCTTGTTCTCGTAATCCTTGAGCGGCCAGGCGACGTTTTGCCAGAGCGAGACGTTGGGATCGCCGCTCGCGTCGCCCGCGATCTCGGGGCTCTCCATGGCCGCGAGCAAGGGCTCGGCGAGCTCCTTGTGCATCGTGGCCGCGCGCGTGCGCTGGGCCGCGGCATACTCGGACAAACGGCCGGCGTCGGGGACGCTGAACGCCTCGAAGGCGGGCGTGGATTTGCCGTCCCACCAGGTGAAGCCGCCCTTCTTCAGGCCGTAGAGGTTCTCGGCGCGGAGGACGTCGGCGGCGCGCCCGAGCACCTCGGAGCCCTGGCCGCGCATGAGCTCGCGCAGGCGATCCCGCGTGTCGTCCATGCGCAGGCGGACGAACGCGCCGATCATCTCGCGGATGGGGGCCATCGCCATGCCGAGGTTCGCCGCGTCGCCGCGGACGGTTTCGAATTGGCGATTGTTGTTCCCGGGCAGCGGCGTGGCCGGGCGCGCGGCGCGGGCGACGGCGCCGAGGGTGCTCGCCTTGATCTGGCGGACCGTGAGATCGGAGATCGTGTTGCGGATGCGCGCGTCGACCGTCTTGAGCACGCCGCCCTGGAGGAAGCCCTCGTAGTCCTTGGGCAGGCGCGCGGCCTCCTTGAGGACCTCGGCGTCCCAGTCGACGCGCGACCGATCGAGATCGGTCGTGAGGGTCTTCTCCTCCTCGGCCGTCATGAACGTCTGCTGGCGGAGCGCGTCGATGGGCGCCTTGAGCCCGAGGATGAAGGGCGAGAGGCGCATGAGCAGGACGCCGCCCTTGCGCTCCAGGATGGGCCCGGAGAGGGGCGCGCCGGCACTCGCGACGTAGGTCTTGAGATCGAGCAGGCGCGCGTCGACGCCGCCGCGCAAGGACGCCTCGACGTCGGCGCCGAGCAGGCGCGAGTTCTTGACGGTCTTCAAGAGGCCCGCGATGCCCTCGTTCGGCGGGAGCGACTCGCCCGAGACCCAGGAGAGCGTGGGCGCGCCGAGGTGCGCTTCGACGCGCGCGATCGCGTCGCGCAAGGTCCAGAGATCCTGCGCGGTGTACTCGGCGCCCTTCGTCTCCAGGTCCTTGAGGCTCTGCACGAGCTGCTCGACGTCGGCGCGGACGACGGCGTCGCTGTAGGCTTCGAGGACACGATCCTGCAGGCCCTTGAAGAGCGCCGTGGCCTTCTCGCGCGCAGGATCCCGGCGCGGGGCGAGGTCAAACGGTTGACGGCGCGCGCCGCGGGCGAGGGCGTTGCGGTAGTAGTCGACCGCGATCGTCGGCGAGGTCTTGTAGCCGAGCAGGTAGTCCGAGAGATCGGCGACGCTCTGCATGCGGGCGTCGGGCGTCGCGTCCTTGGGCAGCTCGCCGAGCAGGCCGTCGTGGCGCGCGACGTGGGCCTCGAACGCGGTGAGCTCGCGGAGCCACGTTTCGAGGAAGATGTACTCCTGGCTCTTCTCGACGCTGAGCGGGAAAAACGCGTCGGGCGGGGGCTGCGGCGGGAGCGGGCGGAGCAGGTGCGTGGCCTCCTCCGTGAGGCCGGCGCGGAACGTATCGACGAGGACGTGCTCGAGCGCGACGACGAAGGCCGTGTCGACGCGGCGGTCGAGGCGGCCCCACCAGGACGCCGGGTTCAGCGGCGAGCGCAGGCGGCCCGACTCCTCGATCGTCTCGAGCTTCTCGATGAGCGCCTTGGCGCGGAGCTTCTTGGCGTCGAAGCTCGCCTCGGTGCCCGGGGTCTCGCTCTTCGCCGAGAGGACGTTGCTCTGGACGTCGCGCAGGAAAGGCATCACCGCGGTCGTGCGGCGTTCGAGGCGCGAGGCGTCGATCCAGAGGGCCGCGAGGAAGGCGCCGCCGAGGCAACACGCCACGACCTGGAGCGCGAGGTTGATGCGCTGGCGGCGGCGCAGCGCGGTGACCGCGGGCTTGCCGAGGTTGCGCTCGGCGAACACTTTGTGCTCGAACAGATCTTTCGCGAAGAGGACCTTGCCCGGCGCGGCGGCGGCCGCGGGCTTCGGCGGCGCGGGCGCGGCGGGGGCGGCGCCGGGGGCCGTGAGCTGCGGAGGGCCCGCGGGCGGATCAGCGAGGCCGCAGAAGTAGATGCCGCGGAGGGTGAGCGTCTCCTGGCCGGCGCCTTCGAGGAAGACGGGATCGACGTAGGTGCGCAGGCCGTCGGCGAGGGACTCGATCTCGCTCGGGAAGAGGAAGAAGTCGTCGGGGGAGCGGACGACGGGGGCGCCGGCAAACCGCCGCGCCTGGTACCGGAGGAGCGCATCCCGGACAGTGCCGAGCGCTTCCTCGACCCAGTCCTCGTTGCCCTCGGTGAAGGGCGGGTGCGGGCTCGACCAACCGAGGATGTCGTCGCGGCCGGTCTGCGTGACCTCGATGCCGAGGCTGCGGAAGCCGGAGAGGCGATCGGTCTGCGTGACGATCACGTAGACCGGCACGTTCATGCCGAGCGTCTGCTGCGCGAGCGAGACGGCGGCGCGCAGGATCGTCGCCTTGCGCTTGCGCTCGGCCGGCGTGGAGCGCGCGGTCTGCATGACCTCGCCGCAAGGGACCGTCAACAGAATGCCGTCGACGGGGCGATCGGGGTGCAGGCGCTTGAGCTCGTTCAAGAGCGCGCGGTACGGCGGATCGGGCGCAGGCGTGCCGCCCTCGCCGAAGAGGAGGCGGCCGGCGACGTCGACGAGCAGCGCCTTGCCGAGCATCCAGAGGTTGACGGCCGCGGTGTCGCCGGGCGCGGGATCGCCGCCCTCGATGAGCTGGACGCTGAGGCCCGAGCCGCCGAGGAGCGTGGTCTTCCCGGACGAAGGTTCGCCGAGGACGAGGTACCGCGGCATCTCCTCGCGCGCGGTCTTGTCCTGGACCTTCTTGACGAGCGCGGCCTTGGCCTTGGCTACGGCGGCGCGGATCTCGGCCGTGGGATCGGGTTTGCCCTCGCGCTTGGCGAGCTCCAGGGCCTTCTGCGCTTTCTTCTTCTGCGCGAGGAAGAGCGCGTACGCCCCGGCCACGACGACCGCGAGCGCGACGAGGCCGGCGACGATCTTGAGGAGGGTGCCGACGGTCACGTGGCGTCCTCGATGCGGTCGAGCACGTCGTCGAGCTCGGCCGTGCGATAAAGCCAGAGGATCTCCCCGATGACGATCCAGCCGAGGATGACGACGAGAAACGGCAGGAGGCCTCGGGAGAGGGAGGGCAAACGCTTCTGCGGCGCGTCGGCCGCGGTGTGCTCGTGCGCCTGGGGGCAGAGGTCCTCGCCGCGGACGATCTCGGGATCGGTGCGGGCGAGGAAGTCGACGATGCGCTGGCGGTAGGTCTCGGGCTCGCCGGTGCCGAAGGGCGCGTAACGTCCGCGGAAGCCGAGCGCGAGGGCCGTGAGGTAAACGGTGAGGAGCTGCGACGAGGCGGGGATCCGCCCGTTGAGGGCGTCGTCGATGCGGTTGAAGAAACGGTCTCCCGAGTCGCGCGTCTGGAAGACGACGGACTCGAGCGGTTTGTCCGCCCAGGGCTCCTTGCCGGTCCAGTCGAGGTGGAGGAAGACCTCGTCGGCCATGGCGATCATGACGTAGCGGGTCTCCTCGAAGAGGCGGCGCTCGTGCTCGGGGAGCGAGCCCTGGATCTTGCCCGCTTGTTGCTCGAAGGCGTCGAGCAGGCGCTGCTGGACGGCGTCGTACGGGAGCACGCCGCCCGAGGCGACGACCACGCGCTTCTGCGTGACGACGTCCGCGTGGAAGTTGCAGAACGCGTCGACGAGGACGCGCTGATCCCGCAGGGCAGCCTGCTTGGGAGAGAGCGCGGGTCGTCCCGGAGAAGCAGCCATCCCCCTACCCGCTCTTCACGTAGAGGACCGCCTCGGAGGGCCCGCTCTGCCCCGTCGGATCGGCCGTGTTGCACAAGGTGAGCGGTTCGCCCGGGTCGAGGAAGACGCTCTGCTCTTCGAGCTCGAAGAGCAAGATGCCGGGCGTGGCGACGAGATCGCCGTTGCGCTCGACGCGCTTGCGTCCGGCGCCGAGGATGCGGCTCTCCTGCATGGTGCGGAGGCGCGCCGGGGCGCCGATGAGCGCGCCGTTCATCCAGTTGAGGAGCTGATCCTCGCGCACGCCGCGCGCCGCGCGGACGGCGACGACGAGGGCGCGGGTCCGGAACTCGCGCTGGAAGAGGACGTTGTACTTGCCGTCCTTGAGATCGAAGGGGTAGGCCGTGAAGGACTCGATGATGCCCTCGTCGACCATGCGGAAGATGTGATCGCGGGCGTTCTCGTAGGTCGTGCGGAGATCGTCGTGCCGGTACTTGGGCAGGAGCGGCGGGACGGGCGTGCGCGCGAGCGAGGAGATCTGCCCGAGCAGGCCCGTGAGCGCGACGAAGAGCGAGAACGGGTGCGGGCGCTCGGAGTAGAGGACGGCCTCGAAGGGAGGGAGCGCCGCGACGAGGCACTGGATCTGGCGGCGCACCTCGCCGATGAGCTCGCGATCGGTGGTGCGCGACAGGAAGTTCGCCTTCTCGGCGAGGCGCATGGCCTTCTCGCGCAGGCGACCGGCGAGACGTTGACACATCTCGTCGAGGTCCGATCCGGGCGTCACGCCGAGGGTGGGCGGGATGTAACCGGTCGAGACGAACGCCTCGCCTTCGAGGCGGACGCGCGCGATGGGGAGGCACACGAGGCGCGGCGGAGGTTCGGCGGCGACGAGGAGGCGGACGCTCGGCGCGATGCGCGGGATCTCGAGCGGATCCTCGCCGGTGTGTTCGTCGACGACGGGCGCGCCTTCGGCGGAGCGGTTGCGCGCGAGGTCCGCGGCGGAGGCGGAGACGGCCGCCTGCGCGCGCGGGACGGCGAGGTAGACGGTGGCGGGTGCGTCGCGGACGAGCGCGGCCTGGGGCCGTAGATCGACGGAGAGATCGTGTTTGCCGCCGGCGTGATGGACGAGGGTGCCATCGGGCATGATGGCCTCGACCTGCTGGATACGAAGGAGGCCGCTGCCGAGCGTGCCTTCGGCGAGCTTCAGCGAGACGATGCCGTGGTGGTAGGGCGAGGCCTGGCCGAGGTGGTAGGCGAGCAGGCGCTCGGACCTGCGATCGGCCTCCTGGAAGTGCTGCGGCGACAGGAGCATCCCGTCATGCCATTGAATCGCGAGCGGAATGTCGTCGGCGCTCATGTCATTCCTCCGGAGCATCGAGGGGGCTCACGACGAGGTCGTCGTCGCCGAGGTCGACCCGCATCCGGCGTTGCGGGCCGATTCGAAAGCGATGATCGCCGGGCGAGCGATAATTGGCAAAGATGACGGCGCCGACGGCCTTGCCGTCGACCTCGACGACCATGGGCGGGGGCGCCTGGCCCGGGACGAATTCCCAATCCCACTCGGTGAACGCGGTGCCGCTCGGGAAATCCCGGCGCATCTGCTCGCGCTGCTCGTACCACTGCTTGGCGGTGAGCTTGATGATCTGGTCGAAGAGCTTCGCGTCCTGCACCGCGACCATGGTCATGGGGACGGGCGAATTCCGGTTCGCCTTCGCGGTGATTGCGACCTCGACGAGAAACCGCGTCGCCGGAGGCCCCGAGGAGCACCCCAGGCTCCAAGGAAGGGCTAGGGCGAGCGCTGCGATCCATCGCGCCCTGCCCATCACCCCACCCCGAACGTGCCTGGAGTTACCCATGAGTCTCGTAAGGGTAGAGCGATCGTGTGCGACGGGTCTACAAACTCGCGAAGGTAGCGTACGGAGGAGAATGGAAACGATGGGTTAGCGCGGACGGCTGTGCGATGGCCGTGGAGGGGGGGCAGGGGTTTGGGGCGTAGCTCGGCTCGTCCGAGCTACGCCCCAAAGAGTAGAGCGAAGGGCTACTTGTCGAGGCTTGACGTGGCCGCGGCTTTCGCGGCTTCGTTCTTGCGGCGGGTCTTCGCGGCCTTGAGCGCGGCCTGGGCGTTGTAGCGGAGGGTCTTCTCGAAGGGCGCGAGGATGCCCTTGTCGCGGGTGCGCTGGGCGGTGGACTTGGCGATGTCGACCATCTGGGCGATGGTGTTCTCGCGCTGGTGGACCTTGAGGCGCCTCGACTCGCGGGTGGCCTCGAGCATCTTCTCGAGGACCGCTTCCTTCTTGGTGAGGGCGTCGATGCTCTTCGTTTCGACGGTGAAGCGCTCGTAGACCTTCGCGGGGATCCCCGCGGCATCGCCGAACACAGGAATCGCGCCGGCGAGCTCGTCGACGACGTCCTCAATGCCGGGCTGCACGCCGCGGAAGCCCTTGGAGGCTCCGGCGGTGAGGTCGACGAGGTCCTCCTTCACGTCGACGAGGGTCACATCAAAAGGGCCAGCATAAGGAGAGAACGTACCAGTCGTCATCGAGCACCTCCGGTTCGGGGTGCGTATTCGACGTTGATGGCGGATATTTCTTGGAAGGGCAGCACGATCGCTTCCTGGGGGGAGGCTGAACTCAGCCTGCGGGAGGGTGAGCTCAACCTGCGGGAGGGTGAGCTCAACCTGCGGGAGGGTGAGTTCAACCTGCGGGAGGATGAGGACAGGCTCGCAGGTGGGTGAGAACGGGTTGTGGGCAGGAGGAGGTCAGCCTGCTGGGTGGGTGAGGACAAGCTCGAAGGGAGGTGAAGACGAGCGGACGATGGCTGAGGACGGGCTGGAGGAGGCTGAAGACGGCTTGGCCGGTAGGCGAGGGCGGGCTGGAGGAGGAGGGAGGACAGCCTCTCTGGTGCTTGACGTGGGGTCCCGTCTTCCGTGCACTGGCTTGCATGCGCGGGGCCAGCGTCTTCCTCTCATGCTTGCTCGTCCTCGTTGCCTTCGCGCAGGGCTGCACCTGCGAGAATGGCGCCACGCTCTCTCCGCCTACCGTGATTGCATGCAAGCCCCAGCATTCATCGCTCCCGGGGGCGCGAGCCGTCGGGCCGGCGAGGACGGTCGCGGCCACGCTTTCGGCTTCTTTCTCGCTCACCGACACGGGCGAGGCCGCGATTTCGATTCCGCTCACGGCGCCCCGGGGGCGTGGTGGAATCGAGCCTGCGCTGTCCGTCGCCTCTAGCAGCGCCGCGGGCGATAACGTGATGGGCGTCGGGTTTTCGCTCGTGGGCACGTCGGCGGTCACGCGTTGCGCGAAGACGACGGCCATCGATGGCGAGATTCGCGCGGTTCGATTCGACGCGAGCGACACGGCGTTTTGTCTCGACGGCAGGCGCCTGGTGAAGGTCGCAGAGAAGGGAGCGACCGTCGAGTACCGGACCCTGCCCGACGCCCACATCCGGGTGCTGGGCCATTTCAAGGGTGAGGAGCCGGCCTCGTTCGAGGCGCACTTGCCTTCGGGTCACGTCGTCGCGTACGGCGAAGACGCCGGGAGCCGACCACGCGCGCGGGGAGGCACGACGCGCGCGTGGCTCTCGTCGTCGAAGAGGGACTTGCGCGGCAATACGATGACCTACGGCTATTGCTTCGCCGAGGCGGACGGGTACACCGCCGAGTACGCGCTGGACGAGATTCGTTATACGAGCTTCGACGGCGCATCGGAGTTCCCCGCGACGCGGGCAATATCACTCGTCTACGGCACGCGAGACGCGCGTGACGTGCGCTTGCATCACGCAGGCGGCATGAGGCTGCAACGCTCGCTGCGGCTCGACGAAGTCCAGATGCGTGGGCCGGGGGATACGTTGGTTCGGCGATATGCGTTCACCTACGACGCCAGCGAGACGACGGGGCGGACGCGGCTCATTGAAATGAAGGAATGCGGCGCGGACGACGCGTGCACCGAGACGACGAGGTTCTTGTATCCCGCGCGGGAGCGGGGTTTTGACGAGGTCGACACAGGCATCGCGGCGCCCACGTCATTACGTGCGAGCCCCTTGCTCCTCGACGCGGACGGCGACGGGCTGGATGACCTGCTCGTGCCGGACACGAGCGCGCTGAGCACGCCCCAGAATCCGATCACGGAGTGGAGGATCACGAGGAACGAAGCGGGGACACTCGGCGCGCCGAAGCTCGCGTATTCGCAAGAATGGCCGCTCGTACCCGATCCGCCGGAGCCGGCGGATCCCTCCCGCATTCAGCCCGAGCCGGGCACGCCCATCGATTACGATCAAGACGGCCGCGCGGACGTGCTGCTCCATGACGTGCGTGGCTGGAACGACAACCATATCGTCCTTCGATCGAAGGGGGACGGCACCTTCGAGGAGGTCGATACCGGAATTCCGAGGCCGTTCCCGCTCGGCGCGACGCCGCACGGCCTGCGATCGAGTGGTGGATCCGTGCATCTCGGGGACGTGGACGGAGACGGCGTGCCGGACTTGATCCAATGCGAGGATCACGGTGGCCTCCCGGATCCGACCCTGTCGTCGTGGAGACTGCATCTGTGGCGCCCGGGTGGCTTCGAGCCGACTTCCTCACCGATCACGCTCCTGGATGGGGTTGGGTGCGGCGTCGAGCTCCATCTCGTCGACATCGACGCGGATGACAAAGTCGAACTCGTAACGCCAGGTTTGCGCATCTTTGGCGGCGACGAGGCCGTACAGCTCGCGACCTATACCGCATTCGCGCGGGCGAGCAACGGAACGTGGACGAGCGTCGATACGAAGTTGCCGCTCGCGCCGGTGGGCGGTCGCGTGATGTTCCTGGACGTCAACGGGGATCGGCTCCCGGACGCCGTGATGGGTGGTTTCTCGGATACGCGGCTCTACACGAGGCTGAATACGGGGCGTGGCTTCGACGCGCCGCCGGTGCATGGCCTCGCATGGGATGGGGTCTTCCCGCAGGACAGCTATTTTCGTCTGGCGACGCCGCTCGATTTCGACGGGGATGGCCGGATGGATCTCCTCCTGCCCCTCCGCGCGGGAGCAGGCATCTTGCCGAAGTGGACCGTGCTGCGCGCGGCGAGCGGCGAATTCACGTTCGAGTCCGTCGATTCGGGGATTCCCTTCGAAGCCGAGCTCGGCGACGCCATCACGCTCGCGGATCCTCGCGGGCCTCGTATCGGTGACGTGAACGGCGACGGCGCGAGTGATGTCTTGATCTTCCTCGGGAGCGAGCTGCGCGTATTTCGCAACGAGGCCGTGGACCCCGACAGGGTCGTGGGATTCTCGGACGGCGTGAACGTGGATCCCCCGAACGTGGAGTTCGCGTACGGCCACATGATCGCGGATCCGGATCATTATGATCCGCGGGCCGATCCGGCGAATGCCTGCGCGTATCCGCGGGTGTGCGCCGTCGGCGCGCGCCGCGTGGTGACGAGCTACGCCACGATCGACGGAAACGGCGGCCAGCGTCATTTCGACGTGCGCTACGAGGACGGCCGCTACGATCGCCGCGGGCATGGCTTCTTGGGCTTCTCCGCGCGTGTGGTCACGGAGCGGGAGACGGGCGCGGAGACGACGGACCTCTACGACAACCACACGTATCTCGAATCCGGCGAGGTCAAGGCGTACCCCTTCGCGGGCCAGGCCCTGGGGCGGCATCTGCGCTTCTCGTCGCTCGATCCTGCAAAGGACGAGGTCTCTCGCGTGGACGTGACGCCCACCCACCTCATCACGGAGAATGGCAGGAGCTACTTTACATTGCCCCTCACGCGGCGAACACAGCGGAGACAAGGCGCGACGCTCCTTCGCGATACGAAGACGGAGGTCCTCGATTTCGATGCCTTCGGCAACGTACTCGAAGTGCGTCAATCGACCCTCGGCGTGGACCTCTCCCTGCACACGACGCGCGTCGTCGAGAACGACACCCAAAGGTGGGTGCTCGGGCAGGTCCAGAGCCAGAAGGAGTGCAGCGCGGCCGCGGGGATCTCGCAATGCCGTTCGCGATCGCAAACGACGAACACGTTCGGCGAGGTCGAGACGGCGTCCCTCTCGACCGACGACGGCGGCCTCGATACGAGTTTGACCGTGAAGTACGAGCGGGATGAACTCGGCCATGTCACGACCGTGACGGCGGATGACGCCTTCGGACACCATCGCGTCTGGCGCACGGCCTTCGATGCGGAGGGCATCTTTCCGGAGCAAACCACGAACCCGGCCGGGCACGTCACGCGCTCGAAGTACGATAGCCGCTTCGGCGTGCCGATCCGGGAGACCGATCCGAATGGGCTCGTGACCGAGTGGTCCTACGACAGCCTGGGCCGGTGGCGGCACGAAAAGAGGCCCGACGGGTCCGAGACGTGGATGGAGCTGTCGCGCAGGGCAGACGGGCATTTCGTGAAGACATCGAGGACGACCGGGGGCGCCGAGGACGAGGTGGTCCTGGACGGTCTGGGTCGACCGATTCGCCATTTCTGGTACGGTCCGGAACCGATCGAGGGAGAGGGAAAGCCACCTCGGTTGATGCAGATCCTCGAATACGACGATCGCACGGGGAAGGTCCGGAGGCGCTCGGTGCCGACGAGCGAGGGCACGCCCGACGCCGAGCTTCTCTTCGACGAATACGAGTTCGACCTGCTGGGGCGCGAGATCGGGCACACGGCGCCCTGGGGGGCCGTCACGAAGACGACCTATGCCGGCCTCTTCGTCGAGGTGCAAGGCGCGCTCTCGCACCTGACCGTCACCGAGCACGACGCGCTCGGCCGTCCCGTGGTCGTCACGGACGCGGGGAACGGGGAGACGTCGTTCACGTATGGACCCTTTGGCGTGTTGTCGAGCGTCGTGGATCCTGGGGGCGACGTGACGACGATCAAGCGCGACGCCTTGGGGCGTCCGCGGGAGATCGACGATCCGGATCGAGGCAAGACGAAGCTCGTGCAGGATGGGTTCGGCGATCTGTTATCGACGACGGACGCGCTCGGGCGCGTGACGACGTTCGAGGTGGACGCGCTCGGGCGCGTGACGTCGCGCGTCGACAAGGAAGGCGGAGCGACGTGGACGACGCTTTTTACGTGGGATACGGCGGCATATGGCATGGGGCGATTGCGGGAGGTGACGAGCCCGGACGGCGTCAAGACGTATACCTATGACGATCGGGGGCGAACGGAGCGCATGGCGCTCTTGGTGGGCGGGGAAGCGTTCGAGGTGCGTTCGTCGTACGATGCTCTCGGCCGCGTGTCGTCGATCTCGTATCCGGGCGTCGAGCCATTCTCGGTGACGTATACGTACGACGCTCACGGCCACCGGGTGGCCGTGCGTGACACCTTCACGGGCGCTGCTTATTGGCGCCTCACCGAGGTGGACGAGGCCGGGCGAGTTCAGAAGGAGGTCTTCGGGAACGAGGTCGTGACCACGCGGAGCTATTTTCAGGACAAGCAGGCGCTCCACCACGTGCGGACGACGTTCGGCGCGACGAAGATCCAGGACCTCTCGTATGAATTCGACGCGCGGCTGAACCTCACGAGCCGCACGGACGCGTTGCAAGCGCAGAACGAGACGGAGCGATTTCGCTACGACGCGCTCGAGCGATTGACGTGCGCCTCCTTCAGCGTGTCGCCGGATCCGGCCGCGCCCTGCGACAGCTCGTACGCGTATGCGCCGAACGGGAACCTCCTCTCCCGGTCCGGCGTGGGCGCGTATGTGTATGGTGATTCCCTGCACCCGCACGCGGTGACGAGCGCGGGCGGCGCTGGGTATTCCTATGACGCGGTCGGCAACCAGGTGGCCCGTCCTGGCGCGACGGTGACGTATACGCCCTTCGATTTGCCTCGCACGATCACGATGGGCGCGGGGACGACGACGTTCGGGTATGACGGCGACGAGGCGCGGATTCGCAAGACGACGCCGACGAAGGAGACGCTCTATGTCGGGGATCTCTACGAGCGGATCGAGGACAAGGCGACGGGGGTGGTGGAGCATCGGTATTCGGTGCATTCGTCGGAGCGGGTGGTCGCAGTCGTCACGCGGGGAGGCGCGGAGGCGGGGACGCATTACCTGCACGTGGATCACCTGGGTTCGATCGAGAGTGTGACGGACGAGGAAGGGAGCCAGGTCGAGAAGCGCAGTTACGATCCCTTCGGGCAGCGGCGAAACGTGATCTGGGGGTTGCCGCCGCCGGCCCCGCCCACGAGCAAGGCGACGACCCGGGGTTTTACCGGGCCCGAGGGGGACGACGAGCTCGGCCTCGTGAACATGAAGGGGCGGATGTTCGATCCGCGGCTCGGGAGGTTCTTGACGACGGATCCCGTGATCGCGGACGTCTTCGACGGGCAGAGCCACAACCGATACAGCTACGTCGTCAACAATCCGCTTTCGCTCGTCGATCCGACGGGGTTCTCGCCGGTGGGCGGGGTCGTGCATCAGCCGGGATATCCGGATGTGCCGTTGTCGGAGGATCACATTCGGCCGAGCCCGTGGTTTCTGGCGGGGCAGGAGGTGCGGCGGCTGCTCGCGCACGAAATCGATCCACCAGGCGTCGGCGCGGGGGCGGCGGCGACGGACGTGGAGACGACGGGGAGCACGAGCGCGGCGCGCGTGGATCTGCCGACGGTGGAGATCCCGCACCCGTCGGGGCCGGGGACGGACGATCCGTTTGGCGTGTATTCGCCGGACGTGATGCTGGATTCGAGTGCGATTCCGCTCTTCGATCAGCTCCTCGCGGGCAGCCCGAGCGCCGGGCGAACGGCGTTCGTCGTGCAGGAGGAGGACGGTTTCGCGCGGGATCTATCGATCCTGTTCGGGCCGGAGCGGGAGGTGATTCTGCTGCGGCCGCAGATCGGGGATCCGGTGTTGCGCGACCCGAGGGAGCAGGCCGCGGGGCGGCTCGTCTTCGAGGGGACGTTGATGCTGGGCGCGGTATTGACCCCCGGGCCGGAGGATGATATCGCGCTGCTTGGAAGCAGGGCCCTGCGGCGGGGGTCGAACGCTGCAGGGGGTGGAGCAAGGGTTGGCGAATTCTCCGTCATCGATTGGAGTGGCTATCCAACTGGAGCGGCGAAGCCGACGGGCCCCTTCCGCCTTCTCGAGGGCGCCGAATACCAAGCGGCACGGGAAGCTGCGAACAAGGCGAACGTCGCTCTTCGAGCCGCCGATCCGGCCAGGTACGCCGGGAAGCAGATCCACGAGATCCATCCTGTAAAGTTTGGCGGAAGCCCGACGGCCCCCGCGAACAAGGTGGCGCTGACGCCGTCCGAACACGCGAAGTACACGACGTTCTGGAACCGGCTGATGAGGGATATCCAATGAGTACGCTTGACGCCTTCTTGGCAACAGCCCAGACGCGGGCTGGAGCCAAAGACTCGGAAATCGCCTTGGTAGAACGCGAGATTGGTCAGCGATTGCCGGACGACTACAAGGCGGTCCTCCGTAGAAGCAATGGTCTTGAGGGGTTTGTTGCTCCGCATGCGTATCTCATGCTCTGGTCGATTGATGGGATCCGCTCTCTAAATGAGGCATACTCCGTCGCGGAGTTTCTACCAAGGGTCATCCTCATCGGCACAGATGGTGGCGACACGGGCTACGGCTTCGCGTGGGAGGAAGCAACGGCATGCTACATCAGCGTGCCGCTGATTGGCATGGAACCGAAGGCGGTGACGAACCTCGGCAGCGCTTTGACTGATCTCATGAACCGACTGAGGAAGGAGGGCACGACCTGATGCATGATACGCCTGGTCGAACGCTCGCTGGGCGCGCCGACGACCGCCGTGTCGCCTCGCCGTCGAGACGGACGAGCGCCCATTCACCGTCATCGGCTTTGCCGTGCGCCCTCCCAAGCCCGCGCGCGCCGCGGAGGGCAAGGAGACAGCCGGCTAGCGCGACGATACGGGCCCCGGCTTGCGCCCGGTGGAGGAGCGAGGCGCCGAGCGCAGCGCCTTGCCGTGGGCGACCAGCGCGTCCTTGAGGCGCATCGCCCCGCGCGTCTTGTGCAGGTCGCCGCGGTAGACGAGATGGATCGCATCGTCGAAATGGGGGAGGTCTGGGTGCAGCCGCACGAGGCCCTCGCCCGCGCCGTAGGCAGCGACGCGCCTCGGCAGGATGCCGATGCCAATCCCCTCGAGGACGAGCGTCTTGACGAGCTCGAAGTCGCCGCACGAAAGCTCGCGCTCTGCGACGACACCCTCGCCCTCGAGCTGAATGATGAGCGCTTGGCTCTCGGTGACCCGCTTCGCATGCACGAGGGGGCCGCGCCGGATGCGGTCATACGCGACAGAGAGTGTACGGGCCGGGCTTTCGGCTGTGAAAAAGTCCACCGCGTCTTCGAACATCCGGACGAGCACGAGGTCCGGGTGAGGCGAAGGGTTCACCACCACCCCGAAATGGACCTCGCGGGCGACGACGGCGTCGCGCACGCCGGCCGACGAGCCGTTCCACAAGGTGAGCTCGATCCCTGGCGCCTCGACCAGAAAGCTCTGCATGAATGCAGGGAGGAAATAGGCGCCGAGCGACTCATGGCAGCCGACGACGAAGCGCCCGGTCTCCTCCTCCTCCAGGCCGCGGATGCGCTGCTCTGTGCGCGCGACCATGGCGAGGATGTCGTCGACGTCGCGGGCGAGCGCGAGGCCCGTCTCGGTGAGGGCGACGCCACTGCGTCCGCGGTGCAGGAGCGTCGTGCCCAGCTCACGCTCGAGGCGCTGCATCGCGAGCGTCAAGCTCGGCTGGCTCACGCCGAGGCTGCGCGCGGCGGCCGTAATGCTCCCGCGGCGCGCAACCTCTTGAAAGGACCGAAGAAGGTAGAAGTCCACGCGTCATCATCGGCGTCCAGGTGAACAATGCAAGCACCCAGATCGTTCGAGATGCCCAGCGCGCCCCTCGACCCTCGCCTCGGTTACTCGACCTGCCAGTCGGTGATCGTCGTCGGGAGCACGCGCCACACGTCCTCGCCCAGATCGTTCGTCACGCTCTCGCCCCCCGAGTAGATGACGTTATGCTCCTGGTACCCCACCGAGCCGAAGTCGCAGGGCGAGAGCACCACCCCCGCGCCCGGCACCGACTTCACTTGTTGGTTCTCGGGCATCACGATGTCCTGGTCGAGGTTCAGACAGAGGCCGGTCGCCAGGTGAATGAAGTACCCATTGGGATGGTGACCCCAGCTCTGGCGCGAAGGCGGCGCCGCGGGGCTCCCGTCGAGATTCGGCTCCGGCGGCGCCACCTCCTCGCAGGGCCCGCTCGAGAGGACGCCTGCGTCGTCCGCCTGGAGGCAGACCTTCTGGCCGAGGCTGTAGAGCTGGCCGGTCGTGGGGATGAGCCCAAAGAGGAGGTCGGCGTTCGACACGTCGTCGTCCGCCCCGCATACCGGCACCGAGAACGTCCCCTCGGGGCTGGCGCTGAGGCAGACCCTGGGCGAAAGGGCGCTCGTGACGACATTACGGTAGTTGTTGCGCCCCGACTCCAGCTTGAACGCAGGGGCCTGGGTGTTGAACAACGCGTTCTTGAACGCCAGGTAGTTGCTGTCGATGACGGTGTTTTGCTTCGTGCGGAGATCACGAAACTTGTTGCGCGCCTCGAGGAAGAACTGATTGCGCCGGTCGAACCGGTTGCTGCATCCGTTGGGTTGAAAGGCGCTCCTTTCGCAGTACCAGTCGACGAGCACCACCGTGTCGCTGCCGTTCGTCACCTTGGTGTCGATCCAGAATCGATTGCCGTTGAAGTAGTAACTCCGCTTCAGCGTCTGCCCGCGCGTCACGAACCGGGTCTCGTGCCCGACGAGGATGTCGATCGACGCCTGCCGCTCGCTCGCGAGCATATCTTCGAGGTTGTCGCGCTCGGGTCCAGGCTCGCGCAGCTCATAGGCCAGTTGGTACATGCCGAGCTTGAGCGAAGCGAACTGCACGTAGACCGGGAGAATCGGCCAGTTGAGATTCGCGGTGTCTGCCTCCAGGAAGACCGCGTGAATGGCGAGGTTCTCGAGGTCCTTGGAGAGCTGCGCCCGCTGGGCCACGGTGAGCGCGTCGATGTCCACGAGCTCGTCCTGGTAGGGCTCGAGGAGGCGGAGCAACGTGTCGGCGGACTGGACGAGCTGCTTTCGCAGGGCCTCGTCGACCACCTGGCCGCTGATGGACGTGATCTGGGCGCGGATCTGATCCATCGTCAGGAATTCGGCCTGGTTCTGGGAGCAGCGACCCGACTGGAGCGCGGCGAGGAGGGAGATCCCCGCGCTCGCGGCGTTGCCAACGCCCGGGATGTAGGTGGCCATCAGGCCGGCGGCGCGCCAGATGTTCTTCGCTCGATCCGAGCAGTTGTTGGGGAGGAGGGCCAAGCTCGCCTCGTCGGTGGCCTCGATCGCGTCCGCGCGCTCGTCGTCGACGCCCGGGCCGTCGACGCAGCCGACCACGCCGGCGAGAAGCGCGCCCAGGCCGAAGAGCCGCGCGGTCTTGGAGAACGCGCGGGAGGAGGTCTTGCTGTGGTTCATCGTTGCTCCTTGGACAGGTTAGGGAAGGACAGGTAGGGAAAGCCGCCGCTGGCTCTCCGTTGCTCCAGCGACCCCTCCACAATGCGTCTTCGCAGAGACTCGAGAAACCCCGCGAATTCGCATCCCTCCCATAGGCGCAACGAATGACCTTCGTGGACCCGGAAGGCCGAGCCCGGCCGCGAACCGCGCCCCGCCAGGTCAGCGAAGCGTTTCTCGCAGGGGATGGGCTTCGTGCGCGAGGGCAAATGGGGTGACTGGTGATCGCTGCATGGCTCCCGCAGCGTGAAGCTAGAACGTCGAGCCGTCGCCCCGCCGCACAAGGCTCCGGGAGCGCGCACGCCGCTGACTCCCGGCGAGGATCACCCCTCCCAGCACGAGCAACCATGCTGCCCCGCCGCCTCGCTCCGCGCCGGCCATCCGGCAGCCGCAGCCGCTCTCTTCCGTCGACGGAGCGCCGCCGGCACCGCCCATTCCGCCGGCACCACCTGCGCCGCCGGCACCACCCATTCCACCGGCACCACCCATTCCACCGGCACCACCCATTCCGCCGGCGCCGCCCATTCCGCCGGACCCGCCCATTCCGCCGGACCCGCCCATTCCGCCGGACCCGCCCATCTCCATCGCGAACACGTACGCCGCGCCCGAGGAGCCGCCTTTTTCTGCATCGCTGGGCGCGCCGACGACCGCCGTGTCGCCGTCGAGACGGCAAGACCAGCCGAACCTGTTCTCCACCGCCACCGCGTCCGAGGCCGTGAGCTTGTTCGCCTCGGTCCAAACGCCGCCGCTCCTCTCGAAGACGTACGCCGATCCCGGCTGCGTCACGGCCGTCTTCATCGTGGGGGTACCGATGAGCACCCTGTCTCCCTGCACCGCGACGCCCCACCCGAACTGCGCCCTCTCCTGCGCGTCGCTCGCGACGAGCTTCTGCTGCTGGCTCCACGTGACGCCATTGCGGACGAAGACATACGCCGCGCCGGCCCACGTCCCCTTCTCGCTGTCGCCGATGGCGCCCACGACCGCCGTATCGCCGTCGATGGCGACCGAATACCCGAAGTTTTGCCCCACCGTCGGATCGGACGGGAAGACCTTTTGTTGCTCCGTCCAGGTCGCGCCGCTGCGCACATAGAGATAGGCCGAGCCACCATCGACGCTCATCGTGGGATCCGCGAATGCCGCGAGGATGGCCGTGTCGCCGGAGAGGTCGACGGCATTGCCGAAATGCGTCGTGACGTGATCGGCCGGCGCGATCTTCTGCTGAAGCGACCAGGTCGAGCCGCTCTGGGTATACACGAAACCTCCGCTGCCCTCGCCCCCCAGAAGGATCGTCGTCCCGCTGATGGCCACGGTAGCGGCGTAGCTGCCGAGGGTCGCCGGAGGTGGCAAGAGCTTCTGCTGCATCGTATAGACGCCCCCGCTCCGGGCGTATACATAGGCCGAGCCTTTGTTCAGCCCGTTGTCGTCGTCGGAGGAGGCGCTGATGATCGCGATATCACCGTCCACGTCGACCGCGTGGCCGAAATAGTCGTCGGGCTGCCCGTCGTCGGGGGAGAGCGCCTGCGTCGGGGCGAAGGAGCCTCCCGCTCGAACGAAGACCTGCGCCACGCCGGATCGGCTCCCCTTGAGGTCGGCCTCTTCCGCGCCGACGATGATGACATCACCGGAGAGGCCGATCGCTTGCGCGGCGAGATCGCCGACCATCGGGTTCTCGAGGAAGAGTTTCTGCTGCTGGGTCCAGTTGAACTGCGCCACGGGGACGGGGGACGCCAGGGCGCGCGTGCCTCCGAAGGAAAGAAGGGCCCCGACGAGGAGCACGAGCGGGCGCCGACGCAGCATCGATGAAATGGGCATGCCGTTCATGGAGCCGTATATAACAGAGTCGGACGCATTGTCAGAATCGAAACGCCCACCTCCGCACGAACGACGCTCCCCTCGCCGCCGACCTTTGCGGCCGGGCGCGCCCTCGAAATGACGTACGCGCTCTTCGTCAACGTGCTCGAGCGAGACGAGGAGAGCGTCGTACGCAATGCAAAGCAGGCGGAGAACCGCGCCGCCCAGTGCATCCGGAGCTACGTGGACGCGGCGTACGTCGTGGAGCCACCCTTCGAGGATTGGGAGACGAACTTGTACGGAAGGGGTGGAGCGGCGCCCGGCGCGCGATTTGTTCCGAGGTGTCGCCGCGCCCGTTCAAGGGCGGCACGCTCGACGCCTGATCCACTGCGCCATTCGTCCCGCCGTTCGCGCCGCCGCGATCTCCCCGCGGCATCGTCGTTGACCGCGACGCGCGCGTGCTGCTAGGTATGCCACGCATGATCAAGACGTGGCTCCTCGTGCTCCTCCCGACGGTACTCGCGTGTTCGAGCAACCCTGTGTCCACCGTGCGCATGGGTGGGGTGTTTCCGCCGCGGCCAGCGGACTGCGCGCTCGAGCTGCGCACGGGCAACATGACCCAGGAGCTCCTAGCCAGCTACGACGCCGTGGGCACGGTCAACGTCCAGGGCGAGAGCGGCGAAGCGCCGAACGACCCACGGATTCTCTCGCTGCTCAAGCCCGAGGCGTGCGCGCTCGGCGGCGAGGTCGTGCTCATCAACACGTCGGCAAACGTCGCGTACCAAGGGACGACCAGGACTGAATCCCGTCACAGCTACTTGGTGTTCCGCAAGAAGACCGAGGGCGAGAAGCCACAGAGCCAGTCCTTCTGAGCACGGAGCCTGAACGCATTGGGCCCTGTGGCCGTGCAGCATGCACGCGGCACAGGTAGCGGGGGCGAATCCGTCCCCGTGCCACGCGCCTCATGGCAGGCACGCAGCTTCTCGGCAAATCCGCAGGCTCGCCGACTACGTTCTCGAAGGGGCGGGATGGTGGATCAGGCGTGCCTGGAGATGCACAGGCGCGTGGATGGGGCGGGGCCTTTGCAGATTACTTGATCCGCTCGATTCGCGAATGGTCTGGGTTGGCCCACTTGTACGTCGCCTGGAGCGTCACCTTGTCGGTTTCGATGGCCTCGACGCAGTAGAACGTGTCCTTGAAGAGCTGACAATCCCCGACGTTCATCGTGAACCCGAGGGGCGGGAGATAGTCCTTCGACCAATTCTTCTCGAACAGGTCCGACTCCGGTAAGCCTCCGCAATTGTAATTGAGAGCCGCGAACGGCTCGTAGCCATCGTCACGGATGGTGATCTGAATGAGGCGGATGTTGCATCCACTCACGTGGGCCACCTCATCGTATCGCAGGACGAGTTGATGGGACGCATTTCGTTCGCATCCGCAGAACAATGCGAGCAGTCCGCCCACGAGGATGGCTGCGAGTCCGGGTTTGAACGAGTCACCTGCACGACTCGAAGTTCCATGATTTGCAATCATCGCAGCTCCTGAACACACTGTTACAGCAATCTGCACAGCTTCCTGGGGCATGACGCTGGGCGCAGCCGTTGAAGCAGTTGTCTCGTTGCACGGCACATTCGTCTGGATCCGTGCACGGTGGTCGCCTGCTGGGCTCGTCAACGCACCCCTCCACGAGGACCGCAACACAGAAGAGTGCAAGAAAGGTTTGCATGTCCCGTATATCGGCTTACGCCACCCCCGGGAGCCTTGTCAACATCCTACGACCACCGCGCGCATCCGATCGATTCTGCTCTCGTCGTCCTGACCATCGATCGCATCTTCGTAAGTACTCGAAACTGTTGAGCCCGACTCTGGTGATCGAGCTAAGAGTTTTGCGTACTTAGCGAGATGAGACCACAGGTCAGCCGCGCCTGCACTCCGCAGAATGCGCGCCTCGGGGAGAGGACGACATCGGCCCCAGGGAGGACGGTGGCGTCCTGGAAATCGGCCGAAGGCCAAGGGTCATTCGACGACCACGAGATTGAACATCTCGTAGTAGGTGCCCGCCGTGACCCCGAGCGTCGCGGGTCCGAGTTCCTTCCCGGAGAGCGTCACGCAGCCCGGCGTCGTCCAGGGCTGCACATCCCACGGTGCGTCCTCCTCCGACGGCAGCGCCGGAGGCTCGATCGAGACGGTCTCGCCCGGCGAGAACTGCCACGTCGCCCCGACGACCGTGGTCTTCTCCAAGGCTGCGCGGAAGCAGATCTGCGTGCCGGGCGCTCCGCGCTTGATCGCGATGGGGTGCCCCTCCTCCGGGGCCGCCGGGGATCGCAGGACGATGCCGTCGACCGACGAGGCGACATCAACGGCGGCCAAGAAGGGACGGCCGCCCGCCCGCATCGTGAGCATCACCCGGTTCTGGGAGGCGGCCACCACCGTGACCTGGAAAAGATCCCACGCATGCCGCACGACATCGGCCGCGTGGGCGCGCACCTCGAGCCCCTCGTCGACGAGCTGTTGGTCGTTCCGGTCCAAGAGCAAAACCCCGAGCGACGCCGGGCTCCCGGCGAGCACCTTCCAGCGCGCGACGTCCGCATTCTCGTCCTGAAGCTCCCGCGGGAGCAGGGCGACACGCGCGATGGGCGCGACCTTGATCTTGTACCTGTCGAGCAGCTTGTTCGTCCCCGGCTCGAGCAGACGCAGCAAGGCGCGGCCCTCGGAGACACCTCGCAGGACGACCGTGGCGGGGCCACTCGATTCGATCGCGGCAACCCTGGAATCGATGAGCATCGCGTCGAAGCCAGCCACGTAGAGATCATAAGGCGGCTCCGGGTAGCGGATGGATAACGTCTGCGTGCCCCCGAGGGCCGTGGCGAGTCCTCCGCCCTTCGTATCGCTGAATGCATGCGCGCCAATGAATGCCAGGCCCGTCGGCGTCCGCTCCGAGCAGGTCTCCCCGGGCGGGCACGTGCCGCTCCCACGCGCTCGGTCCCCGATCTGTTCATCACATGCCACGAGCGACATCCCCGCGAAGATCAAACCCAGGGAGATCATCCATCGACGCTCCGCGTCCCCTCTCGGCCTTCTCGATTGTCGGGTCATCGTCGGTTTCCCCCTCGTGTGTGGTCCCCTCGCGCCGCGCCGGGCGCATTCGCGCCGCCGCACGGTCTCGTCAAGACCGTACGTGGAGCCGCTCGCTTGGGGCCGCAAGTCGACCGGCTGAAGCAAGGGCTTCGGCCATTCGAAAGCCGGGCAGCCGGAGGCCCGGGTCCCCTCCCCTCCCTCCCTCCCCGCGCCTACACTCCGCAGGATGCGCGCCCCCCTCGTCCTCTGCTCGGCCGCCCTCGCCGCGGCTTGCTCCCCGGCTCCCGCTCCACGAACCGACTTCCCCGATTCACCCCAAGGCGACCTCGCCCCCACGAACGAGAGCAAGCTCCCCCGACGCGCCACGCGCGGCGGCATCGAATACGAGCTCTCGTGGTTGGATGATTTCGAGCAGGGGCTCGGTCCCTCGACGCTCGGGGACTGGACCTTTGGCTCGAACCTCGCCTGGCTCCATCCCTCGAACGTCCGCACCAGCGAGGGCGCCCTCGATCTGTGGCTCACCGCGCGCGGCGACACCGTCATCGACTCGGATCGCACGATTCTGGGCGCGGAATACGCTCGGACCGGCGCACAGAAGTTCGGGCGGTTCCTCACGCGCATGCGCCCCACTGCCCGCCCGGGTATGATCGCCTCGTTCTTCACCGCCTTCTACCAGTTCGACGCCAGCGACTCGAAGCTGCTCGAGACCGCCGAGATCGACATCGAGTTCGTCGGCGGGACCAAAGCCGTGCAGTTCGCGCTCCACTGGGTGGACGATGGCGGGACGAAGCACCAAACGGAGAAGAGGGTGGACCTCGACTTCGATGCTTCCGCCGATTTCCACACCTGGGAGATCGTCGTGCACGGGAGAACGGAGGGAGCGCGCGAGCCCCTTCGGGCGATGTAGGTCGCAATGACCACCGCGCATTCGCCCTCGCCCATTCTCGGCGGTTCCACGCGACGTGACTTCGGAGCTTTGGCCGTCACCTCGTGAGAAGCCATCGAGCCACACCTCGATGGCTTTACGGCTCAGGCCAGGGTGTGATACAGCACAGCCATCGTGCCGGAATTACATTCTCTTCGCACCTCGCGCCGGGCACTATGGCTCGCGGCCTTGTCCAGCGTGCTTGCGGGTTGCGCGGAGAGCCGTCCGCTCCTCGCCGCTGGGGACCGCGCGTTCTCCGAGCATGCCTACGCCCAGGCGCTCGCGAACTACGATGCGGCGGCGGCCAAAATCGAGCCCGAGGACGATGCGATCCAAGAGATCGCAGCCAAGCAGCACGACACGCTCACGCAGCTCGTGAACGCCGAGGTGGTCGCGGCGCGAAAGGAGCTCGAGGCGGGGAAGCCGCAAGCTGCGTTCGCGCGGCTCGAGGCCGCAGCCTTGCTCGCGCTCGACCGCAAACGCGCGGAGCTCATTCGCGAGGCGATCACGCCGGTCGGCTCGGCGATCGCGCGGGCATTGTGGCCCGAGGTCGTCGCGAAGGCGAAGCCCGCGTCGTACACCGCCGCCCTGAAACAAGCGAGCCGCCTCCTCCGCCTGGCGGACGAGAAGGAGCTCCGAGAGGACTTTCGCCGAATCCAGGAGAGCGCGCTCGCGTTCCATCACCAGCGCTTGACGGAGATCGACGCCGCGCACCACGGCGCGCGCGCGCTCCACGTCGGCCTCGTGCGAATGTTCGGCGGGAAAGACACCCTCGATAGCGACACGAGCTCCGCGCTGCGCCAGCGCGTTGATGTCGGTTGGACGCTCGGCGGCGACGACTGCAAGCCGATCGCAGCCGCTGCGACAAAGCTCGGCGGGAGCAGTGGCTTGCCGACCGAGATCGAGTTCCGCGCGAAATGCACGACGCGGTCCGAGCCCTACGTCGAGAAGGTGAAGCGCGAAAGGATCTCGTACGAGACGACGAGCCGCCTGGTCGGCGAATCGCGCTGTCAGAGCACCTCGACGTACGTGGGCACGGAGACGAAGACGGTTCGTGAAGACGCGCACTCCCGCTACGTCGAGACGTCACCGATCTACAACACGGGCCAGTCCTGCACGACCGACTATGTCCAGAAGGAAGAGAGTCGGCCCATCACCGAAACCTACTTCGAGGATGAGCACCGCTTGCGCTGGACGCTCGTCATCGAGGGCACGCAGCGCCGCCGCGCCGATGCCTCGTCGGCGAAGCCGATCACGCTGAAGATCCAGGTCGAAGGCGTCGATCCGGACAAGGCCCAGAACTCGCTGCTTATGGGCACGGAGAAGCAACGGCGGGCCGACGAGCTGGCATCGAAGGCGGAAGAAACCCTCCTCGCCGAGCTCGGGCCCCTGTTCACCGCCGTCCGCGAAGCACGCAGCGCCGAGCTCGTGACCCAGGCGCGCACCCACCTCGGGTCCGGCGACGAGGCCGCGGCCGAGGACGCGTTCGCGCTCGCGACCCTCGTTCGCCGCTCGCCGCCCCCCGAGGCGGTCTCCTTCTTCGCGAAGCGCTGGTCGCTCGACGAAGCGGACGTGAAGACCGCCCTCGTCGACGCGCCGCCGAGCAGCGGCGCCGTGCCGCTCGCGCTTCCGCCGCCCGACGGCGACGCGATGCGCGAGCACAACAAGAGAGCCGAGACGGAGGCGTTGATGCGCGCGGCGGCGTCCGCGGGGATGGGCACCTGGCAGATCGGGCTCGCGACGGCGTCTGCGCCCAACGAAGCGACCGTATTCGCGCCGGTGGTCGGCTTCGGAGGGTTCCTCGATGGGGTGTGGAAGGGGAGCGACGTGTTTTACCGGATGCCGCTTCAGGCCCGCGGTGGCTACGTGACGACGAAGGGGTTGATGCTCGACGCCGAGTTCCACGCCGGCATCGGCTACCGCGTCCTCGGGATCGGCCTCCAGCCGCTGCTCGGCGGAGGGATCGCCGGTATCGACACCGCCGACCGCGACAAGAATGCGGGCGTTCGCGTCAGGCTGCATGGCGGGTTCGGCGCGATGCTCGACGTTCAAGTCGCCGCGCCGGTGTGGTTCGCCGTCTGGTGGACGCGCGCCTACCGCTTGCAGGCGGAGGGGAACGCCTCGGATCCGGCCCATGTCGACAACATCGACGCCCGGTTCACGTGGGTCCTCGGGTCGCCGAATGACCCGACGCGCCTCACGATCGGGGGCCGTTACTCGGACTATGACGGCAAAGGAAGTGGCCTCACGGGGCTTGCCGGCTACAGCTTCTGACGTTCCCCGCAGCACCGCCCCGCGGACGCGGCGGCGACGGCGTGGCAGAGGGGCAGGTTGCCGGCAACCACGGGCGACCCTCTCGACAAAGTCCCCAGCCGTTGCCGACGAGCCCGGCGAGCATGTCGACTACCTCCCCGGCCCTTGCCGGCAACCGCAGCGAGCACGTCGACAACCTCCCCGGCCTTGCCGACAAGCCCGGCGAGCACGTCGACTACCTCCCCAGCCTTGCCGACAAGCCCGGCGCGCATGTCGACAACCTCCCCGGCCCTTGCCGACGAGCCCGGCGCGCATGTCGGCAACCTCCCCAGCCCTTGCCGACAAGCCCGGCCGCATATCGGCAACCTCCCCAGCCCTTGCCGACAAGCCCGGCCGCATATCGGCAACCTCCCCAGCCCTTGCCGACAAGCCCGGCGCGCACGTCGACAACCTCCCCAGCCTTGCCGACAAGCCCGGCGCGCATGTCGGCAACCTCCCCAGCCCTTGCCGACGAGCCCGGCGCGCGTGCCTTCGACCTCTCGCACCTCGTTCGCTACCGCTGGGGCCACCGGCTTCTTCTTATGCCGTGGATGCCGCCCCCGCCCTATGGACCGTGCCCCAGCGATACCAACGCCCGCTCCACGTCGGTCCGGTACGCATTGTCCATCGACGCGACCTCCTTGAACCGGAGGTAGCTCTTCACGGCCTTGTCCTTTTGCCCCGTGGCGCGCATCGCCTCGGCGTGGAGGAAATACACATCGGCCTGCCAGTTCTCGGCCGGACCGCCCTTCTGCGCGAGAAGCTCCACGGCCTTGTCGAGCTCCGGCGTGGCCGCGAGCTTGTTCCCGTTTGATTCGAAGATCTTCCCGAGCCGGTAATGCCATTCGGCCACCGAGCCATTGCCGGCGATCGCCTTTTGCCACGCCGTCTGCGCCTCCGGCCAGCGGCCGAGCTCCTGATAACAAAGCGCCATCGTGGCGTGCGCCTCGTGCCGAGAGGGGCGCTTTTGCAAGGCGATCTCCAGGTCGGCCAAAGCGTCGAGCGTGCGACCCTGCTTGTGCGCCAGGACGCCGCGTTGCCAGTACACGTCCGCGAGCTCGCGATCGAGCTCCAAGGCGCGCTTCAAGGCCGCCTCGGCCTTCGGGAACTGGCCGAGGACGTTCGCCGCCCAGCCGACGTAAAGGAAATACTCGGCGCGGTTGCCGTCGATCTCCGTGGCCCGTTCGAGGAAGCGGATCGCCTCGCCTGCGGAGGACGAGCCGCCCTTCAAGAGCAGGGCCCGGCCGAGGAAATGGTTCGCGTCCGCGGAGCCGGCGCGCTCTTTCAAGACCTCGCGCAGGATCGGCTCGGCCTGCGCCGCGTGGCCCGCCATGACCTGCGCCGAGCCGACGCGCATCTTGAGGTCGATGTCCGTCGGCGCCTTCTCCAGCGCCGCCGCATACATCTCCAGCGCGCGCTCGCTCTGGCCCGTCTCCTCGTACAAGAGGCCACGCTCGAGCGAGAGGCCCGGGAACGCCTTGTCGACAGCCGCGATCTGGTCGAAGACCTTTTGCGCGTCCTCGAAAGCGCCCATGCGGCGGAGCGTGATGCCGAGGCGGAACCGCGTGCCGAGGTCGTCCTCTTTGGCGAGCGCAGCCTCGAATTCGGTGCGCGCCTCGGCGTACCGGCCCGCCTGTGAGAAGACCTCGCCCTTCGCGCGGTGGAGCGCCGCGAGGTCGGGGAACTTGGCGCTGGCCTCGGCGAGCTTGGCCTGCGCCTCGTCGTTGCGGCCGGCAGCCGCGAGGATCGAGGCGAGCGCGACGTACGCCTCGACGGCGTCGATCTGCGTGCCGCCGAGCTTGATGGCCTGGAGGTAGAGGGCCTCGGCCTCTTTCTTGTTGCCGAGCGCGTCCTCGGCGCGGCCGAGCCAGTACACGGGGGAGGCAGCGTCGGGCTTGTCGGCGCGGAGCTTTTCGGCGAGCGCCTTCGCGTCCTTGAGGCGTTCGAGCGCGAGGAGGGTCTTCGTCGCGCCGATGCGGGCCGGGATGCTGCTCTCGTCGACACGCGTGGCCTCCTCGAAGCGGAGGAGCGCCTGCGAGAAGCGGCTCGATCGGTAGAAGAGCTCGCCGTCGCCGATGAGCGCGGGGGCGCTGCGCGGGTCGATCTTGAGCGCCGCGGCGAAGGCCTGCTCGGCCGCGGTGATGCGCGAGCGGGCGAGGTGGATGCGGCCGGTTTCGATGTAGGCGTCGACGAGCTCGCGGTCGCTGCCAGAGGCGCGGATGTCGCCCTCGGCCGTGACCTTGCCGAGGATGTCGAGGGCCTCGGTTTCCTTGGCAGGATCGCGGCCGAGGATCGAGGCGAGCAAGGTGCGCGCGCCGGCGTGCTTGGGAGAGGCTTCGAGCGCGGCGCGGGCGCTCTTCTCGGCGGACGCGGCGTCGCCCTTGGCGAGCTCGGCGCGCGCGAGGCCGTAGAGGGAGCGGGCGCCTTTGCGGAGGGTGACGGCGCGTTTCCAGGCGGGGAGCGCGTCGGCGATGGAGCCGGAAGCGAGCTCGATCTCGCCGAGGAGGACGGCGGCGTCGATGTCGTTCGCGTCCGCGTCGAGCGCGTCCTTGGCGAGGCGACGGGCCGGGTCGAGGCGGCCGGCGAGCGCGTGTTGCGCGGCCACGGCGAGGGTGCGCTCGCGGCTCGGGGTCTCGGTCTGGCCGAGGAGCTGCTTGCCGAGGGTCTCGTCGTCGCCGCGGCGGCCATGGCGGAGGCTGCGCGAGAAGGCGACGAACGCCGCATACGCGGCCGTCGGGCGGTGGCGCGGGCGCGAGGCCTGCGCGGCCTTGGCAGCTTCCAGCCCGCGCGCGGCCGCGGCGGCGGTGTCTTCGTCGAGCGTGGCCTGCGTGTTCTTTTCGAGCCCGGTGAGCGCCTCGGCGTGCGCGGAGGCGTTCACGAGATCACTCACCGCATGCACGCCGAACGGGCCGATGTCGGGGAGCAACGCGAGGGCGCCGCCGCCGATCGCGATGAGGACGGCCGCGCCGATGCCATAGACACGGCCACGTCCGCGGGCGCGCTTGTCCCCGGCGGCGGGTTTGGCGAGGCTCTTCGGGGCTTTGTCGCGCTTGCCGAGCGCGTCGAGGTCTTCGGACTCGCCCGGCGCGAGGTCGACCTCGTCGCCGATGCTGGCTCTGCTGTCCGGCGGCGGCGCGGGCTCGTCGGGCTCGTCGGCGGCGTGGAGGGGGGCGCGCGAGGGCGGCGCGCCCACGCTGATCGGGGCGCCCGTCGAGAGGTCCATGTCCGGCTCGCCGAGGGAAAACTCCTCGCCCGGCGCCGAGATGGGGCCCGCGGCGCGCGTGCTCTTCGGCGGCTCGGGCGTGGGCGCCTTGGGCGGAGCGGCGGCCTTGTTCGGCGGAGGATCGGCGAACGCCGCGTCGAAGGCCGCGTCGTCGAGTTCGAAGCCGGTCGTCACGGGCGCAGCAGCGCGCGGCGGGGACACGAGCGGAGCCGCGGGGGAAGGCGGAGGGGCACTCGCGAGGGGGAACTCGAGCTCCCCGAAGTCGCTGTCGCCCGGATCAAAGGCCGCGATCGAGGCGGCCGGCACGGTCGCGCCGGGGTCGAGCTTGCGCGCGGCGCCCGCGGGCGGGGAGAGCGGGGCCTCGAGGTCGGCGAACGAGACGCCGCCGTCGGGCGCAGGCAGATCGATCTCGCCGAAGGCGCCGAGGTCGGGCGCGGGCAGCTCGATCTCGCCGAAGGCGCCGAGGTCGAGCTCGGTGTCGGCCGTGACGGCGGGCAGGTCGAAGCTGCTCAGGGGTTTTGCGCGCATCGGCGCGCGCATCGCGCCGGAGGAGCGGTGCTTCGGGCCGGGCGGGGCCGGCGCGGGGAGATCGGCGGGCTCGTTCTTCACCGGCGCGCGCGCCGGCGCGGGGAGATCGATCTCGCCGAAGCCCTTCGCCGCAGGCGGCGCGGGGCGCGCGGCGGGGGGCCGCGCCGCCGCAGGGAGATCGATCTCGCCGAAGCCCTTCGCCGCGGGCGGCGCGGGGCGCGCGGGGGACGGCAGATCAAACGCGGGCGTGCTCTTCATCCCGGGACGCGCGGGGCTCGGCAGATCGATCTCCGGCGCGGGCGCGGCCTTCGCCGCAGGACGCGCGGGCGCGGTGAGCTTCTCGTCCGGCTTCGGCGGCGGCGGCTTCGGCGCGGCGGGGCGCGCGGGCGAGGGCAGGTCGATCTCGCCAAAACCCTTCGCCGCGGGGCGCGCGGGCGCGGTCGGTTTGTCGACTGCCTTCGGAGGGCTCGGCGGCGGCGTCCTGGCGGCGGCCGCACGTGCGGGCGAAGGCGAGGGCGACGGCGAGGGCAGATCCACTTCGAGCGACGACGTCACCGGGGTCGTCATCTGCCGGACCGTCGGCTTGTTCGGCGACGACGCGGGCATCTCGATCGCCGCGAGCGCCGCGTCCTCCTCCTCTTCATCATCGAGAGGGAACTCGTTCACGACCGCGGGCATCTGCCGCACGGTGGCCTTCGCGGGCATCGGCAGGTCCGCGAGCTCTTCCTCTTCGGCTTCGGGCGCGGGCACGGACGCGGCGTGCATCTGCCGCACGGTGGCCTTCGCGGGCGAGGGAAGGTCGATCTCGCCGAAGCCGGGATCGTCGTCGCGGCTCCACAGCTCGAGCTCCGTGGCCTCGGCGGGCTTCGGCGCGGGCGCGGGCGCCGCAGGCTTCGGCTTGGCGGCGGGGAGCACGGGCGGCTTCGGCGCGAGCGGCGCGGCCGGCGCCTTGCCCGCCGCGGGGCGCGGCATCATCGGCTCGGTGCCCGCCTTCGCGCGCGGCGCGACCGGCGAGGGGAGATCGATCTCCTCGGCGCCTCCGAGGCCCGACGCGGCCTCCGCGGGCTTGCGCACCAAGATGCTGTTGCCGCACTTGGAGCAGCGCATCTTGAGCCCCGTCGCCGGGATCCGTCGTTCCTCCACCTGGTACGGCGACTTACAGGCGTCGCACTCGACCTTGACCATGCTCATGCCTTCGAGGGGCCCTGGGGCGCGCGATGGTTCCGCGTTCGTCACTTCTACCAGGGTTTGAGGCTTCGCGGCTCTTTTGCGACAGAGGACGGCGGCGGGCGCGGGGGCAGCGGGCAGCCGGGCGGCGCAGATTCGTCGCGCGCTTCCGCTGGGCCGGGGAAATGTGCTAACGCGCTCGCCCCATGCAGAAAGCGACCGCCCTCCTCTTCGCCGTGTTGGTCCTCGGGGCCATCGCGCTCGTCGCCGTCCCGCGCGGTCGCAACGCAAACACGTCCACCGAGACGGCCGCCGCCGACGCAGGCGCGCCGAGCGACGCAGGCGCGACGCCGAGCGCCGACGCAGGCGCGGAGCCCTCGGACGCCGGGGCGAGCGGGGAGCCGGAGCCGGGAGGTCCGGTCGACGCAGGCGGGACGCTGCTGCTCACGGGCGAGGCGCCGCCGCCGCTCGCGGGTGAGGCGCCGAAGTCCGTGATCTTCGGGGTGGTGCTCGTGCAGTACAAGGGCGCCCAGGGCGCGCCGCCGAACGCGCGGCCGCGCGAGGAGGCGCTCACGCTCGCCAAGCAGCTCGCCGAGGAGGCGAAGACGGACTTCAAGGCGGCGGTCGCGAAGGGCGACAAGGGCTCGATGGAGAACGCAGGGCGGCTGCCACGCGGAATTTTGGAGCCCGCGCCGGAGTATGTTCTCTTCAGCCTGGCCAAGGGCGCGGTGAGCGAGGTCGTGGACACGCCGCGCGGCTACTGGATCCTGCAGCGGGTCGAGTAAGCCCACGACGCAGAGGGGACGGACGCGATGGCGCAGATCGACATCCTGAAACCCCACGGCATGAGCCAGGACGCGGCGCGTCGGCGCGCGGAAGACCTGGCGCGGCGGCTGGAGCAACGCCGCGGGGTGCGCTGGCGCTGGGAAGGCGACGAGCTCTGTCTGGACGCGCCGAGCGGGCCCGCGAAGGGGACGCGGGGGTCGGTGCGCGTGACCGCGGAGGCCGTGCGGATCCGGGTGGAGCTGCCGCTCCTGCTCCGCGCGATGCGGCCCGTGGTCGAGTCGACGCTGCACGAGAAGCTCGACGCGATGCTCCGCAAGGGCTGAGCGAGCGAGCAGGCACGAGCCTCACCCCCTCCCCTTCCCCCCACGGGACAGGGCGAACTGCGCGGAGGGGCGCAGGATCGTCGCGATCCGTCGCGAGCACGCTTTACTCCCGACGCACCGTTTGGCTAGTCTCCCCACGCAGCATGCAATGGACCAGAAACCCGTCTCCGCGGGAGGCGCGTCGAGCCCAATGACGGTAGAGACACCCATGCCCACGGGGCAGGCCGAGGATGCGGCGGCCTTCCTCAATCGTTTACGGTCCGAGCACGCCGCGCAGGAGGATCAGGCGCTCCAAGCCCTGCTCCTGCACGAGTGTGGCGTCCTCGAGGAGAAGCACGGGGAGGAGCCGTCCGCCGCGCGGGACTACCTCGCGGCGTTCAACGCGGACCCGCAGTTCCGCGAGCCGCTCGAGTCCCTCGTCCGGATCCTGACCCGACGCAAGTCCATCAAGAACCTCGGGAAACTGCTCGAAGCGCTGACACGCGCCTCCGTGACCCCGGAGGAGCGCGCACGCGCGTTCTGGGAGCGCGCCGCGTTCCTGCAGGACTACGAGCAGAATCTTCCGGGCGCGAAAGAAGCGCTCGAAGAGGCCGTCGGCGCGAGCCCCGAGGACCCGACGCCGTGGCTCGAGCTCGAGCTCATCGCGGCGAAGGACGGCGACCTGCCCGGCCGCATGCGCGCCATCGAGGCGCGCGCCGAGCTCGCCAGCGATCCGACGTGGAAGGCGTACCTGTTCATCGAGCTCGCGGAGCTCTCGGCGAAGGCCGGCGATGCGCAGCGCGCCTACGATCTGATCGACGCCGCCGCCGCGCTGGACGGTCAGGGGCAGTTCCGGTCGCAGGTGACGCTCGAATCGATCTCCGCGCGGGAGGACAACCCGACGGCGCTGGCGCGGGCCCTCGAAGGGCAAGCGCAGCTCATCGAGGAGGCCCTCGAAGACGAAGCGCGCGGCGACGCGAGCGGCGTGCCCCGCTTCGCGCGGCGCGCCGAGTACGCAGCCGACGCATGGCTGCGCGCGGCCGAGCTGAAGCGGCGCGCAGGGGATCAAGAGGGCTGGGTGAAGCTGCTCGCGCGGGCCGCCGAGCAACTGCCGCAGTCGTCGGTCATCGCGCGGTCGCGCCTCGCCTCGCTGGAGGCGAACGGCGACGCAAAGGGCGCCGCGGATCTCGCGCGCGCCGAACTCGCGCGGGGCGCCCCGGGCCCGGCCGCAGCAGCGCTCTGGCTGCGCATCGCCGAGGCAGCGATGCTCGACAACGACCGGGACGGCGCGCTCGAAGCGCTGCGCAGCGCGCTCGAAGCGGACCCGGCGTCGATCATGGCGCGCGCGCTCGAGCTCGATCTGCTGAGCGACGCGCAGGATCCGGCGGCGCTCGCGCGCTCCCTCGAAGCGTCGGGCGCGTCGTGCTCGACGAACGAGGCGAAGGCGCGCGCAGAGATCATCGCGGCCTACGTGTGGGCTTGCCAGGCGGGTGACTCGGACGGCGCGAAGGCAGCGCTCGGTCGGGCCGCGGCGCTCGGCACGCCGGCGCCGCTGCTCGCGCGGATCGCCCGCACCCTCGCCTCCGTCCGCGGCGACGCGGCGTGGTACGAGCAGGTGACGGCGGAGCTCGTCGCAAACGGCGCAGAGCAGGGCGAAGACGCGAGCCTCTGGTTCGAGCTCGGCCGGAGCCGCGCGCTCCGCGGCGATGCGGACGGCGCAGCCGAGGCGTTCGCGAAGCTCGCGACGCTCGACGGCGACGCCTCGACGTGGCTCGGCCGCGTGCTCGCGGCGTACGCGCTCGGCGCGAAGAAGGCCGCGCCGGGCGAGGTGATCGCAGTTCGGCCGCTCGCGTCGACGATCGAGGAGCTCGCGAAGGTCGAGACGGACCCGACCCTCGCGCGGGGCCTGTGGGTGGTCGCTGCGCTGCGCAGCACGCGCTCGGGCAACACCGATCAGGCGCGCGCACGGCTGCGCGAGCTGCATGAAGCGGCGCCGTCGGACGAGGTGGTCGCGCTCTTCCTCGCGGAGCTCGAGCGCCGCGCAGGGGACCTCGCGTCCGCGTCGACCATCCTGTCGACGTGCGCGACGATGACCGAGGACATCGAGCTCGGCGCCGCGCTCTACCTGGAAGCCGCGCTTCTCACGTGGCGGATCGGCGATCGGCAGAAGACGATCGAGCTCATCGAACAGGCGCGCGGCAGCGCGTCGAAGGCGGCCGCGGCGCTGCTCGCGTGGGCGCTGCGCGGGGCCGATCCGGACAGCCTCGACGGTCGCCGGCGCGCGCTGCTCACGGCCGCAGAGGCGGGCGCGGATCCGGCGAGCATCGCGATCGAGCGCTTCGGCCTGGAAGTGGGCCAGGGCGAGGCGGGCGATCGCGCCGAGGCGCTCACGGCGCTGGAGACGGCGGAGGCCGAGGGCTCGGGCGACATCACGGTCGCCGCGGGGCTCGCGCGGCTGACGTGGCCCGATGCGCAGAGTGACCGGGCGGCGATCGATCGCGCGCTCGATCGGCTGGAGGATCAGGGCGACGAGGCGACGGCGATCGCCCGCGCCGAGGCGTACCGGCTGGCGCGCGTGGTCGATCAGGATCCGGGCGCGGCGGTGTCGCGCGCGGCGGCCTGGGCGGACGCGGAGCCGAAGCTCTACGCCGCGCTCGAGTGGCTCGGCGCGTCGCTCACCGCGAAGGATCGCGAGGCCGAGGTGGCCGCGCGGCGCGCGGTGGGCTCGTTCCTCGACGACGAGCCGTGGTCGGCGATGGAAGCGTCGGCCGCGCTCGTGGCGATGCTCGATCAGCCGAGCACGCCGCAGCCCTTGCTCGCCGGCACGTCGGACGCGACGCGCCTCGCGAACCTGGAGCTCGCGATGCCCGGCTGCGATCCACGCCGCCGCGCGTTCGCCCTGCAAAACGTGGGCGGGGCGCTCGGCGAGGAGGCGGGGAGCGACGCATCGGCGCTCTCGGGTTGGTCGGAGCTCGCGGCGGGCAACGTGGAGGCGGCGCTCGCCACCTTCCGCGCCTCCGTCGAGCGTCGCCAGGACGACATCGTGTCGTGGGAGGGCGTGCGCGCCGCGAGCGAGGCGCTCGGCGACCACGTCTCCACGGCGCTCGCGCTCGCGCAGCTCGGCGCCCTCAGCAAGGACGACACGCGCGGCGCGGCGTTCTGGGAGTCCGCGGGCATCATCCTGCTCGACCACACCGACGCGCACGACGACGCGGAGATCGCGTTCGCCCGCGCGTTCGATCGGGATCCGAGCCGCAGCGTCGCCTTCGACAAACTCTTCCGCCGCGTACGTTCGCGCAACGAGGACGACAAGCTGCTCGACATCATCGGGCGTCGCCTCGACGTCGCCGACGACGAGGCGGAGATCGGCAAGCTCTTCTGGGAGCGCGCGCGCGTGCTCCGCAAGAAGGGCGATCGCGAAGGCGCGCTCTCGGCGCTCGAGAACGTCACGATGCTCGAGCCCGATCACGTCGGCGCGCTCGCGCTCGCGGGCGAGATCTCGATCACGATGGGCAAGTTCGCCGAGGCGGCGGACCTGCTCGGCCGGCTCTCGGGCATCGGCGAGGCGCCGGCGCAGCAGCGGCTGATGTCCGGCGTCGCGGCGGTGGACATCTACGAGAACAAGCTGAACGCCCCGGAGAAGGCGCTCAAGGTGCTCGTGGGTCTCCACGAGGCGGGCCTGTCCACGCCGCCCGTGCGCGAGCGCCTCGCGCGCGTCGCGGCGAAGACGGGCGCCTGGTCGCGCGCGACGTCGATCCTCGAGCAGCTCATGCAGGAGCGTGAGAAGCGCGAGGGGCGCATGGAGGCCGCGCGGCTCTCGATGGCCATCTGGCGCGACAAGATCAACGAGCCGCTGAAGGCCGAGGCCTCGGTCGTGAAGCTGCTCGACGAGTCGCCGGACGACGGCGAGGCGCTCGATCTCGTGCTCACCACGAGCTACGACGCGTCGCTGCGCCAGCGCCTGCTCGGCCGCGCGAAGTCCGTGCTCGTGCAGAAGCTCTCCGAGGATCCGTGCGATGCCGACCGCGTCGAGCGGCTCGCGAAGATCGCGCAGGCCGGGCAGGACGCGGCGCTCCGGCAAGCGACGCTCGGCTGCCTGGTCTCGCTCGGCCGCGACGACGACGCGATCTCGACGGAGCTCAAACGAATCGACGGTCGCGTCGCGACGCGGCCGCAGATCGTGCTCGACGCGAAGGCCATGGCCGAGATCGCCGATCCGGAGGACAACGGCCCGATCGCGGAGCTCTTCGTGCTCATGGCCGAGACGGTGACGCTCGCGCTCGGCCCGACGCTCGGCTCGCTGAACGTCGGCAAGAAGGAGCGCATCGACTCGCGCGGCGGCCATCCGCTGCGCGTGGCGGTCGCCGAGTGGATGGGCGCGGTGGGCTTCGAGGGTGACTTCGAGCTCTACGTCGGCGGCCCCGAGCCGAAGGGCGTGCACGGCGTCGCCGGCGAGGTGCCCGCGATCGTCATCGGCTCCGGGATCACGGCGCCGCTCGACGCGGCGGCGCGCTCGGCCATCGCGCGGACGGTCTTCGCCCTGCGGCGCGGGATCACCTCGCTCCGCACGCGCGACGAGGCCACGGTCGCGTCCGTGGTCATCGCGGCGTGCAACGAGGTCGACATCAAGGTCCAAAACCCCGGGTACGCGGTCTACGGCGAGATCCAGCGCGCGGTGCACAAGGAGATCTCGCGCAAGATCCGCAAGAGCATCGGCGACGTTTGCCAGAAGGTCGTGGCGAGCAAGCAGGACGCGCGCGCGTGGACGAACGCGGCGCGGCGCAGCCTGGATCGCATGGCGGTGATCGCCGCCGGCGACGTCTCGATCGTGCTGAGCGACACCTTGAACGTGCCGCGGGATCAGCTCGGCTCGGTGGTCACCGAGAACGAGCGCTCGCGTCGCCTTCTCTCGTTCGTGCTTTCCCCCAGCTACCTCGAGCTGCGCAAGAAGCTCGGCATGGGTGTCCGGTGAGCGACGACTCTGGAGCAAAGGATCAAGGCCCCGTGAGCGAGCCCCAAGACGAGATCGACCTCGCAGAGGACGCGATCGTCGACGACGACGATGACGACGCTGCGACCATCATGGCGCACGTGCCCGACGAGCTGATGCAGTCGCTGCGGAACGCCCGCAACGAGCCCGAGATCGGCGAGGCGAGCACGCGCGTCGTGAAAGAAGACACGCGGCACGAGATGCCCACGGTGCCGCCCGAGGAAGACGGGCTGGTGGAGGCCCTCGTCGAGGAAACGAAGGTGCCATCGGCCGTGGAGGAGAGCGCCTACGACGCGGTCACGCCCGCAGGGCCTTCCGTCGAGGAGACGCCGGTGGCCGCGGTCGTGGCCGAGGCGGAGCCCGTGGACGATGTCCCCGTGGCGCCGTCGCGTCGCTCGCGCGCGCCCGTCGCGGGAGCGCCGAAGTTCGACGACGAGCAGGACGCGAGCGCGCACCTCGTGCGCACGCAGCAGCGTGACGCGTGGGCCGAGCGGGCCGCGTGGCTGCGCGCCGAAGCGGAGGCGATGGAGGACAAGGCCGCGCGCGCGCGAGCGCTCGTGGCGGTGTCCGAGATCTACGTGATGGCAGGCGAGGAGCAGACGGCGCGCGCGATCGCAGCCGAGGCGCGCGAGCTCGCGCCGAGCTCTCCGCTCGCGCATCGCCAGATCCGCGGCTTGCTCGCGCGGGATCAGGACTGGCAAGGCACGATCGAGGTGCTCGACACCGAGGCGCGCATCGCGCCGACGCCGGACGCGCGCGCCCACGCGGCCGTGCTCGGCGCCGAGGTCCTGCGGGTCCGCCAGGAGGACGAGGACGGCGCGCAGAAGTACATGGATCTGGCGCAACGCTCGCTCACCTCGGATCCGCGCCCGCACGTGCAGCGCTTCTGCGCGGCGCTCGGCGCGACGGACGACACGTTCACGAGGGTGCGCGCGCCGGAGGCGAACGAGCTCTCGGCGCTGCGCGACGCGTTCACGCAGGTCGCGATCCACCGCGGCGTGGTGCCGCGTGGCCTCCGGGGCGTCGTCTCCGCGTACGACGCGCTCCTTCGTGCGCGCGCGGCGCTCGAAGCGGGCGACGTGTCCCTCGCGGTGTCGAGCCTCGGGCGCCTGCGCAGCACAGCCTCCCTCAAGGGCGGCGCGGGCTGGCTCGCGGGCATGCTCGCGGCCGCGAGCAAAGACACGCGTCCGGGCTCGATCGAAGCCCTGCGCGGCGCGCTCGACGGCACGCACGACGCCGACGCGCGGCGCGCCCTCGCGGCCCGCGCGATCGAGCTCGGCGACGCCGCCGCCGCGCGCGCGGCCGTCGAGGGCAGCGACACGATCGCGTTCTCGGCCGCCGACCGCCTCTCCTTGACGGCGCTCACCGGAGGCTCGCGTGAGCTCTTCGAGCAAGCCGTCGAAGCAGCCGCGGGCGACGATGAGCTCGCGCCGCTGCTCGCCGCGGCGAGCGCGGCCTCCCGTGAGGCCGACGCGCCTTCGACCAGCGTCATCGGCGCAGGCAGCCCGAGCGCGCGCGCCTCCGCGTCGCTCGGCCGCGCCCTCGCCGACGCGCGTCCCGACGGCACATCCCTCGGCGAGAGCGAAGCCCTCGCCGCAGCGATCCTCGGCTACAACGAGTACGCGGCCGACAGCGGCACGGGCCGCGCGCTGAAGCTCGAGCTCGACCTCGAGTCGAAGGCCGGCGCGAGCGTCGCCCGCGCCGTCGCTGCGTGGCGCGGCGCCGACGACGGGGACCGCGACAGCG
The DNA here is from genome assembly GCF_029946465.1 of Polyangium sorediatum. Taxonomy (NCBI): domain Bacteria; kingdom Pseudomonadati; phylum Myxococcota; order Polyangiales; family Polyangiaceae; genus Polyangium; species Polyangium sorediatum. The sequence continues at coordinate 48,205 of NZ_JARZHI010000024.1, forward strand.
CGCTCGCGAGCGCGCTCCTCGCCGAGCTGGCGGGCGACGCCGAGCTCGCGGCCGAGGGGTACGATCGCGCGCGTCAGTCCGATCCGGCCCACGAAGGCGCCACGCGCGCTCGCGCGACCGGCGCCGACGCGGCGACCGCGTCGAGCGTCCTCGCCGGCCTCGCGCAGTCGATCGAGCCGGGCACGCGCGCTGCGCTCCTGCTCACGGAGGCGGCGATCCGCTTGCTCGAAGTCGAGGTGCCCGACACCTCGATCGACGACGAGCGCGACAAACTCCTCCGCGGCGCGGCCGAGATCGACGCGCGCCTCCCGCTCTCCGTGCACCTCGGTGAGCGCACGGCGCGCGGCGTGGGCGATCGCGACGGCCTCATCGAGTGGCTCCACCTCCGCCGTCAGGCGAGCGAAGATCCGATCGAGCAGGCCCGCGACTTCGTGCGCGAGGCGCTCATCACGCCGGAAGGCGCCGCGCACGGGGCACGCCTGCTCGCGCAGGCGCTCACGGCGCGGCCCGACGACATCGGCCTGCGGGAGCTCTACGAGCGCCTCTCGCCGGAGCGCCCCGCGGATCGTGCGTCCTGGCGCGCCGAGCGCGCCGCGGCGTCCACCGGCCCCGATGCTGCGCGCTTCTCGCTCGAAGCCGCGCTCGAGTTCGAACGCGACGGCGACCTCGAGAAGGCCGCGGCCCTCGCGCGGCAAGCCATCGCCGCGGGCGAGACGTTGCTCGCGCCGCTCTGCGCGTTCCGCGCGGCGCTCGCGGGCCATGGCACGAGTGATCTCGTCGACGGCCTCTTGCAGTACGCCCGCGCGACAGAGGATGCGGTCGAGCGCCTGCAAGCGTACGAGCGCCTCGCCGAGCTCGACGAGGTCGGTCGTGGCGACGCGGCGAGCGGCCTGCTCTGGCGCCGCACGATCCTCGAAGAGACGCCGACGCACCTGCCGACGCTCCGCCGCGTCGCGAGCGCCCTCATCGCGGGCGGCCGCGACGAGGAACTCGAGCCGGTCGTCTTCACGCTCGCGCGGACGCTCGAAGGCCCCGAGGCGATCGCGCACGCGCACCTCTCCGCGCGCCTTCGTCTCCGCATCCACGGCTGGGACGAGACGCGCGAGCCGGTCGAGATCGCCTATCGCAACGAGCCTCGTGGGCTCTGGGCGCTCCGCCAGATGGCGGCGCATGCCCGCGCGCGTGGCGACGAGGCGACGGCGCTCGAAGTCGATCTCGAACTCGCGAACCGCACCGAGCGCGCCTCCGAGATCGCGACGCTCTCGCTGCGCGCTGCCGAGTCCGCGGCGCGCGCGGGGCAACCCGAGAAGGCGCGCGAGCTGCTCGACAAGGCGATCGAGCTCGTCCCGGGTCACCTCGTGGTGCACCTGGAGCGTGCGCGTGCCCTCGAGCAGAGCGGCGACGCCGTGGGCGCTGCGACCGCGCTCGAAGCTGCCGCGCAGACCAGCGCGACGGCCGAGGAGCGCGTGCGCAACCTCTACCTCGCGGCCGTGCTCTGGGCCGACAAGACGAGCGAGACCGAGCGAGCGCGGAGCGCCTTCGAAAGCGTCTTCGCGGTCGATCCCTCGTACCTCGACGTCTTCCAGCGCTTGCAGACGATCTACGTCGCCAGCGGCGCGCGGGCCGAGCTCGCGGCGCTCCTCGAACGTCGCCTCGATGCCGTCACCGATCCGGCCGAGCGTGTCGAGATGGAGGTTCTTCGTGGCCGCGCGCTCGCCGATGTCGGTGACGCGGCGGCGGCGAAGCAGGCCCTCGCGGCGGCGCTCGATCAGAACCCCGACCACGTCGAGGCTCTGACGGCGTTCGCCGACGTCTGCGCGAAGGAAGACGACTGGGGCGGCGCGGAGCAGGCCTGGATCCGGCTCGCGCGCCTCGTCGCGGAGCCCGAGCGCCAGGCCGAGCTCTACATGCGCCTCGGCGACCTCTACAACGGCCCGCTCCCGAACGCCGAGCGCGCCGAGCTCTCCTACCAGGAGGTCTTGAAGCGCTTCGCGAACAACGAGGCGGCGCGCGAGCGCCTCGTCGACCTCTACAAGAACCTCGGCGATACGGCGAAGGCCCTCGAGCAGCAGACGATCCTCATCAACAACGTCGAGGAGCCCGAGGCGAAGTGCCGCCGCACGACGCAGCTCGCCGAGATCTACGAGGCGATGGGTGACCTCAAGAAGGCCGAGCAGACCTTGCTCCAGGCGCGCAAGACCTGGCCCAAGGACGACGTCGCGCTCGGCTCGCTCGCGAGCTTCTACCAGCGCACGGATCAGGCGCAGGCCGCGAACGTGCTGCTCGACCGTGCCGTCGCCGACGCGCGGCGCGCGCTCGGCACCGGCCGCTTCGAGCCGTACCTCTTCAGCACCGTCGCCACCGTCGCCGACCTGCGCGGCCGGCCCGAGGTCGCGCGCATCGCGCGTGGCAGCGTGTCGGCCCTCGACGGCGGCGCGGTCGAGCTCGCGGGCGCGGGCGTGGCGGCCGCAGACATCTCGCTCGACGAGCTCATCGCTCCCGACGTGATGACGCCTGCGTTCCGCGACCTCTTGCAGCGCACCGGGCCGATGCTCGACACCGCCGTGCCGTTCGACGTCACGTCGGTCCGCGCGACGCCCTTCCCGCCCCCGCAGGCGCACCTCGCCGAGGAGATCAAGGAGCTCGCACGCGCCTACGGGATCGAGGATCTCAAGGTGCTGCAGTCGTCCACGCTCGGCTCGGTGTGCGTCGCGGCGAGCGCGCATCCGCCGACGATCGTGCTCGGCGCGCCGCTCGTGGCCGCGACGAACGAGGCGGTTCGCTCGTTCCTCGTCCACCGCGCGCTCAAGGTCGTCCAGGCGAATGCCACGGCCTTCGCGCGCACCGCGCCGATCGACCTCTGGCCGCTGCTCGCCGCGTATCTCAAGGCGTTGAGCCCTGGGTTTGCCCCGCAAGGCGTCGACCCGGCCAAGCTCAACGATGCCTCGACGCGCGTCGCCAAGGCGCTCCCGGCGAGCCTCGATCCCCAGGTGCGCACGCTCGCGACCGACGTCATCGCCAACATCGGCAACCGCGCCTCGACGCTCAACACCGCGGTGAACGGCTGGGGCGCGCGCGCGGGCCTGCTCGCGGTCGGCGATCCCAACATCGCGCTCACGGGCATCGCCTGGGCCGGCGGCCACACGAACCAGCCTCCGGCCTCCGGCAAGGAGCGCCTCACCTGGATCGGCCGCAACGCCGAGGCGCGCGAGCTCATCGTCTTCTCGGTGAGCGACGCCTACGCCGACGCACGCGCGCGCCTCGGCCTCGACTGATCCCTCCCGAGCGCGCTTGGCCTCGCGCCTGCTCCCCTCTGCGGCGGCCCTCTTCCTGGGGGCCGCCGCCTGCTCCTCCCCGGACGCATCTCCCGCGCCCTCCCCGCCCGTGTCTGCGGCCTCGTCGCCGCCTGCGCCCGCGCCTCTCCCCTCGGCTGCGCCGCCGCCCGAACCCGCCCGCTGCGCCGCCGTCGTTTGCGCCTCGATCGAGCGCTGCGACGAGGCCACGGGCGCGTGCGTCCCGCATTGCCCTGCCGGCGAGGTTTACATCCCGAAGACCGGGCCGGACGGGTTCGTCATGGGCAAAGGTTTTACCTTGAACGGCGGCGCGCGCCGCCTGCGCAAAGGGCATCAGCCCGACTCCGATCGCCCGCACCGCGTCGTCCTCACCCGCCCCTTTTGCATGGACGCGACCGAGGTCACCGTCGCGGCGATGAAGACGTGTGTCGACGCGAAGACCTGCGACGCGCCGAAGACGCTCGAGGTATGGGCGAATTATCCTCGCCGCCCCGATCATCCGGCCAACGAGGTCTCCTGGGACAAGGCCAAGAAGTATTGCAAGGCCCAGGGGAAAGACCTCCCCACCGAGGCGCAATGGGAATGGGCGGCGACCGGCGGCGACGGACGCAAATGGCCCTGGGGCAACGACGAGCCCACCTGCGAGCACGCCGATTTCACGATTGGCGTCCTCGTCTCGCCCGGCGGCGACTCCGGCTGCCACGGCGGCGGCACCTCGCCCGTTCGTTCTCATTTGAAGGGCGACCGCACCTGGCCCACCGGCACGCTCCACGACCTCGCGGGCAACGTCTGGGAGTGGTGCGACGACACGTACGCCAAATATGGCACAGGCCCGGTCACGGATCCCCACGTGCAGAAGCCCGGCGTGCTCGTGCACGTCGTGCGCGGGGGCGGCTGGAATCGATCGAACCTCGGCATCCAGACGGCGTTTCGAGGCGCCGCCATTCATACCTACGAGGTCCCCGGGCTCGGCTTTCGTTGCGTGCGAAACCCTTGAACGCCCGGGGAGGGCCCCGCGCGGAGCCCTCTCCTCGCTCGTCCGCGATCAGAACACCATATCCATCTGATCCGGGATCACCTCACCTGCCTCGTTCACGCACGCCACCCCGGCGCCCGTCGCGTCCTTGCACCCGGTCGTCGCACACGGGTACGCCGCGGCCTTCTGCGGGTTGGGCAGGATGAACATCGGATTCACGATCCACTTGTCCATGTAGTTCGCGTACGCGTTGCACATGATCTCGTTCTTGTTGCGGTTGATCACGAGCTTCAACATCGTCGCGTCGTGCAAGAACGAGATGTCCGTATCCGAATCGCCTGCGCCGAAGACGGGACGCTTCTTCATGTCCGCGTTCGGCTTCTCGGCGTCGGGGCCGGTCACCCCGTAGATCACCTTGTTCATCCAGCAGCGTTTGCCCTCGATGTACGTGATCATCGTATTGCCGACCGGATTGCCGCCGTCGTTCCCCGACCCATCCACGACCGACCCGCAGCCCTCGAAGTCGTACGTGAGCTTCCCCGTCCCGTCGAGCAGGTTCCGGATCGCAATCACGTGATCCGCGCCCACGGCCACCCGCTCCGCGAACGCCTCCACGTTCGGCTGCGGCGACGCCGAGAGCACCCACACGTCGAGCCCGTTCTTCTGCATCACGTCGATCAGGTTCTTGATCTGATCGTACACCCGCACGTAGGCATTGACCGACGTCGTCCCGATCGTCTGCTTCGCCCCCTCCGCGGCGGCGAGCCCCTCCTCGATCGCCGTGTCCGCGAATGCCTTCATCTCGGCCGGCGTGTATCCCGCTTGCATCTGCGAGGCCCAGGCGTACGCCGGCTCCATCGTGCGGTAGTTCCAGGCCTCGAACGCCGCCTTGGCGTCCGCCGTCTTCGCCGTCGTATACACGGCAACAATCTCGTCCGCGCAATCCGCGTTCGTGCTCGTCGGCAGCGGCATCCCCGCGTCGGCCAGGTCCCCGCACGCCGCGCTCAGCGCGTTTCGCGCTTCATTCGTCAAGAAGCGGCTCGTCGCGCGCCAATCCTTGTTCGGCGGCTGCATGATCTTGTCGTTCTTCACGAGCCAGAAGAACACGAGATCCCCCACGTCATTCTTGATGACCGTGTTGTCCCAGTCGAAAATCGCGACGGGCTTCTGCGCGGGATCGTAGGACGAGCCGTTCACCCCGGCCTCGTCGATCATCTTGTCGAGCGCTTCGCGGTTCTGCCCGTACCACACCAGGCTCGTATCCAGGTCGGGCGCGGCCATCGAGCCGCCCGCGCCCCCGGCGCCGCCCATTCCACCCATTCCACCGGCGCCGCCCATTCCACCGGCGCCGCCCATTCCGCCCGCGGCGCCCGTGCCGCCGGTCGCGCCTGCTCCCCCGTTCCCTCCGAACCCGTTCTCCCCCTCGTCCGTGCATGCCGACAGCGTCGCCATCCCCACAACGAGCGCGACGGGAAGAAAAGATCGAATCTTGTTCATGGCAAGGATCCCCTTTCAGAGAGCACCCTACCACGGAAAGCACGAATCCCGTGAACACCATTTTCACGACATCGTGGCAACGGGGTGAGCCATTCCCCATTTCCACGCAAAAAAGCCGCTGCAAGGCGCGAGCGCGCTTGCTCGATTCGATCCACGCTCACCGCACATGGCCTTCCCCCCGGCCCCTCGATTCACGCCCCGATCCCTCGCCCACCTCGCTCTCCTCGGCCTCGCCGCGTGTTCTCCCGCGCCGAAGGCCGAGCCGCAGGCATCCGCCCCGCCCCGCGCGCCTGAACGCGCCGCGGACGCCACGACGCCCGCGGCCACGCAAAGTGCCTCGTTCGAGCGGGAGGCCCGCGGCACGAAGCTCCGCCTCGTCTTCCACGCCGATCCTCTCCCGAACCTCGTCTACCAGCTCGATTGCATGGCCGGTCGCCACCCTTGCTCCCGCGCTGCCTACGAGGCCCTCTGGCGGGACGATCTCGGCTGGGACGACGAGGATCGCCGCGCGCTCGCAACGTTCCGCGAGATCCGCGAATCATGGAACGGCCGCATCGAGCTCCGCACCCCCGCCCCCGCTGCGCCCCTCCCGCTGCCCCGCGCCGATCGCTCCGTCGCCGCGCGCCTCTCCATCGCCGGCCTCCTCGCCCACACGCCCGACGAGCACGTCCGGTACCTCGGCCTCGTCACGTCGCCCCAAGGCGCGCAGCGCGCCCAGGCCCTCGTCGACCATTTTCGCCCTCGATTCGATCGCTACTGGGAGCGCGAAGGCCGCGCCCATTGCGAGGCGTCCGCCGACAAGCTCGCCGCCCTCTTCCAGCGCGAGGGCCTCACGGGCCACGTCGAGACGCTCGTCGGGTTTTACCAGGCCGACCTCCCCGACGGCGCCCCGCTCCATTTCCACCTCATGGCCCGCCCCGCCCATCGCTCCGTCGACGCCGCCCGCCAGATCGGCGGCCACGCCGTCATCGAGATGCCCGCGGGCGAACCCCCCGAGGCCCGCGCCCCCGTCGTCGTGCACGAAATGCTCCACCACCTGCACGCCGCCGCGACGGACGAGCGCCTCGCCGCGCTCTCCCGATCGTTCGTCGAGACGAAGGATCCCCTCGCCGCGGCCTCCTATGCCGTCCTCGACGAGGCCCTCGCCACCGCGCTCGGCACCGCCAAGGCCATGGGGCGCCTCGATCCGCCGGGTTTGTCCCAAAAGCTCAAAGCCCCGATGGGCCTGTATGCCGAGCCGACGATCGACCGCGTCGCCAAGGCCGCGCTCCCCTTCCTCGACGCGCGCCTCGCCGAGGGAAAGGGCCTGCACGACCCCGGCTTCGCGCCCGGCTTCCTCGCCGCCGTCCGCAAGGCCTTCCCGGACGGCCTGCCGCCCCTCGCCCACGCACGCCCGCTCGTGGCCGTCGTCGCTCCCGGGTTATGGCCGGCGTTCCACGCCTTCGACGGCGCCGCCATGGCCTCCTCGCTCGGCGGCTCCACCGCCTCCGACGCCATGCGCGCGCCCGAGACCGTCGCTCTCTTCGCCTCGCGCCCCCACTGGGGCGGCGCGTTTTTCGTGACCCACGCCGAAGTCGCCGACCTCGCCCGCTTCGAGGGCCCCCTCGGCGCGGCCGCCGTCGCCGCGATCACCGCCGAGGCCGGGCGCACGCGCGCCTTCGTGTATTCGACGCAAAAGAGCCCCGGCGTGTATCGATTCGTCTTCGTCGCCGACGACCTGCCTTCGATGAACGACCTCGTCCGCGCCCTCGCGGCCCAGCCCGCGCCGTTCGAGGGCGCGCTGGAGGTCGTCGCGCGCCGCTCGGACCCGCATTGATGCGACACTGAGGCGCGGCGGGCCACAAAAAGACGCCGCCCGCGCCATCTCGAGGACGACGCGGGCGGGTTTGGCGGGGCGCGATGGGCTCGCGCCTCGCCGATGCAGGGTCTCAGGACCGCTTGCTGCTGCGGCGGCGCTTGGCCATCCAGGCGCCCACCATCGCGAGGAAGCCGCCCACGGCGCCCACGCCGCGCGCCGGCGCCTCGTCGCCCGGCACGGAGCAGCCGCAACCGCCGAGGACGACGGTGTCGTCGCTGCCGCCGCCTGCGCCACCGGCACCACCGGCACCACCCATGCCACCGGTACCGCCGCCGCCTGCGCCGCCCATACCACCGGCACCACCGGCGCCGCCCATGCCACCGGCACCACCGGCGCCGCCCATGCCACCGGCACCACCAGCACCGCCCATACCACCGGCACCACCAGCGCCGCCCATGCCACCGGCACCGCCGCCGCCACCGGCGCCGCCCATGCCACCGGCACCACCAGCACCGCCCATGCCACCGGCACCGCCGCCGCCGCCTGCGCCGCCCATACCACCGGCACCACCAGCGCCGCCCATGCCACCGGCACCGCCGCCGCCACCGGCGCCGCCCATGCCACCGGCACCACCAGCGCCGCCCATGCCGCCGGCACCGCCGCCGCCACCGGCGCCACCAGCACCGCCCATGCCGCCTTCACCGCCGGCACCGCCGCCGCCGCCTGCGCCGCCTGCGCCACCGGAACCGCTCGAGCTGGAGCTGCTCGTCCCGCCCGGCGGCTGCACGAGCACGTCGACCGTATCCACCGCCGAAGCCTGACCGTCGTTCACGGCGAGCTGGAACGTGAACAGCGTATCCGCCACGACAGTCGGCGCCATGAAGTCCGGAGCCGCGGTGCTCGCCCCGTTCAGCCCCACGTCCGCGCCGACCTGCTGCGTCCACGCGTACGTCAGCGCATCGTTATCGGGATCCGAGCTGCCGGACCCATCGAGCATGACGTGATCGCCGCTCGTCACGACCTGATCCGGGCCCGCGTTCGCGATCGGCGGCTGGTTCGGGTCGTCGCAGTTCCCCTCATCCGCCACGATGTCCGAGAACGGCGTGTTCGTCAGGCCGGTGATGCTCAGGCTGTCGATGTACCAGCCCAGGGTGCCGACCTCCTCGTCCGTGCCGATGCGGAAGCGGAGCTTGATGGTCTTGCCGGCGAACTGGTTGCTCAGATCGATGTTCGTCGTGACGTTCGTGCCGGCCGCGAAGCCCGTGCTCTGCCCGAAGAAGCCCTTCTGGCCGAACAGCGGATTGCCGGCTTGCGCGAAGCCGATGTCGCCGTTGTAGGCCGCGCCGAGGTTCGCGTACGTGTTGATGTTGACCCAGGTCTGGCCGCCGTCCTGGCTCAGCTCGATGATGCCGCCGTCCCAGTTCGTGGCCGGCGTGCCGCTCCGCTCGAACTGATAACGGTGCACGAGCGCCATCGTCAGGTTGCCATTGCCCACCACGAGATCGGGCGACTCGTAGCGCTCGTCGGAGATGCCCGACGCGGCCTCGCCGTGGGCGAGCACGTTCGACGACGTCGCGAGCGGCCGGATCCGCGCCCACGCGTTGCTCGGGCCCGACGCATTTTTCGCCGTCCACGTCTCGATGTTGCTCTCCCACAGCTCGTTCGCCGTCACGCTCGGCACGCTGTCGAAATGGCCCTTGCGCACGCTCGAGTTGCTAAGCGTCGGCGAGCAGGACCCGGGCGCGGTCAGGTCGACCTTGAGCTGCAGATCCGTGATCGTCGCGACGGAGTCCGCGAGCGCGATCGGGAGGATGATCGTGTTCGAGGCGAGGATGTTCGTCGTCGGCAGCGCCGCGGTCGTGCCGTTCGGGAACGACACATTCGGGTTCGTCGAGCTCAACGTGACCGAACCGCCGACGAGCGGCCCCCAGCCCTGGTTGCGCACCACCACGGTGACATTGCCGATCTCGCCGTTGTCGAGGACGCCGTCGTTGTCGCAGGACAGCACGCTGTCGTCGAGGTTCACCGAGAGGATCACCGGCTGCGGCGCCGCCACGTAGCTCTCGGTCACGCCCACGTTGGTGGTCGTGTTGCGCGGCGGCGAGATCGCGCAGGAACCGGCGCCGCGGATGGCGAAGCCGGTCGCGAGGTCCTGGAAGTCCTCCACGTTCGACGCGACGGCCGTGGCGAGGATACCGTCGCGCTGCTCGGTGAACGTCGGGTTCACCGGGGCGAGCTGCATGCCGCCGGTCAGGTAATTGGCCATCTTGCGCTTGGCCTCGTCGAACGTGTGCCGCGGCGTCGGGGCGTATACGTCCTCGAGGATCTTCGCATACCCCTCGAGCACCATCATGGCCCAGACCTCGCCGGTGTTGTGCACCTCGGCGTTGGTGGCGCCGGCGGGCTGCGTGGGGATGCCGACCGGGAGCGGCTCGCCGTTCTGGATATGCTTGAACGTGAGCGGGTTCTTCATGAAGTTGGTCGAGTAGGGATACCGCCGAATCCCGAAATACGCGCTATCGGTGAACGTCCCCCCGGCGTAGACCGCGCTCGCATACACGCCGTTCGGATCGTCGCCCTCGCGAATGAGCATGTGCAGCGCGACGGTGTCGCCCCAGCCCTCGCCCTGACCGCGGGCCTGCACCGAGTTGAGCGCGACGAGGCGATTGTGGATGTAATGGCCCCACTCGTGCGCCACGATGCCGTTGTCGATCGTGCCGTCGCGGAACGTCGTCGAGCGGTGCATCGTCGCCGTGATCGTCCCGGCGGCGATCTGCTGCTTCAGCGTGGTGCCGACGTCCTGCGTGACGCTCAACGCGCCGATGTCGGGGTTGCTGGCCTGGTTCGGATCGGGGCCCAGCCCCGGCGGATCCGCCGCGACGGCATTGTTCGCGATGATCACGCCCACCGCCCCCGCGGCCTCCGCGTTCAGCGTCTTCACCTGGAACGAGCAAGCGCCACGATCCGCGAGGACGATCTTGCCCGCAAAATTGGCCGTCAGCACCTGGCAGGCGTCGGTGAACGTACCCGTGTTGCCGCCGTCCGAATCGGCGGTCGAGGCGTCCAGCGCGTACGCGACCTCCGCCGTGACGTTGAAGTTCAGCTCCCCGAACGAGGCGTCGCCCACCACGTATTCGGTGTTGCCCGGGTTCACCGTCAGGCCCGCGCTCAACGTCTGCGACCACAGGTACATCTGCATGCGCGGCGACGTCCCGTCCAAGGGCGTGTTCATGTTCGCGTTGTCGAGCGCCGGGAAATCGTTCAGGAACGCATCCTGCGCCTCCGCCTTGATCGGGTCGTTGCCGGCGCCGCCGCGGCCGAAGTTGTCGGTCTGCGCGTTGCCTGCCGCCTCGTTGAAGCCCGAGTCGTACCAGTAATCGTGCAGGTAGTTGTTGACGAAGAAGAGCTGCGTGATGGCAGCCTTCACCTGATCCTGCGAAACGAGCGGCTCCTGGCTCGTATCAAAGGTCCGATCGAACACGCCCGGCGCCGTCAGGTCGGCGCGATAATCGCCCGCGCTGAGGCCGTCGGGGTCCGTGTGATCGGCGTACGCGTCGACGTTGTTGCCGACCGTCTCCGTCGCGCCCGCCGGCAGCCACGGATCGAACGTGCCCTGCGGGTTCGTGTTGAACCCGTCCATCGTGACCAGGATCGGCGACGAGAACGCCGGGAACGAGCCGTCCGGAAGGCCCGTCGGGTGCGGGGCGTAGTCGACCATCGGCCCCTCCGTCGGCGTGTACTTCGGCGCGCCGTCCGACCACACGCGGTACGTGTGCGCCGCGTCTTGCGTCCGGCTCGCGCGCATGAGGAGCCGCCCGTCGTCGGCCGCGATCACGTACGCGTAGAGTTCGGACGCCCTCGTGCCCTTCTGCCCGCCCCAGATCTCGACGTAATACGCCGACACCAGCCGCTCCGGCATGGGGAAGTAGATCTTCTTGATGCGCGCCGGCTCCGTGAGCTCGATCCGCGCCGCCTTCGTCTCGGCCGTGGGCGTGAGGTCGTAGAAGTCATACCCGTGCGCGGGCTTCTTCGCGTTCTTGAAGGCCGCCGCGGGCACCTTCGTCGCGAAGAAATCGTTGAACGCGCGGGAGACGGCCGTGCCGGCGTCGAGCTTGAAGTTCTTGCCGCGCTTCATGCCGGCGGCCGCGGACGGGTGCAGGTTGCCGGCGATCGCCACGAGCTCGCGGCCCTGCGTCATCAGCACCTTGACGTCGTTCTGGAAGACCTCGATCCCGTCGACGTTCTGGCGGAACACCACGATGATGCCCCCGCCCGTCACGTCGTTCACCACCACGGGGACGGCCGCGTCGATCGCGTTCTTGCCCACGCCGTAGAGGTACGCATAGTGCTCGAGGTAGAGCCGCGCCGACGACGCGGGCGACGCCGTCGTCGCGCCCGGCGCCATCCAGCCGCCCTTCGGCGCCCAGAAGAACGTCGGCACGCCGCGCTTCTCGTCCACGCCCGTCACGCCGCCGACGGTCGCTCCGTGCAGGCTCTGCAGCGGACTCACGGACACCGCCGGGGCGTCGTCGTACGCATGGTAGTTCGGCAGATCCATGTCACCCGCGCGCGCCGTGGAGCCGGCGAGCAGCGTGATGAGAGCCGTGGCATATCGAGCAGAGCGCTTCATGATTCCTCCGCGCCAGAATCTTCGTGGTCATCGCGCTGGCAAACGCCGCGCGCGATGAGCGTTTTCGGTGATCTCGGACAAGGATTTGGCGCCCGTTGCGCCGCGAACATCCCCTGTACCCGTTTCGCGCACGGAAGGGAAGCCGTTCCACGCTCGCCGCGGCGCAGATCCTGCCGCGCCGTCACAGCGCTCGCGCGCCCAGGATCCCTCGGCTGCTAGCGTCCCAGGACGAACGCCCCGAGCACCGCTGCCACCAGCGCCGCGGCGAGCACCCCGGTCCTCCAAAGACCCTGGTTCTGCGCGGCGCGTCTCCCCTCGGACGTATCGTCCTGCCCGTCTGTGCTCGACTCTCCCACGACGAAGGTGACAATCTGGTCTCCGCGGTGATCCCCGACGCTCCGTGAACGATAGGGGGCGGCCGTTACCTCCGCGGGAATGGGCACGGCCTCGGCGCCGAGGCGCACAGCGCCAAACCCGGCGAGCCGCATCTCGGCCCCGGACACCGTCCCTGCGGGCACCACGATCCTGCGCTCACCGTCGAGCACCGGCACGTTCACGCGCCCCCCGCGCCGCGCGGTCTTCGCGTCGATCCGTACCTCGACGAACAGATTTACGCCTTCGCGGCGCAGGCGCGGGTGCTGCGCCACGATCACCTCGATCATCAAATCCCCGCGCTGCCCGACCCCCAGCGGCGCCTCGTCTCCTTGCCCTGCCAGCCGCAGGACCTGCCCGTCGTCGATCCCCGCCGGCACCTTCACCGTGAGCGTCCGTTCCTGCGAAACGCGCTGTTTGCCCTGACATCCGGGGCAATGGAAGCCGGGCAGGTCGCCTTTCAGAACGCCTCCCCCTTTGCAGTCGGCGCAAAGCGCCTCGAACGTCGCCTTGATGACCTTGCTCGCGCCCGAAGCGGCCTCCTCCAGCGACACGAGCATCGGGATACGTCGATCCCGCCCCGACCCCGCCACCGGGCGGCGGAAAAAATCATCGAAGATCGCCTGGAATTGATCCTCGATCGGCCCGAACCCCTCGGGGTCTCCCTTTCGACCGTCCTTGGCCCCCATATCGACTCACGAAGCCCTTGCGAGGCTCACGCCGTGCGGCTTCGCTGCTGGATGCATTCGCGCAGCGCGGCCTCGAACCCCGCGCGGGTATGGTGCACCCGCACGCCCGCCATCACCACGCTCGCCGCCTGGATGCCGAGCCCCACGAGCTTCGATCGCACGAGGAAATGGGCGACATCGTTCGCTTTCCCGAGGTCGCGCGCCATCTCGGTCAACTGCGCGCGAGCAGGCGACTCGTAATCGGTCATCTCCTCCCAGTCGTGAAAGCCGGAGATCCCTCCCTCCTCCGCCACGACTCGGCGCGCCATCGCCTCGATCACCTTCGCGCCTTGCTCATCGAGGCAACCCGTCACCTGCGTCACGAAAACACGCCGGACAGGCCGCCACAGCCGCACCGTCGCCCGCGCCGTCGTCGTGGTCTCGGCCTTGTCGACCGGGAGAAGCTCCATCCCGAACGACTACCGCGCGGGGCAGAACCCGTCAATTCCGCCAAAACGGCCTCCACGGCCGGAATCCTGCCACAGCGGAAAAGCCCGCGCTGGGGTCGCTTGCCACTTTGGCAGCCTGCGGCGTGCCGCGCGCCGGAATGTCCCGATCCTGGCGAACGAGGCGCGCGTTCCTTCGGCAAAACGCGCTCGTACCGGCCTGGCACCGAACTTGATATCCTTGTGCCCCATGCCGCCCGAGCCTTACCGCACCCCCTCTTGCCCCACCTGCGCTGCCCCTCACGTCGAGCAAGTGCGCATCTGCGAGCTCTGCGAGGAGCCGTTCGTCCCCGGCGTCGCAGGCGCCGGAGCCTGCGATCCGTGCCTGCGCAAAGCGAGCCGCGTCGTCGCGCGCGCGGCCGCCGAACAGCCCGCGCCGAGGCACACCAGGGCGGTCCTTCGCTGGCTCCCCGTCGCGCTCGCCGTCCTCACGGTGGGCATTCTGTCGTTCAATACGCTCGTCTTCGTCGACACGGCGCGACGCCTCACCGAGCTCCGCGCCGCGCCGCCCCCCGCCGGAAAACACCACGCGAAGTCCAAGGGCAAACCCAAGAAGCCCCCGCTGCCCAAGCCAAACGTCGCGCCGCCTGCGCCTCCTCCGCCGCGCGAAGAGGCCACGCTCGACACCACGAGCGTTCCGGCTCTCACGAGCGTCCTCGCCGCGCTAAATCCCGAGGTCCACGATCCGGACACCTTGCTTGCGCGCGTCCAGAAGCTCCGCGAGGCTGGGCTCGACATCTTCCTCGTCCGCACGAACCTCGGCAAGAACATCCTCGACGGCGGCGGCGACCTCCGCACGCGCATCAGCCCCGTGCTCCAGGGCGGAAAGACCGTCGGCGTGCGCTTCTCGCGCCTCGGCCCCGACTCGATGGACGCGCTCGCGGGCGTCCAGCCGGGTGACGTCCTCGTCTCCATCAATGGATTCGGCGTCGATAGCCCCGACCGCGCGCTGAGCGGCTACGCGTCCTCCCGGGAAAAGGGCGGCGCCGTCTTCGAAATCTTCCGCAATGGCCGCCGCGGCGTGCTCGTCGCCCACTGGCCCAAGTGATCCGCGCCGCCGGGGACGGCCACGAAAACCTGGAGTCGCCCTTCGGGTTTTGGTAGACGTTCTCCATGGCGATCTTCCGAACCTCGTCGATCGCGCCCGTGGCCCTGCTGGCGCTCGCCTGCGGCTGCGGCGGCGCGCAGACGAACCCCGAAACCCCGACCGAGGCCTCCACAGCCGAGGCGATGCCGTCCACGCCCCCCACCCCTCCGCCCCCGAAAACGGAGGAGGCTCCGAAGCCGCCTCCGGCCGACGAGGCGAAGACGGAGCCTGCCCCGGACAAACCTGCTCCGACGGAGCTCGCGGAGGCCCCGAAGGCGCCGTCGATCACGTGCGAGCCCAAGTCCGGCGCGGCCGCGGGACCGAAAAAGAAGCTCGAGATCAGCGTGGATCGATCGCGCGTCGACCTCGAAGGTCACCGGCTCGAAGTCAAGCTCACGCGATCCGCGTGCAAGGTCGAGATCCAGGTCATCGGCGAATCCGGCAAGATCCTGGCGAACGCGGCGAAGGCGTTCGAGGGCGCGGCGGCGGGCACGGTGCTCGCGGTCGACTGGAGCCCGATCCGGGCCGAGACGGTCTCGCGCATCGAGGTCTGGGGCCACGACACCGAGGGCAACTACGTCGGCGTGGCGATCACGCCGTGGAACGTGAAGATCGACCACGAGGAGGTCAATTTCGAGACCGACTCGGACAAGATCCGCGACGCCGAGGTGCCCAAGCTCGAAGCGAGCCTCGACAAGGTCAAGGACGCCCTCGCGAAGCACCAGGATCTCAAGGGCATCGCGCTCTACATCGCGGGCCATACCGACACGGTGGGCAGCCCCGAGCACAACCTGAACCTCTCGCGCAAGCGGGCGCGCGCGATCGCGGCCTGGTTCCGCGGCCGCGGCCTGAAGATTCCGGTCGCGTGGGAGGGATTCGGCGAGCACAGCCCGATCGTGAAGACGGGGGACGAGGTCGCGGAGGCGAAGAACCGCCGCGTCGATTACATCCTCGCCCTCGACCCGCCGCGCTTGCCGCAGGGCGCGGTGACGTTCGGGTGGAAGGCGCTTTAGCCTAGAGGAAGAACTGGTTGCAGCAGGTCGTCGCGAGCCCGCACTGGTATGCGCCGGGCTCGTGCAAACACTTGCCGACCTCGACCCCGTCGACGAAGCAAGTGCAAGCAGCCTGCCCTGTGCTCCATCCACAAGAGACACGAGCGGCCTTGCCGTTGCACGTACCGCTGCAAGGGCAATTGCCGCCGGACGACTCGTGACAAAAGCCATCGGTGACGCACGAGAGCGAGCCGGCTTCGCCCCCACCTTCGCCCGTTTCGGGCGACGCGACGATCGACGGCTCGCTCCCGCCTTGTGCGTCCTTTTCGCTCCAGCCGCTCACATAACTGTCGTCGCAAGCCACGAAGGATCCGAACACGAGCGCCTCGAGCACCAGCGTCTTTTGCATGGCGTCGGAGGCTAGTTCCTCGCGCGCCGTCGTCGATCATGGGCTGCCCGACACGGGTGAAGCGAATACGCACGAGCGGCGCGGGAATCAGCTCTGCGCCTCGATCTCCACGCCCCACATCTCCTTGCCGTCCCCGTCGTGCAGCGAAGCACGAAGTCGACCGGTCTTTCCGTCGATCACGAGCATCCCGAACGACTGCTTCCCGCCTGCGGGCCCGACCGGCGGATCCCCCTGCTTTCGATTCTGAAATTTTACCTCTGGCCCGAACGTCTCATCGAGCGGCGCCGGCCCGAACGTACCCGCGTGCAGCGGCCCGGCCACGAATTCCCAGAACGGATCGAACTTCGTCGTCTTCGCCCGCGAAGGATCATAATGGTGCGCAGCGGCGTAATGCACGTCCGCCGTGACCCATAGGACATTCCGGATACGTTTTTCCTGAAGGAACGACAGGATCGACGCAATCTCCAGCTCCCGCCCGAGCGGCGGCCCCTCCCCGTTCGCGAATCCGTCCTGCGCCGTGGGGCCATCCGGCACCACGAGACCGATCGGCTGGTCGCACGCGACGATCTTCCACGTCGCCGTCGACCGCACGAGCGCCTCTTTCAGCCACACGATCTGCGCTTCGCCGAAGATGATGGCCGGCTCTTTTTCCTCGCGGTTCGGCCCATTCGGCGTGCGAAAGCTCCGCGCGTCGAGCACGAAGACCTCCACGCGGGGCCCGTACGAAAGCACCCGATGAATGGGCCCTTGCCGCATCGGCGCATACTCGAACATGGCCTGCTTCGCGAACCCGGCGAGCACCGGCGCCCGCCGCTCCTTGTACCTCGGATCGCTGAGCACCTGCCCGGGAAACCAGTTGTTGCGCACCTCGTGATCGTCCCATTGCACGATCGTCGGCACGGCCGCGTGCAGCCGCCGCACGTGCTCGTCGAGGAAGTTGTACGCGAAATTGCCCCGAAAATCCTCCAGCGTCTCGGCCACCTTTGATTTCGCCGGCGTCACGAGGTTCTTCCAGACTGACCCATCGGGCAGCTCGACCTCCTCCGACAAGGGATTGTCCGCGTAGATCCGATCCCCCGAATGAAGGAACAGATCCGGCGCGAGCTCTGCGATCGACGCATACGTCTTCATCCCGCCGCGGTCCACGTCGATCCCGAACCCTTGCCCGACCGTATCGCCCGACCACACGATCTTCACATCCTCCCCCGGCCCCGGCGGCGCGCGCAGCGTCCCCGCGGCCTCCACGCTCCGCGCGCGCCCCACGTCATCCGCCTCGAAGACCACGCGATAATGGATCCGCTTCCCGACCGGCAA
This sequence comes from Polyangium sorediatum, assembly GCF_029946465.1. NCBI lineage: Bacteria > Pseudomonadati > Myxococcota > Polyangiales > Polyangiaceae > Polyangium > Polyangium sorediatum. The sequence continues at coordinate 65,747 of NZ_JARZHI010000024.1, forward strand.
ACCCGTCAGCTCCATGCGCACCGTGAAATCGTTCTCGGCCGTGGCAACGGGCCCCTCGAGCTTTCGCGTGTCGCTGAACCGATCATCGGTCCCCCATTCCACGAGGAGCCGCGCCGGCCGATCCGTCTTGCTCCAGAGCACGACCCTGTCGGCCGTGGGATCGCCGGTCTGCACGCCAAACGGAAGCGTCGGTCGCGCCGCCTCGGGCGTCACGACCCCCGGCGCCCCCGGCGAACCACACTGCCCGGTGCAGGACGGGAGCGCGAGCGCGGAGAGGGAACCGAGGAGGAAATGGCGGCGGGGGAGGAGAAGCGTGGACATGGAGAGCGGAAGGAGGATCGCCTGGGGCGAAGGCGATGGCAAGGGGCTCTGCGAGGAACCCCACGGGGTTCGTCCAGGAACACGTGGACAAACGTTTTTCTTGACAGAACGAGAGGCACCCGTGGTAGGAGGGCCCGGTGAGCGACCCTCTTGTCGCTGCGTCGCCCGATCCCGTGGATCCCTTCCCTGCGGAGGCTCTGCCATGGTACCCTTCGGACATGGGCAACGCGGCGCGCAACCTCGGCACCGACGATCCGACCTTCTACCCGACCCACGACGACATGGGTGAAAGCGCGCTCCAGACGCTCATCATCGAGCTGTTCCGCCCCTTGCTTGCCCGCTTCCTCGCGTCGCAGGGGGTTCGGGCATTCGTGGGGTCCGATCAGTTCATCTACTGGGTCCAGTACGCCCCGACGGTGACGGTCGCGCCCGACCTTTACGTCCTCCTGGGAGTGGATCCCGAGAGTGCGCCGAAATGCTGGAAGGTATGGGAGACCGGCATCGTCCCGAGCTTTGCGCTCGAGGTGATGGCGGAAGAGAACCAGAAAGACCAGGAACAGGCGCCGCGCCGCTACGACGAGCTCGGGGTGAAGGAGCTCGTCGTGTTCGACCCGCACGCGGACGAATTTCCCGACCGCATCCGGTTCAGCGTTTACCGGCGAAATGCACGCGGCAAGCTCGTCCAGGTCGAGGTCACGAACGCCGATCGTATCCGCTCGACGGTGCTCGGTTGTTTCGTGCGCGTGGTCGGGACCGGCGCGGCGCAACGCTTGCGGGTCGGTCTCGGGCCCAGCGGGGACGAGCTCCTCCCGACGGAGGCTGAGCTTGCCGAGCGGGAGCGCATGCGTGCCGAGCAGGAGCGTCTACGGGCCGACGCAGCAGAGGCGGAAAATGCACGTCTGCGCGTCGAGCTCGAACGGTTGCGCCGCGGCGGCGCGTAAAGAAGGGGATGGTCGTCCCGCGGTCCCGCCCCGCCCTCGCCCTCTCCCTCAGCCTGTGCGCCGCCTGCGCCAACCCTCCGCGCCCCGAGGAGCACCAAACCACCGCATCCGCATCCGCTCTCGCAACCGCTTCCGCTCCCGCTCCCGTCACCATTCCCGCCTCCGCCCCCGCAACCCCCCTCCCCACCTTCCCGCCCGACGCCGAATCCCGCCTCGACGCGGCTGTCCGCGGCGCCATCGATCGCGGCGAGGTCCCGGGCGCCGTTCTCCTCGTCGTTCGCGCGCACCACGTCGTCCTGCGCAAAGCCTATGGCCTCCGCGCAAAGGAGCCCTCTCCCTCGCCGATGGCTCTCGATACCGTCTTCGACCTCGCCAGCCTCACCAAACCCATGGCCACCGCGAGCTCGATCCTCCTCCTCGCCGAACGCCAAACCTTGCGCCTCGACGATCCCGCGCAGAAATGGCTCCCCGATTTCACCGGTGACGACCGCGCGCGCGTCACCCTCACCCACCTCCTGCTCCACACCTCCGGCCTCCCGGCCGGCGATGCGATTTCCTCGTACGCCGACGGCGAAACCCGCGCCCTCGCCCGCATTCAAAAAACCAAGCTCCTCCACCCTCCCGGCGAGGCCCACGTCTACAGCGACCTCGGGTACCTCCTCCTCGGCGAAATCGTCCGTCGCGCCTCGGGCGAGCCCCTCGACGTGTTCGCCGCGAAAAACCTCTTCGAGCCCCTCGGCATGAAGGACACCACCTTCCGCCCCGGGCCCCGGCTCGCCGCGCGCGCGGCGCCCACCGAGCGCGCCCAGGACAAACTCCTCCTCGGCGAGGTCCACGATCCGCGCGCCCGCGCCCTCGGCGGCGTGGCCGGACATGCGGGGCTCTTCTCCACCGCGGACGACGTCGGCCGCTTCGTCCGCATGCTCCTCGGCGGCGGCGAATTCGAGGGCCGCCGCATCCTCTCGAAGACCTCCGTCCGCGCAATGACCGAGCTCCTCCCCTTGCCCCTCCCCGAAGGCAGCCCCGACAAACCTTCGTCGCGGAGCCTCGCGCTCGGCTCGCTCTTCGGCGGGATCGGGCATACCGGGTTCACGGGCACCGCCTTCTGGCTCGACGTCCGCCGCGGCGACGCCGTCGTCCTGCTCGCGAGCCGCCTCCATCCCGACGGAAAAGGCGACGCCGCGCGCCTCCGTCGCGACGTCGCGAATGCCGCGGCAGCGATCCCCCCAAGCCCGCCCGCGGCCCGCGTCCGCGTGGGCCTCGACATCCTCGCCGCACGCGGGTTCGACATCCTCGCGGGCCGCAAGATCGGCCTCATCACGAACCACACGGGCAAGGACGCGCGCGGCGAGCGCACGATCGACGTCCTCGCCGCCTCGAAATCCTTCGAGCTCAAAGCCATCTTCAGCCCCGAGCACGGCCTCGGCGCCGACAAGGACGCCCTCGTCCCCAGCGGAAAAGACGCCCGCACCGGCTTGCCCGTCCATAGCCTCTACGGCGCGGATCGCCGCCCCACGGACGCCATGCTCGCCGGCCTCGACACCCTCGTCTTCGACATGCAGGACGCTGGCACCCGGTTTTACACGTACATCAGCACGATGGGATATGCCCTCGAAGAGGCCGCGAAGCGCCGCCTGCGCTTCGTCGTCCTCGATCGACCGAACCCGCTCGGCGGAATGGTGCTGGAGGGCCCCCTCCTCGATCCCGGGCGCGCTTCGTTCGTCGCGTACCATTCGATCCCCGTGCGCCACGGCATGACCGTCGGCGAGCTCGCGCGGCTCTTCGACGCGGAGAAAAAGCTCGCCGCCGATCTCCACGTCGTGCCGCTCGAAGGCTGGGATCGCTCTTCCCGATTCGACAAGACCGGCCTCCCCTGGGTGAACCCCTCCCCCAATCTGCGCAGCGTGACCGAAGCCCTCCTGTATCCCGGCGTGGGCTTGCTCGAATTGACGAACGTCAGCGTCGGGCGCGGCACGGGCAAGCCCTTCGAGCGCGTGGGCGCACCGTTCCTCGCCGGCGCGCGCCTCGCCGCCGAGCTCGCGCGTTTTGGCCTCCCCGGCGTGCGCTTCTCGCCCGTCCGCTTCACCCCCGCGTCGAGCACGCACGCCGGCGTGCCTTGCGAAGGCGTCGCGCTCGACGTCACCGATCCCGCGCAGATCGAGCCTGTCCGCGTGGGCCTCGCGATTGCGATCGTTTTGCGCAAGCTTCACCCCGAGGAATGGCAGCCCTCCGGCCTCTTGACCCTGCTCGGAAACGCACGTGTCCACGAGGCGCTCGTCCGCGGCGAGGATCTGCCGCGCCTCGTCGCGCTCTACGAGCAGGATCTCAAGGCTTTTTCGGATCGCCGCAGGCCACACCTGCTCTACCCCGCGTTCGAGCAGGACAATCGATCGGACATTGTTCATCCTCTCGATCGGTAGGACATTTTTCATCACGTCATAAGATGAAAAACCGTGACGGACGGAGGTTCCGTGTTATCATCTGGAAACGACACGGACGGCGCGCGACGGTGGATGGCCGGCGCGCCTCCGCGACCGAGGAGGAACCGATGGACAAGGTCTCGCTGACGTACTTCGTCGATTTCGTGCTGAAGTCCGGGACGCCCAAGCTCACCGGCGTGCGCGAGTACAAGGAGCGCAAAGACGAGCTCAGCACGGACTTTTATCGTCCGATCCGGGAGGCCATCGTCGAGATGCACAAGAACGGCCTGCCGGCCTCCACGCTGACCGAGGTCACGCGCGCGCAGGACGACGAGAAGCGGCAGAAGCATTATCCGCTCGTGATCGCCGGATATCGCTCGTTCCTCGCCGAGGGCCCGATGAATTTCTTCGAGCCCCCGCGCGCGGGCCTCTCGCTCGGCGCGCTCGAGATCGACGTGAACCCCGAGCTCGGGCTCGTCCTCTCGGGCAAACCGCACCTGATCAAGCTCTATTTCCGCAGCGAGCCGCTCACGCCGCGCCGCACCGCCGTGATCCTCGCGCTCCTCTCGCGCGGCCTCTGCGAAGGGCACCCCGAATACGTGCCAGCCGTGCTCGACGTGCGCAATGGCAAGCTGCACACTTACGCGAACACGAGCTCGCGCATCGACGTCCTCTTGCGCGGCGAAGCCGCTGCGTTTGCCGCGATGTACGGATCCGTTTGACCTTCAACGAACTCCGTCCGCGCGCCGGATCCACACCGGCCCTTGCGGACGGAGCTCGAGCCCATTCTTTCCTTCGCGAAGCACGAGCGCCCCGTCCGGCAGCGCCTCCCCCTTCTCGGGGCGCTCATGGACCGGGCGCATCGGAATCTTCCGCGTGTCCCACACGACGTAGGTCCACGGCAGCGTGGCCGACGAGAAGATCGCGCTCTTCTCTGCCCATACCAGCGCCGCGTTGCAGCTCTGCTCGGGCTCCACGCCCCAGCGCTCCGACGGCGCGATCGCCTGGTTTTCGCCCGCGAACACGACGCCCGAGCCAGCGACCTTGCCCCCGAACATCTCGGGCCGGAGCCGGCTCGGATCCCCGAGCACGGCTTCACAATCGAGCCGCACGATCGGCTGCCGGAGGAGCACGTGCATCTCCGGCTCGTCGGAAGGCACGTGGAGGAACACGTCCGCGAGGATCTTCGCGCGTGGCCCGGTCACGCGCACCTGATGCAGCCGCGCCACCGACGTCGCCATGCAGAACACGAGGCCCACGGCCGCCGCCACGATCTCGATCGGCCGAAGCCCACGCCGCGGTTTGTCGTCTCGAACCTCCCGCATCGAAGGCGTGAGCACCCGGTAGCCGAGCGCCACGAAAGGAAGCGCCAGCAGATCCGTCGGATCCGCCCAGGTTTGGAAAGGCAAACCGAGCGCCACGAGCGCCGCGTCCCACGCCGCGGCGAGGCCCTCCGAAAGCTCGAGCGCCGAGAACACCACGGCCGCGGCCACGTGGCAGCCGATCACGGCGCGCCGCCCTCGCGCGCGGACGAGCGTCGCGAGCAGCGCGGGCGCGAGGAACAACCCCGCCACGTCGCTCAACTTGCCCGTCACAAACCCGGGGACGAGGCCGCTGCCCTTGAGGACGTGATCATTCCCCGCGAGCACGGCGAGCGCCATCCACCACGCGGGATGCGCGAGCGCGCGCGCCGGGTGCCACGCGGCCTCGTCTTTTCGAGCGTCGTGCGTTTTCATTCGCACGACAAGATTACGCGGAATCACGACATCCGAAAACCACCCATCACGCGCCTCGACATGTGCGCCCGCTCTCTGCGAGAATGCCCACCAAGATGCGACGCGCGACCTTCTCCCCTCGCCTCCTCGGCCCCGCGGCCCTCGTGCTCCTCGCGGCCTGCAGCAAAGACGCGACGCCCCCCGCGCCTGCGACCGAGAGCGCCGCGCCCGCCGCCGCGCCCGCGCCGAGCGAGGCTACGCCTGCGCCGAGCGAGGCCGCGCCCACGCCCACGCCGGAAACGACGGCGGCGGCCGCGCCCGAAAAGCCCAAAAACATCGTCCGCTCGTCGCGCCCCACGCCCCTCGAATGGTGCCAGGCCCCGATGGCAAAGCTCGGCTGGGAGGGCTACGAGGAGGGCGAGTTCATCCAGGCGTGCAAAATGCTCGAAGTCCGCGAGTGGGTGCTGATCGGCTGCCCGACGAGCGGCCAGCGCGAATACAACAAGAGCCTCGGCGGCTACAACGGCGCCTCCCCCGGCGGCGGCAGCATGGCGACCAAGGAAGAGATCTTGGCGGCGAATTACGGCTGGGCCGACGCCGTGGTGATCTCGCTCCGCCCGGGGACGAAGGCCAAGCCCGCCTTCAACTACCGGCCCTACGAGCATCCCGAGCAGAGCAAGGACGAGACGTTCTCCTTCGAGATGCCCGAAAATGCGAGTGGCCTCGAAGATCGACTCTTCAATGGCGGCAGGTGGCCCGCGTTCAAGGAGCGCGACACCTCGCGCTGCGAAGAAATGGCCGCCACCGCGAAGGCCGAGGCCGCCGCAAAGGCCGAGGCCGATGCAAAAGCGCAAGCCCAGGAAGACGCGAAGATCCTGCCCGACGTCGAGGGCCTCGCCGCGGCGCCCGCGGACGAGGCGCTCGCCGCCGAAAAAGAGGTGCTCGTGACGGGCTCGGGCGCGGTCGGATGCAAGACGAAGATCGTCGAGAGCTGGTTCTGGATGCGCTGCGAGGGCAAGGTGAAGATCACCGCCCTCGACATCGAGAGAGGGCGCAGACAAACGCAGACGAAAGCGAGCGCGGAGGAGGGCGTGGGCAAGCTCCTCGTGCCTTACGTCGAGGGCACGGATCTTCGCGCGAAGCTCACGTTCGAGGGCGGCGAAAAATTCCTGAAGCTCCGCTGGCCCAAGGGCAAACGGCCCTTCCAGGTCGGCACGATCGGCGAGACGCGCTGAGGCTTAGAGGTAGGGCGATAGCGCCGCTTGCACCCGGTCTTTCGCGCCCGAGGCGACGACCTCGCCGTGCGCCATGATCAGCCGATCGAAATCGAGCGCGGCCACCTCGCGCAACGACGCGCGCAGCGCCGCGCGGTCCTTCGCGATCAGCGGCCACTCCCGGCCCATCGCGAGCTTTCCGTTCGTGCCGAGCGCCGCGTAGACGAGCTTCGATACGAGGCCCTCGGGCTTCTCGATGTTGAACAGGATGTCGGACACGACGAGCGTCCGGCTTGCGTGGTGCAGGAACACCACCTCGGACACCATCGGGACGCCCTCGACGAGCCGCAGATCGACGGAGCCGCCCCACGCGGCAGGCGGCTCGGCGGAGAGCACCTCGTCAATGCGGACCGAGGGGATCTTCTCCTGCACCCGCGGCGCGGCAAAGACACGCGCCTCCGGGTAACGCGCCGACGCGGCGCCGAGGAAGAGGTTGTGAAACCGGTTCGGCGCGACGAGGTACGCGACGCGCCCGAGCTTCGCGAGCGCGACGGCGAGCGTATCGTCGATCGGAATGGGCGAATGCACCCAGAGCTCATCCCCCGGGAGGCGCGCCACCGTCATCCGCGCGTTCATTCGGACAAAGCCGGCGAACCGCAGGGGGTGCTCGGCGGCCCACAGGTCTTCGGCGATGGATACGAGTTCGGTCATGAGATGGTTTCCTTGCGGCTCAAACGTACGGGCCGAGCGCCTCGCTCACGCGGGCCTTCGCGCCCGAAGCGACGACGTCACCGTGCGCCATGATCAGCCGATCGAAATCGAGAGCGAGCACCCCGCGCACCGAGGCCTTCCACGCGGCCTTGTCCTTCGTGATGAAATTCCACATCCGGCTTCGCGCGAGTTTTCCGCGCGTCCCCATCATCGTCAGCACGATCTTCGTCGCGAGGCCTTCGGGCCGCTCGATGTTGAACAGGAGATCCGAGACGACGAGCGTCTTGCTCGGGCGGTGCAGGAAAACCACCTCCTCCATCTGCGGCGCGCCCTCGACGTGGCGCTGCTCGAAGACGCCGGCCCACGCAGCGGGCGCCTCCCCGGACAGCACCTCGTCGATGCGCAGCGAGGGGATCTTCTCTTTGAGCCCCGGCGGCGCGAAGACACGCGCCTCGGGAAAACGCGCCGACGCGGGGCCGAGGTAGAGGTTGTGATACAGGTTCGGCGCGACGAGGTACGCGACGCGCCCGAGTTTCGCGAGTGCGGCGGCAAGCGTATCGTCGATCGGAATGGGCGAATGCACCCAGAGCTCATCCCCCGGGAGGCGCGCCACCGTCATCCGCGCGTTCATCCGGACAGAGCCGGCGACCCGCAGGGGGTGCTCCGCGGCCCAGAGGTCTTCGGCGAGGGATACGAGCTCGGCCATGAGGTGTTTCCTTTTTGATCACTCGTTCACGACGGCCATGAACATGTCCGTGATGTGGTCGTGGCCTGCGGGGTTCGGGTGGATGCAGGTGAGATCGAACCAGCGCGGGGTGTTCGGACCTCGATAGCACGGCGCGGCGGGGTTGTCGTTCTCGAAGCCGTGCCCGCAGAGATCTTCGAGCAGGAAGAACACTCGTCGTTGTTCGCGAAGACCACGAACACGCCGTTCGGGAAGTCGACGCCCGCGATGTCCTGGTGGTTCGTCCCCATGCAATGCGATCCGATTGTGGGATCGTATTGATCGCAATCGGGTCCATTGCTCTGCGGGTTGACGAAATCGTCGGCGAAGCACTCCGCCGCAGTGAGTTTTCCGGGACCATCCCCCGCGCCGCCTACGCCGATTCGTCCCCGGAACACCCGTGGACGGCAAACGCCGTCGTCGCTACGGTCAGGGCAAGGCACGCCGAAAGAATCGAAGCGGTTTTCATGGCGAGGCGGGAGAATAACACCTCTCGCTCCGCGCTCCGAGCCCCTCGGCGGAGACGGCGAACCCATTCGCATCCGTCTGCGACCGATCATTTTTGCGATGTTGGAATGGCGCCGCCCCATGCCCTCGTGGTAGACAACGGCCCCCATGCTGCCTGCATCCGCACCTGACCAGCTCGCCGCCGCCAAAGGCTCGGGGATCGTGCGCCCCGCGCGCCGCCCCGCCGGCTGGGTCGCTCCGGGCCCGCAGCCGCGGACGCCCGATCGCGAGGACGTCTGGCCCGGCCCCGGCGAGGACCTCTGCTACCTGGCCGGTGATTTCCGCATTCTCCAGCGCGTCGACGGCCACCGCTGGTCGGCCGACGACCTCGTCACGGCCTGGTACGCAATCGAGCAGCTCCGCCACGCGCCCCCGCGCCGCGCTGTCGATCTCGGCTGCGGCATCGGCACCGTGCTCCTGTTCGTCGCGTGGGCCTTCGCGGAGGCGCGCGTGACGGGCGTCGAGGCGCAGGACGTGAGCGCCGGCCTCGCGCGTCGATCGCTCGCCTGGAACGGCGTCGACGATCGGTGCGCCGTGCGTTTTGGGGATCTGCGCGATCCGTTGACGACCGAGGGCCTCGCAGGCGCGGAGCTCGTGACGGGCACGCCGCCGTATCTGCCGAAGGGCACGGGGATCGAGTCGAGCAAGGTGCAATGCGGCCCGTGCCGCTTCGAATGGCGCGGCGGCGTCGAGGACTACGCCCTCGCCGCGGCGCGCCTGCTCGCCGAGGACGCGCCGTTCGTGGGCTGCGCCGCCTCGCGCCAGCGCCCGCGCGTCGAGGCCGCGGCCGTGGGCGCCGGGCTCGTGCTGGAGCGGTACCGCGACGTCGTCCCGCGCGAGGGCAAGGACCCGCTGTTTTCGGTCTATGTGATGCGCCGCCCTGACGCGGCTCGCGCTCCAGAAATCGAGCCGCCTCTCGTGTTGCGCGGCAGGGATGGACGCTTCACGGCCGCGTTCGACGACGTGCGCCGGGCGATGGGAATGCCCGTCGAGCGTTAAGAAATTAGCAGCCGCCGCGCACTCCGAGAAAATCGAACTCCGAGCGGAACCACACGGGGCGAAAGCGGTTTTTCGTCCTTGATGCGTCCGGCCGAGGGTTGTAAGAATGTATTCTTCTTCGGTCCTCGGTGCGGCGCGGCGACAAGCCTCGCGCCCTGGACCGCTCGTGGAGGTCTCATGCGCAGGAACGTTTTGCTTGGGCTCGTCATTTCTTCCGGGCTTTCCGTCCTCGCGGCCGGCGCCGGTTGCGGGGATGGCGGGTCGAACACCACCGGCAGCGGCGGCACGGGCGGCAGCGGCGGCGCTTCGAGCTCGAGCTCGAGCTCGAGTTCGTCGAGCGTCGCGCAATCGGGCTCCGGCGGCTCGACGGCCGATTCGAACGTGAGTTGCGATACCGCGACGGAGCTATTCCTCGACGATCCCGGTTTGCAGGACACGCTCGATCCGATCGATGCGGACGAGGATTTCTACAAGTTCAAGGGCGCGAAGGGGCAAGCCATTCTGCTTTCGACAGACGCGAAGCCCCCGCAGGACGAATTCGACAACACGTACCCGGATCTCGTCCTCACGCTTTACAAGAAGCAAGGCGCGCAATGGGTGCAGATCGCGGAGAACGACGATCCGTTCCCGCGTTCGAGCAACGACAGCTCGCTCTACACGATTCTCCCGGCGTCGGACGACGACGAGTACTGCATGCGGGTCACCGAATGCAACGTGTGGGTGGGCGGGGCTCCGGGCTGCGCGCCTTCGGCCGACATCACCACGTACGACTATGCGATCGGCGCGGGCATCCTCGACGCGACGCTCGACAGCATCGCGGCCGAGGTGGAGCCGAACGACGCCGCCGAACAGGCCACGGCCGTCGAGTATTCGAAGAATCCGCAGAGCGGCAACTATTACCTCTCGCTCCAGTGGGGCGGCTACACGAGCGCGACGGACGTCGACGTCTGGAGTTTCAACGTCCCGGCAGACGCCGTGACGGTGATGGGCGATCGCGCCGTCTGCAACTTCGACTTCTATCCGGGCGGCGACGTGGGCAGCGGCTCGACGGCCACGTCGGGCGTGATTGCGTACGTGACGACGGCCGCGGATCCGACGAAGAAGATCGCGCAGGTCGACGTGACGACGGGCCAGACGCCCGCGCAGATCGCCGTGCCTTGCGAGCTCGGGACCGATTACCTGTTCTTCATGACGCGCAAGGCTGGCTCGACGGCCGGGGAGAACGATTTCTACTTCGTGAACCACGGCGGCTCGGGCTCGAACCCGATCGAGGCGGCGACGAACGACTCCGTCGACGCGCCCGAGGCCCTGAAGGCCACGCCGAACGGCACGACGACGAGCTACTTTGTCGACGGCGACATCGACACGGCCCCGATGGACATCGATTACTACTCGGTCGACGTGCCCGCCGGCTCCGCCACGATCAGCGTCGCCTGCGGCGGCCAGCGCTCGGGCTCGGGCCTGCGCGGCCTCAAGGTCTCGGTGCTCGGCGCGAACAACATGGCGATCGCCGGCGGCGTCGCCACGGAGACCGAGGCGAAGGACCTCTTCCTCCAGGACGTGGCCGTGCCGAGCGGCGTCACCAGCCTGAAGCTCAAGGTCGAGGCGGCCTCGCAAGACGCCGAGGTCTCGAGCACGTTCTACCGTTGCGGCGTCCACGTCGCGCCGCCGGCCGCGCCGTAGTTTTACAGGACGCACCTCCCCTCCCCGCCCCCCGGCCCGCGTGATGCGCGCGCCGGGGGGCCGTCTGCCGCGAACCCAGCAAAAATTCGACGCTTCGCGAGGAGCCGCCCTTTCGTGGGGATGGACCGCGCCGAACTTTGCGCGGATACTTGGCGCCCCATGCTTCCGGGCCAGGTGGTCGACGGACGGTTCGTCGTCGAAGGGGTCGTCGGCCAAGGCGGCATGGCACGCGTGTTTCGCGCGACGGACCACACGACGGGCGAGGTCGTCGCGATCAAGGTCCTCCTCGAAGAGGAAGCGGCGAACATCGAGCGCTTCGAACGCGAGGCGGAGATCATGGCCGCGCTCGTGCATCCCGGCATCGTGCAGTACGTCGCGCACGGCCGCGACGGGAGCTTCCCCTATATCGCGATGGAGTGGGCCTCGGGCCAGAGCCTCGACCGGCGGATCCAGCGACAAACCTTGCCGATCGACGGCGCCGTGCGGCTGCTCCGTCACCTCGCGGAGGCGCTCGCGGTCGCGCACACGCAGGGGATCGTGCACCGGGACTTGAAGCCCGGGAACGTGATCCTGCTCGACGGCGATCTGGAGCGGCCGAAGATCATCGATTTCGGGATCGCGCGCCTCGGCGGCGCCACGAAGGAGCTCACGCAGAAGGGCGTCTTGCTCGGATCGATGGGGTACATGGCGCCGGAGCAGGCGCGCGGCGCGCAGAACCTCGACGCGCGCGCGGACGTGTTCGCCCTCGGCTGCCTGATGCTGCACGCGCTCACGGGCAAACGGCTCTTCGAGGGCGGCGACGCGCTCTCGTACCTCGTGCGCGTGGTCGTCGAGGACGCGCCACGGCTGCGCACGCTCCGGCCCGATGCGCCGCCCTGGCTCGAAGCGCTCCTCGCGCGGATGCTGGCGCGTGCGGTGGACGAGCGGCCGGCGAACGCAGGCGCGCTCGCGCTGGAGATCGAGCGGGCGCTCGAAGCGGACCTCGACGAGACCACGGTCGAGGCCGTCTCGCTGCCTGGCGACGCGCTTGGGGCGCACGAGCGGCGCGTCCGCTGCGTGCTCATCGTGCGGCTGCCGGAAGGGCCGGACGCGAATTCCGAAGGAAAAACCGCGCTCGAACGTGTCGCCGCAGGATTCGGCGGGGCGGTCGACGAGCTGCTCGACGGGCACCTGCTCGTGACGTTCCACGGCTCGGGGGCGGCGACGGACGAGGCGTCGCGGGCCGCGAAATGCGCGCTCGCGTTCGGGGATCATGTCGACGGCGAGCGCGCGGCGATCGTCGCGGCCGAGAGCGCGGGCGAGGCGCCGGCTTCGGCGACGATCGAGCCCTTCCTGCCCATGCTCTCGCGCGCGCCGCGCGACGCGATCGCGGTCGACGACGTGACCGCGGGCCTGCTCGGCGCGCGCTTCGACGTGAGCGGCGACGAGCAAGGCCTCTTCCTGCTCGGCGAGCGTGACGTCGGCGAACCCGCGCGGACGCTGCTCGGCCGGCCCACGCCGTGTGTCGGTCGAGACGTCGAGCTCGGCGCGATCCAGCGCATCTTCGAGGAGGCCGAGCGCGAGCGTGCGCCGCGCGTGGTGATCGTCACGGGCGAGGCGGGGATCGGCAAATCCCGCCTGCGGCACGAGCTTCTGCGCTGGCTCGGCGAGCGAGGCCGGCCGGTGGAGATCTGGATCGGCCAGGGCGATCCGATGGCGGCGGGTTCGTCGTTTGGCCTGCTCGCGCGGGCGCTCCGGCGGGCGGCGAACGTGATGGCAGGCGAGCCGCTGGAGGTCGCGCGGCGCAAGCTGCGGGCGCGCGTCGGCCGGCACCTCGATCCGATCCGCGCCGCGTCCGTGGCGGAGTTTCTCGGGGAAGCCTCGGGTTTGCCCTTCGAGGGCGAGGGCCGCCCGGGGCTCGTCGCCGCCCGGAGCAACACGACGTTGATGGGCGACCGGATCCGCCGATCGTTCGAGGAGCTCGTCGTCGCCGAGGGCCGCGCCGGCACGCTCCTGCTCGTGCTCGAAGACCTGCATTTCGGAGATCTTCCGAGCTTGAACCTCGTCGACGCGGCGCTCGCGCAGCGCTTGCCGCTCGTGGTGCTCGCGCTCGGTCGACCGGAGCTCTCGCGGACGTTCCCGGATCTCTGGGCCGCGCGCGCGCCGCTCACGATCTCGCTCGCGCCGCTCGCGGACGGCGACAGCCAGAGGCTCGTGCGCGCGGTGCTCGGGCCGCGGGCGAAGAGCACGGTGATCACGCAGGTCGTGGAGCGCGCGGGCGGGAATGCGTTTTTCCTGGAAGAGCTCGTGCGCGCGGCCGCGCGCGGCCGCGATCGAGCGCTGCCGGAGAGCGTGATCGCGATGGTGCAAGGCACGCTCGAAGAGCTCGATCCCCGCGCGCGGCGGGCGCTCCGCGCGGCGAGCGTCTACGGCGACGTGTTCACCGAAGCCGACGTGGCGGCGCTGCTCGGCGAGGAGACGCGCGACGCCGCAACGCTGCTCGGCGAGCTCTGCACGCGCGAGCTCTTGGAGCTACGCGAGGTGAGCCTGACGCGGCACGAGAACATCGTGGAGATGTACTCGTTCCGGCACGCCTACGTGCGCGAGGCGGCCTACGCGATGCTCACCGACGAGGACCGCGTGCTCGGGCACAAGCTCGCGGCGCGCCGCCTCATGGCGGCCGGAGAGCCCGATCCGATGCGCCTCGCCGAGCACCTCTTCCGCGCGGGCCAGCTCGACACGGCGATCACGCATTTCTCCCGCGCAGCCGAGCAAGCGCTCCTCGGCGGCGATCTCGGCAAGGCCCTCTCGTGCGCCGAGCGTGGCATCCAGTGCGGCGCGCTCGGCGAGGATCTCGGCCGCCTGCTCGTGATCCAGGCCGAGGCGCACCGGTGGCGCGGCGAGAACGTCGAGGCCATGCGCAAAGCCGAGCATGCGCTCACCGTCCTGCCGCGCGGCACCGACGCCTGGTGCGCGGCCGCGAGCGAGGTCACCACGTGCGCGACCAAGCTCGGCGATCCGGGCACGCTCGATCCCGTGGCGGCAGCGCTCGCCGAGGTCGTCTCCGCGCCGAAGCCCTCGCCGCGGCCGACGCAGATCGCCGCGTGCGCGCGCGTCGCCGCGGCGTTTTACGTGCTCGGGCGGCACGAGCTCGCCGAGTCCTTGCACGAGCTCGCCGCAGGGCACGAGGAGGCGCGCCGGGAGCCCTCGTCGCGCGCGCGCCTGCACGAGGCCGACACGCTGCGGGCGCACACGATGGGGGACGCGGCGGGCGCGGTCGGCGCGGTGGAGCAGGTCATCCAGGCCTTCACGGAGATCGGCGACGTGCGCAGCGTCGCGCTCCACCGAAGCAACCAGGCCGCGCTGCTGAACGCGATCGGCGCCTACGTCGAAGCCGAGTTCGCCGCGCGCGCCGCACTCGAGACGAGCGAGGCCCAAGGGCTCTCGCAGATCGTGGGCGCGGCCCAGCAAAACCTCGGGTTTTCCCTGGCACACACGGGCCGGCTCGACGAGGCCCAGACGCTCCTCTCCCGCAGCATCCGCGAGGCCCTCCTCCAGCGCAACCGCAGGCTCGAAGCCGGCGCGCGGATCTACCTCGCGATCGCGGCGCTCTACGCCCGCAAGCTCGACATCGCGGACGCCGAGGCGAGCGCGGCCGTGGACGCGCTCGCGGGCATGCCCCTCCACGCGTACGCGCAGGGCGTGCTCGCGATGGTCGAGCTCATGCGCGGGCGCACGCGCGAGGCCCTGCACATGGCGGAGAAGGGGATCAGCGCGCTCGCGGCGCGCGGCGGCGCGGCCGAGGAGGGCGAAGGGATCGTGCGGCTCGCGTTCGCCGAGGCGCTCGCGGCGACGGGGGACACCGAGGGCGCGCGGCGCGCGCTCTCCATCGCGAAGCGGCGCATCGAGGAGCGCGCGGCTTCGCTCACGCGGCCTGCGCATCGCCGGAGCTTCGTCGAGCTCGTCCCCGAGCATCGACGGACCCTCGATCTCGCGGCGCACATGGGGGCGTAACGCGGCAGGGAGGGAGGACGAACCAGCCATGCTCGAAGGGACGAGGGGCCAAGCGCTCGGCGAAATCGACACGCCCGCGCTCATCCTGAACATTGCGGCAGCCGAGCGGAACATCCGCGCGATGGCCGATCGGCTCATCCACGGCGCGGTGCGACTGCGGCCCCACGTGAAGACGCACAAGTGCCCCCTGCTCGCGCACAAGCAGATGGCGGCGGGCGCGATCGGCGTGACGGCGGCGAAGCTCGGCGAGGCCGAGGTGATGATTCGCGCGGGCATCCCCGAGGTGCTCGTGTCGACGCCGATCGTCGGGCGCACGAAGATCGATCGTCTGCTCGCGCTCTCGCGGCACGGCATCGTCCTCACGGTCGTGGACGACGCGGGCGCGGCGCGGGCGATCTCGGACGCGGCGGCGCGGGTCGGGCTGAAGATCCCGGCGCTCGTCGACGTGGACGTGGGGCAGCGGCGCACGGGGGTTTTGCCGGGCGAACCGGCGCTCGCGCTCGCGCAGCAGGTGGCGACGATGCCGGGCCTCGTGCTCGTCGGGCTTCAGGGGTACGAGGGGCATTTGCAGCATGTGCAGGGCCGCGACGAGCGCGAAACGTATTGGCGCGCCTCGATGAAGAAGCTCACGGACACGGCGGACCTCGTCCGCGGCGCGGGTTTGCCCCTCGACATCGTCTCCACCGGCGGCACGGGCACCTCGACGTTTGCCCTCGAAGCCACGGGCATCACGGAGATCCAGCCGGGCTCGTACGTGGTGATGGACGACCATTATGGCACGGTGCAAGGTGTGGGATTCGAGCAAGCGCTCTTCGTCCTGACCACGGTCGTGAGCCGGACGCGCACGACGGACGTGATCGTGGACGCGGGAATGAAGGCGCTCTCGAACGACAGCGGCCCGCCGAGGGTGCGAGGCATCGCGGGCGCGCGGTATACGTTCGCCGGGGACGAGCACGGCCGGATCGAGCTCGACGGCGAGGGGAGCGACGTGCGGGTCGGCGACAAGGTGCTGCTCGTGCCGAGCCATTGCGACACGACGATCAACCTGCACGACCACTACCACGTGGTCGAGGACGACCGGCTCGTCGAGGTTTGGCCGATCGAGGCGCGCGGTCGCATCCAGTAGGAGGAAAACGATGAGCTACAGCGTGATGGCGTATGCGGTCAAGTTCGACAAACTGAAGCCCGTCTTCAGCAGCGGCGACGACAAGCTGCGGCGGCAGATTTGCGGCCGGTTCAAGGCGCACCTCGCCCAGCAGGCGAACTGGTTCGAATCCGAGATCGCGGACGGCGCGCCGACGCCGTTCGACGCGGTGAAGGCGTTGATCATGGGCACGGTCCCCGAGAAGGGGCACGGATTCATGTATGCCTATGCCTACGAGCGAATCGTCGAGCACTTCGGCCGGTACCTGAACAACAATGCCTTTTCCTCGATCCGGTGGTCGTTCATGGAGGCCGTCGAGCAGGACTGGAAGAAATCGGGGCTCGACGAGACGCTCCCCTTTCGCGACCTGTACATTGGCAAGGCGCTCTGCAGGTTCCCGCCCCCCGACGATTTCCCCGTGCACGGCTACTGGAGCCCGGAGCAGGTCGTGGCGGGGCACAAGCGGTTCGGGGAGGTCCAGATCCACGCGGAGACGGACGACGTGCACGATGCGATCGTGGCCGTGCAGAGCTGGGTGGGCGAAACGTCGCGGAAGGGCGAAGGGATCGTCGGGTTTTATTACTGACGATTCACTCCTTCGGCAGCCGCGCCCCTTTTCGGTAATCGCCCATCACCTTCCGGATCTCGTCTTCGAGCAGGAACGTCCCCCAATACTGCTCCACCTCGCCGTCCAGCAGGAAGCCGAGGTGCAAATGCCAGCTCCCGTTCGCCACCCCGGACGTCCCGATCCGGTCGCCTCCTTCGATCCGCGTCCTCGGCGTCTTGCCCTCGGGCTGCACGTGCGCGAGCTCGGAGAGGTGCGCGTAATAGATGTGCGTGATCTTGCGGTCCCCGTACGGGATCGGCGTATCGAGCTCGATGCGCACGCAATACGGCGTATCACGCGGACCGGTCCAGAGCGTGTGCCCCGCCTCGGCGTAATCGACATACCCGGACGCAATCGCGTACACCGGCTTCTTGATCCCCATCACGTCGAGCCCGGTATCGGCCCGGTACCCGGCGATCACCCCCTCCGGCATCGGGTTGAACAGCCCGCTCGGCAACTTGCTCGACCTCGTCCCCTCGGGCCAAGTGGGCATGGCTACAGGTTCGTCAGGACCAGGGTTCAACGTGCTCCGGGAGGCCACGTCCTCGGTGGAGGCGGGAGCCGAAACGGAGCGCAGCGAAGGGAAGGCGAGCACGCGGGAAATGTGCGGGGCTTCGGTCCGCCCGGCGCTCTCCTCGTGAACCGCGCTCTGGGCGGGCCGACCGGATCCCCGCGCCGGAACAACACAAGCCGGGAACAAAACCAACACGAAGGTTCCAAGGATCCGAGCGGAGGTGGAGAGCATGTCGGTCATGGCGCTTCGGGTGGATCATCGGGCGACGGACGCGTTTCGTGACAACGTCGATCGCGGAAGCGTCTCCGAGGTACCATCCGTCTCCCTCGCGATGACCTCGAAGGCCCCCCTTGCTGCGGACGCCGTTCCCGTCCCCGACCTCCTTTGTGACGAGGCGGAAGTCCGCGTCGACCTCGACGAGCTCCACCAGACCCTCGCCTTCGCCTTCGCGCTCGGCACCTCCCTCGACGCCTTCGAGCGTGTCCTCGCGGCCGCCGCGCTCCCGTCCTCGACGTGGGATCGCAAGGACTTCGAACGGGACATCTTCCTCGAAGACCTCGTCACCCGCGCCCTGCGCATCCGCATCGGCGGCCGGACCGTCGCGCCCTGCTTGCCCTACCTCCTCCGCGCCATCTCCGAGCCGCCAGCCGACCTCCGCGTCGTCACGTTCCGCCAGCGCATCCTCGCCGAACTCGCGGGCAGCCCCGAGCTTCGCCGCGACTTCGAGCGCATCTACCAGCGCCTCGTTGCGCTTCGGGCGGCGTTTTGCGCCGAGGGCGGGTCACGCCGCGGTGGTGATACCCATCGACGCCTCGAAATCCTGCGGATCGTGCAGGAGGTCGTCGACGACCTCGCGGGCGCCTTCGCCGGCGCCACCTCCGGCGTCGCGCGGATCCGCGCGTTTGGCATCGCCGCGAAAGAGAGCGAAGCGTACCAGCAGCTCGAAGCCCTCCTCGATCACGAGCGCCACCTCGGCACCGTCGACCTTCGCGTCCGCGTCGGCGTCGACGGCACCTTGCGCACCTTCCAGATCGTCCGCATCCGCGAGAACCAGGACAACCCCCTCCACACCTCCGCCATCGCCCGCTTCTTCTCACGGCTCCGCCTCTTCTTGCGCGGGTATCGGGTCACGCCGGGCGAGGTCACCGAGCGCCTCCTCGACGACGTCTTCAGCGGCATGGAGCGCCCCGTCGCGCTCCTCTTCCAGCTCCTCGG
Source organism: Polyangium sorediatum (assembly GCF_029946465.1). Taxonomy (NCBI): domain Bacteria; kingdom Pseudomonadati; phylum Myxococcota; order Polyangiales; family Polyangiaceae; genus Polyangium; species Polyangium sorediatum. The sequence goes on from NZ_JARZHI010000024.1 coordinate 84,455, forward strand.
CGACATGGAGTTTTACCTCGCCGGCCTCGGGCTCGCGGACCTCGCACGGGACAAGGGTTTGCCCGTTTGCCTCGCCGAACTCGTGCCCCCCGGCGAGGCCGGGCTCGTGATCGATCGCCTCTACAACCCGCTGCTCCTCGCCGGCAAATCCAAGCCCGTCCCCTCGAACCTCGGAACGGCGCACGGCGACGCCGTCGTCATCGTCACGGGGCCGAACTCGGGCGGCAAGACGCGCCTGCTCCAGTCGATCGGGCTCGCGCAGCTCCTCGGCCAGGCGGGGCTCTTCGTCACGGCCGAACGCGCGGTCTTGCCGCAGCTCGCCGGCATGTTCGTCTCGCTCATCGAGGAGGCGCGCAGCGATCAGCCCGAGGGGCAGCTCGGCATGGAGCTCCTGCGGATCCGCCGGCTCTTCGAGGAGCTCGGGTTCGGCTCGCTCGTGCTGCTCGACGAACTCTGCTCCGGGACGAACCCCTCCGAGGGCGAAGAGATCGCGCGGCTCGTGATCTCGCTCCTCCCGGAGCTCAAATCACCGGTCTTCTTGACCACGCACCTCCTCACGCTGGCCACGCACCTTGAAGACGAGCCGCCTGTCCCGCACCTCGAATTTTTGCAAGTCGATCTCGACGAAAACGAGCGCCCCACGTATGGCTTCCGCCCGGGGGTCGCCAAGACTTCGCTCGCCCACAAGACGGCCGCGCGGCTCGGCGTCACGCGCGATGAGCTCGCGGCGCTCATCGCCAAGAAAAAGCGCGCCGAGAGCCTGGGGGAGCGGCCGTTACCGTCGAGCCGTCGCGTCGCGCGCCCGATCGTTCCAGAAAAGAGCGCCGGTGCTCCGGAACGGCGCAGGCTCCGCGTCACGCGCCGGTAATTCGCGGCTCTTCTCGGCTGGCACGATCCGTGTTTCCCTGGGGCCCAGCATAAGCCTTCAAAGGAAGAGCGAGGGGTCATGGAACGGACGAGCCGAAAGATACCCGTCACCGAGCGGCAATTCTTGTGGGTTCAGGACGACGACAAAGGCGAGGTCACCTTGCACGTCGGGCCCACAATGGTCTCGCCGACCGCGGCCGATCGGGTCGTCATCGACGACGGAATGGGCGGTTTCCGCGAGGACACCACGGGCAAACCCCAGAGCATGGTGGAGCTCGGGGACAACCAGTACGCGGTCCTCTTCAACCCGCTCCTGGAGAGCGACAGCGGCCCGAACGGCCGCTTCAAGAATGGCCGCAACGAGTCGCGCCCGCTCCGCAATGGCACGCGCTCGATGATCCCGGGCCCGTGCTCTTTTTACCTGCGCCCCGGCCAGCGCGCCGACGTGCGCGACGCGCACGAGCTCGCCTCGAATCAATACCTCGTCGTCAAGGTGTACGGCGAGGTCGACAACAACGCGCCTTACTACGAGGTGACAGCGCGATCGGCGGCGATCACGCGGGCCACGGCGGAGAACCTCGACGAGCAGCCGACGACCACCGTGGACGCGCTTTCCCCCGTGCCGCTCAAGCGCGGGCAGCTCATCGTGATTCGAGGCCTCGATACGCAGTTTTACATCCCGCCGACGGGCGTGGACATCGTGCCGGATACGTCGATCGACGACAGCGGCGCGGCCATCAGCGCGGCGATCGCGCGACAGGTCCTCGCGCAGAGCGGCGAGGAGACGGCCGCGCTGGAGGAATACGCGGCCGACGACGAGGCGACCGGGCTCCGGGGCCAGGCGCGCAGCAAGGTGCCGAACCAGTTCATCGATCAATCGGCGCGCATGCGCGGACGCAAGGCCGCGCCCTCCCCGCCCCCGCCGCAGGCCGCGCCCGCGCCCGCGGCGGCGATTGCGGCCGAGGCCAAGATCGGCGCCGCGGCGGTGCAGGATCTGCTCGCCTCTTCTGCGGTCCGTCGCGCGCTCGAGGCCGAGGCGCGGCAGGCGCGGCTCATTCGCCGCGCAGTCGTGCTCGGCGAAAAAGAGTATTGCGTGATCGTGGACGCCGACGGCAAGCGCGAGATCAAGGTCGGCCCCGCGCGTGTCTTCCCCGGGCCGTACGACACGTTCATGACCCTCGGCTCGCGCAACCGCGTGTACGACGCTTACGAGCTTTTGCCGCAGCGCGCGCTCTGGCTCCGCGTCATCGCGCCGATCAAGCGGGCGGAGCTCGCCGCGAAATTGCCGCGTGGCTTCGAGCTCGCGAAGGACGAGTATTTCCCCGGCGACGAGCTGCTCCTCACGGGCGTCTCGACGTTTTTCGTCCCCTTCAACGAAATTGAGTGCCTCTCGCCCGAGACCGGCCAGGCCGTCGTGGGCAACGACCAGAGCCGCGTCTTCATCGAGGCGATCGGCATCGACCAGAAGAGCGGCATTTACGTGCGTGACCTCGCGACCGGCGAGGTGCGCCTCGTGCGCGGCAAACAATCGTACCTCGTGGATCCGCGCAAGGAGGTGCAGGTCACGCGCACCGTGCCGGCGGACGACTGGAACTTGTGGATCGCCTCGAACGAGCCGCACAAGGAGACGCAGCGGGCCATCACCACGCCGTGGGCGCTCTCGATCCTCGTGCCGAACAACACGGCCGTGCTCGTGACGAGCGCGAATTCGCGCCGCGTCGTGGAGGGGCCTTGCGTGACGCTGCTCGGCTACGAGGAGTCGCTCACCTCGCTCTCGCTCTCGACGGGGACGCCGAAGAGCGACGACGAGCCGCTCCGCACGTGTTTTTTGCGCACCGTGGGCAACCGCATCTCCGACAAGATCACCGTGGAGACGGCCGATTTCGTCAGGATCTCGGTGCGCGTCTCGTATTCGGTCGAGTTCCTCGCGGACCACAAAGACAAATGGTTCAACCACGAGAACTACATCCAGTTCATCGTGGATCGCCTCCGCTCCATCGTGCGCGGCAAATGCCGCGCGATGTCGCTCTCCGCGCTCTGGCCCGAGCTTCCGGCGGTGTTTCGCGACACGCTGCTCGGCGAGCGCAAGGACGGCGCGCGGCCTGGGCGGCTCTTCACGGAGAACGGCACGTTGCTCTCGGAGGTCGAGGTGCTCGGCGCGGAGATCGAGGACCGCGAGGTCGCCGCGCTCATGCAGAAGGTGCAGACCGAGAGCGTGACGCTCGCGATCGGCGATCGAAAAGCGCAGGAGGCCCTCGCGTCGGCGAAGCTCCGCGCCGAGGTCGAGCGGCAAACGCAAGAGCTCCTCGCCGAGGCGCGCGTGCGCGCGGCGAAGCTCGAAGAGCTCTCGCGCAAGCTCGCGCATGAGGCGGCGCTCGCGAAGGCGCGCGAGGACGAGGCCGTGCACAAGGAGCGGCAATCGCTCGCGGACACGCGCGAGGCCGAGGCGCAAAAAGCTCGGCTCACGCGGGAGAACGAGGAGAAGGCGTCGATGCTCGACGGCTTCCGCAAGGACGCGGAGGCGCGCGTCGAGGCGCAGCGGATCACGCACGAGGCCGAGCTTGCCTACGTGACGCGCCTGCGTGAGCTCGAAATCAAGCTCATCGAGGTGCAATCGAGCGCGACCGTGGCCGAGCGCCAGGCCGTGCAGAAGCAGCTCGTCGAGGCCATGGTCGCGCTCGGCGACAAGCTGCTCCTCACCGAGGTCGCGGGGAACATGAACCTCGTGAGCCTCTTCAAGGGCAAAGACGTCGGGACGATCCTCTCCGAGGTGCTCGGCGGGACGAAGGTGATGCCCACGCTCCGCTCGATCATCGACACCGCTGCGACCCCGGCGAAGGGCGAGCTCGGGGCCGGCGCGGAGGCAGGCACGCGGCCCGCATAGTGTCAGGGGCGCCGATCGTGTAACGTCGGGCCTCATGTTGCTGAAGACCGGCCCGCGCAGCCGCGCGCGGGCGTGGATCCTCTCGGGGGCGCTCCTCTTCGCGCCCCCCGCCTTCGCAGGGGATCCCCCGAAAGATCCGGCCCCGAACGACCCGGCGCCGAAAGAAGAACCCCCCAAGGACGAACAACCCTACGTCCACAAAGGGTTTGTCTACCGGAGCACGACCGCGGTCCGTTACAACCCGCTCGGGCTCTCGAGTTTCTTCCGCGTCGGCTACCAGCGCCCGCTGCTCGGCCCGCAGGACAACATCCTCCTCCAGCGCACGTTCGTCGGCATCAACGCCGTCACGACGATCACGCCGGCGTTCATCCGCGGAGGGCTGCGCCTCGACGTGCAGCCGCTCGCCTTTTTGCAATTCTTGTTCGCCTACGAGGGAATGGCCCTCTTCGGGACGTACGACACGCTGCAATCGTTCAAGCGCGTCTCCGAGGATTTCGGCGACGTGAAGCAGGTCGAGCGCGGAAAGCAGGGGCTCGCTTATCGGACGACCGGGGGCATCTTCACGGCCGACGTGATCCTGCAGGCCAAGGCCGGGCCGATCCTGCTCGTGTCGGACACGCAGTTCATCCATACCGATTTCACGATCACGCCTGGCGACCGATTTTATTTCGATCTCCCGTTCAGCATGCTCGCCATGGACGACGGCTGGATGGTCTCGAACGAGACGGACCTCCTCTTCGTGACCTCGTTTGGCCTCATGGCGGGCGCGCGGCACGGGGTGTATCACACCTTCTTCCCGGCCGAGCTGATCGCCGGCGAGGAGGCGCGGGCCGAGCAGATCACGCCGATCGAGTTCGCGGGCCCGCTCGTCGGCTGGCAATTCCCCGAGCACAACGGGCCGAAACGTTTCAATGCGCCCGGCATCTTCCTGAACGTGAGCTGGTGGATCCGCAATCCCTATCGAACGGGGCAGGAGGTCGCCGCGACGGTGCCCTACATCGTGGGTGGATTCACGTTCAAGGGGACGCTCTGAACATGTGCGCCATCGTGGTAGCTCAAACGGCTGCGTCAACATTCAGGCGAATCTCGCGCTAGGACACGCCCGCAAACCCTGGCATCATGGGTGCAGGTTCCCCAAAGCCTCGGCGCCGGAAGCTCGTCTGCCCATGACAAACGAATCGACGGAACGCCTCACCATCGGCCCGCACGTCGTGACCTTCGTGCCGCCGGACCTGCTCGTCCTGGAATTCGGGGTTCCCCTCGAAGTGGACACCTTCAGCCGCGTCCTCGACTACATGTACGGGATGGGGGCCGAGCGAGGCCCGTGCAAGGTGCTGATGGACATTTCCCGCATCCGGAGCGTCCCCCGCGACATCCGCGAAGCCGTCCGCGCCCGCAAGGACGCCTCCAAGAACACGGCCGTGGCCTTCGTCGGCGCGCCGTTCAGCGTGCGCGTCGCCCTCGAGATGATCATCGCCGCCATCCGGATCCTGAAGCCCGAACGGCCGCGTTATCCCAGCGCATTCTTCGCGCACAAAGAGGAAGCGCTCGCCTGGCTGCAATCGCAGCCGAGCGCCGCCGCCTCGAACCACGCCGCTTGATGAATCGAGGCCCGGCGCGATACAAGCATCTTTCCATCATGTCGCCCGACTCCCCGCCCACGGTCCTCCGCTTTGGTGACCATTGCGTCAGATTCGTGGCGCCCGACCTGGTCATCGCGGAGTTCAAGACCTTCACCAACACCGAGGACGTCGTCGCCCTCACCGACGTGCTCCGCGCAGCAAAAAAGCGGGAGGGGCAACTCTTCACCCTGGTGGACCTGTCGGGCGTGACGACGGTGCCCCAGCGCGTACGAATGACGGGAGCCCGCATCGTGCCGGACTACGACGCCCTCGCGTTCGTGGGCGCCGGCTTCGGCCTGCGCGTGATCACCGAAATGGTCATGCGCGCGACGAAGGCGCTCTCGCCGAAGTTATCGTTCCCTTATGCATTCTTCGATGACCACGCGGCCGCGCTCGCCTGGCTCCAGACGCATCGGCGCGCCCGCGAGGCCACGACCGAGGCGACCGACCTGCGCTGAACGAGCGGCCTTTCAGGGCGCCGGCGCGCTCACGCGCTCCTCGATCGCCTTCAGCACGAAGAGCGAGCGCCGCAGCACGTCGAGCCCCACCTCGTAAGGCATTGGCTGCGGCTCTGCCATCGCCGCCTCGTAGCTCGATTCGAGCTCGGCCGTCCGGTCCGTGAGGTCGTTCGACGCGCCGCCGTACGGGCCGTGCGCGAGCGCGAGCAGCGTCTCCACGCCGACGGAGAGGCCGTGCACGAAGGCCTCGCGCCGCGGCGGCGAGCCCGGCAGGCCCGGGCCCCGCATCCCCACGGCCGCCTGTTGCATTTCCTCCGCCGCGAGGCGCGTCCCCATCGGCTCGCCTTCGGGCACTTCTTCGAGCGTGAACGCGAAGAGCCGCAGCAAACGATCCATGTCCGCGTCGCCCGGCGGCATCCCGCCGAGCTCGGTGCGACGCAGGGCGATGCTGAAGTCCGCGAGGGGCCGGGCGAAGCGCGCGAGGGCGACGTAGATGTCGGGCGGCGGGGACGCCCGCAGCGCGGCCTGCTGGATCTGGCGCACGAGAGGCAGATACGTGGGCGGCGCGTTTTCCCGCACGACGAGCACGCACCCGCCGAGCAGGAGCAGGCCTCCGCAAAGCGCCCCACGCACCATGGCTCCTCCCGCCGTCCGGGGCTGCAAACCGCGCGCCGGTGACGCCGCGCCGCCGTTCTGTTAAGCCGGAACGCATGACGCACACGCAGACGTCGCTCGCCCTCGCCGCGCTCGCCCTCGCGCTCGTGCCCCTGGCCCTCGGCTGCGAGGAGAGCACGCCTTCGCCCTCTCCGGCCGCTTCGGCCGAGCCGCTCACGGCGCCGAAGCCCATGGACGTCGTGCCTGCGAGCCCGCCCAAGGTCGACCTTGGCCCGCTGCCCGTGCCCGCCATGTCCGCCGCCGACCTGCCCCCCGATCCCGCGTCCTCGGCGGCCCCGAAACCCACCGGGACGACCCCGGCCGCAACCCAGGCCCCGGCCGCGACGGCCCCGACCGGCACGGCCAAAGGCGGCGCGGCCCCGGCCGATCTGCGCGCTCCGACCCGCACCAGCCCCGGCCCGATGGCCCCGCGCCCCACCGAGTGACCCGGACGCACGGCCCCGAGCGAGGCCATGACGATGGGGGGATCCCTCGCGCGTGAACCTGTGGCAAACTCGTTCACCGTTCGAGGGAAGGTTCATGAACGACACCGCGCGCCGCGAGCAGATCCTGCAGGCCGCCGATCGATTGCTTCGGCATTACGGGCCTCAAAAGACCACGGTGGCGGACGTGGCGCGGGAGGCCGGCGTGGGCGTGGGTACGGTGTACCTCGAATTCACGTCGAAGGAGGCGATCGTCGAGGAGCTGTCGCGGTCGCGGTACGAGGTCGTGCTCGACGCGATGCGCGCGGCGGCGGCGGCGGACGGGCGCTCGTTCGGCGAGCGGCTCGTGGGCGCGCTCGACGCGCGGCTGCGAGCGTATTTCACGCAGGCAGACGGCGGCGCGCACGCGTGTGACCTCTTCCATTGCGGCAGCCCCGCCGTGAAGAGCGCGTCCGAGCGGTTTTACCAGGAAGAGTGTGCCCTGCTCGCCGACCTGCTCCGTCGAGGGACGGAGGCCGGCGAGCTCGACGTGGTCGATCCGGATCTCACGGCGCGGGTGATCCTCCGGGCCTACAAGAGCTTCACGCCGCCGTGGATCTTCATGGAAGAGCGCGACGAGGTGGGTCGGCTCTCCGCGGCCATGCATGCGATCGTGCTTGGGGGCGTGGTCGCGCGGAAGTAGCAGATCGCCTGCCTTCAGCGCTCCCCGAGCCGCTGGAGATGGGGGCGCCCTCCGGCTTCCTCCACGACGACCCAGGGGTCCTTCGGATCGTAGGCCGTGACGCCCCAGATTGGGAACGGCGGGGCTTGGTCGATCGAGGAGAGGCCGTCGCGCAGGAGGGCACGGCCGGCGGCGGAGAGGGTGTAGCGCGCCGTCTGCCAGCCGTTCGGCGCTGTCCAAGGTTTGGCGTGCAGCGCGCCATGCTCCGCCCATTGGGCGAGGCGATTGAAGATCGTGATGTCTCCTGTCACGGAGACCCAGCGCCAGAGCTCCTGGCCCGTTTCGTTCTCGCGCCCGAGGATGCGCGCGGGTGACGAAGGCGTCCGGTTTACGCAGCCGAGCAAAAGCGTATCAAAGGTCGAGAGGCTGAGGCCGCGTGCGGTTCGCTTGGGAAAGAGTCCGGCCTGGTAGACGCCCAGGTCGAGCAGCACTTTGTTCTCCCGCGTCTCGCGGAAGGGCTTTCCAGACAGGATCGGCGAAGACGCGGTGAGCTTTTTCCACAGACGCGCCTTCTCTTGAACCTCGCGGAGCGACAGAAGGCGCGCTGTCCCCCAGGCGTTGCGTGCCATTGCGGGCTCCAGGGTCACGTATGTGATGCCAAAGCTGAGACGCGCATGCCTCTCCTCGTATTCTCCCACGACGATGAGCGAAAGATCAGGCTGCATGGGCCTGCACTGGAGTCGATAGAAGCAAAGCGCCCATAGTGCGACTCGGTCGTTCCAGGTGAGTGAGGTCCAGAGGACGACGGGCTCGTCCGCGCCGAGAGCTTTGAGGGTTCGGCGGTACGACGCCAGAAACCTCACGCGCTCTCTCCCTTGGAACTCCCAGATATCTGCCCAGAAATCCGCGCGCATGCGCCTCTGGGCATCGAGATCCCGAACGCAGGGACCCACGAGCCAGCCATCGGAAACCAAGCTCACGGGGAGACGCATCCCGCGGCGAACGACGAGACCTACTTGGTTGGATGTAGCGATGTGGAGGGTCATGGCACGCTCAAAAGCCGCACTGGACACATTGAGAGGACGGAGGGTCGCCAGATCTACATCGGTCGTGACATTCGGCGCATACGGTGGGTCCGGCTCCTGACCGACACCAATACGGGGCGTACTGCTGACACTTGACGTACTTTCTGATGCACACTCGATTGGAGCCCTCCTGCTCGCACTTTTCCTGGCAATCTCTGTAGTTCGCATGCGCCGTATCCTGACAAGCCCTCCGCTGCGCCGCGTCCTCGATCTTGCCACACTCGATCGAAGCCGCATCATACCCCGCCTGACACTCGTCATCACACGGCCCACCCGAAACGATATTGCACACCGGCCCATCCGGCTCCGGCGGAGCGCTCAGCGGCTCGAACGGCACACTCCCATACCCACCCACGCCCACGCCGGTCGGCACGATCACCCCGCCCCCCACCCCCGACGTCTCGTACAACTCCTCCCGAGGAAAACATTCCCCGTCCGTGTAGTTGCAGGCCATGAAACACAAAGTTGCGACAACCGCAATCCCCAGGATTCCTCTCGTTCCATTCACATGGACCTCCATCGAAACACGGGCCCAGCCACCAGCATCGCCACAAAGCCCCCCGGGAGCACGAGGCTCCGTCCGCCCACCCAATCCACGTTCGCGCGGACCGACACCCCGACCGGACCGGCGACGTACACGTTCACCTGCGCATGCCCCCCCGGCGAAAGCCCCACGACACGCCCGCATAACGTCGCGCCACAAGCAGGCATCGCGTAGACAGAGAACGAAGGTCCCATCCGGACATCGCCATCCTTCCACGCATACCCGAAGGCCGCGGACATCTGGTTGTACACCCCCACCCCGAGCTTGCCGGTCCCCGGCAAGATGCTGCACAGCTCATCCACGCCAAACGAGAACCCACTCTCCCGGCGCCACGAGAGCGCCGCGTGAGGGCTCACGGCAAAGCGCGGCAGCGTCCCGACGAGCATCCCTCCCAGGCTCACGCCGCCGGCGACCTCATACGCCTCTGCCGGCGTCGCGACGCTCAGAAGAAGCACGGCGCCCCCGACACGGCCCGCGAGGTGCCTCTCCCCCCGCACCCGCCCCGCCCCCTCCCTCGTACCCCTGCGTACCATCCTACGGATGTACGCAGGGTACCTGTTGACGCAAACCTCCGTCAACCGCTCTGCCCACGGCCGCGACACCACGCAGGACCAACACGAAGCGCTCCCCCGCCGCCGTACGCGCCGATCCACGTCACCCGCAAGCGCACCGCTCCCCCGTGCACGCAGCCCCCGGTCTTCTCCAACCCCGCTCCCCCACCCCTTGCAAGTGACCCGCATCAGCAACAACGGGCGGCGGCGACCCCTTGCAACCGACCCATGGCAGCCACGAGACCTGGCGCCCACGTGTCGCAGCAGATCCTGATCGACCCCAACACCGACCGTCCTGTGCCGCGAGGCGGTCCGGATCCTTCGCAACCCCCGGCACGTGCCCCTCCCCCGTGAGCCGTGTCACGTGCGTATTGACATTGCTCCCCATCGCATGCGACCGTCCTTACCCATGCGCAACCTGCACCTGGGTGATCTCGATATCGCTCTGAAGAACCTCGCGACCGAACGCAAAGCGGACCTCGACCTGTCCGCGGCGGGCAAGCTGTATGGCCCCATGCTCGCGAGGAGGCACGAATCCATCCAGAACCTCCCCGAGGTGCTCCGGAAGCGTCCCCTCGTCGCCGAGCTGGAGGCGACCGATGACCGTCACGACGGGTACGGCGGGGCCATCTTCGCGTATGTGGAGGCCATTCTCCTTTTGCCCATCGCCTCGGACGCGACACGCGCGGCAGCCCTGCGGATCCGGGAGGCCTTCGTGCCGAACAGGACCGGCCTCACGGATTCTTATGCGGAGGAAGCCGCGACGGCCATGAAGAACCGGCCCAAGCTCGCCGAGCTGGAAGCCGATCTGAAGATGTTTCCAGCGCCGGACGGCAAGACGCTCCACGATTGGGTGAGCGGCTTCCTCGATGCAGGGGACGATCTCTCGACGTTGTTGAACGAGCGATCTCTCGCCGGCGTGAGCGCCCCCGAGAACGGGACCAAGCTCCGGAGCGAGACGATCAAGCTCCTCTATCAGTTCCGCGCCACGCTCCGCACCGAAATGGAAGAAAACACGGCCCTGCCCCGGGACCTCGAAAGAAGAGTGTTCAGCTATTTCGACGAGCTGAACACTCGAAGGAAACGGAGCGGGAAGAGCAAAACGGAAGAGCCGGCCGAGGGCTCTGCGCCGACGGGGAATCCGGGCGGCTGAGTTTTTTCTTCAAGCACAATACGACCGACCGACCGCAGGTTCGAGCTCGGCGCGCCTGCGCCGCAGCCGCTCGCTCATCACATTCGGAATCTGCGACGCCGCGGCGATCGCCTTGTCGAGCTGGCGCATGGCGCACTCGCGATGGCCATGGCGCGCGGCGTGGAGGGCCCGGACCTCCAGGACCTCGATGTGCTCCTGCCCCACGCTCGCGCGCGCCGAGCGGGCTTCGAGCGCCTCCCACGCCGAATCCATGTCGGAGAAGCTGCCCTCGGCGTCTCCCGTCGCGAGCTCGATCATCGCGCAGAGCACGTCCTCCGAGGGCGACATCTCGCCCGCGCCCCCGCGCAAGGCAGAGGCAATGGCGCGCGCCGTGCGCGCATCGCCGCGGACGAGGGCGATCCGCGCGTCGAGCAACGCGAGCAGGGCCGGGCGCACGCAGCCCGCGAGCCGCGCCGCGGCGGAGCTGGCCGCGCGGACCATGGGCTCGGCAGCGTCGACGTCGTCCATCCAGTACAGGTGCTCGGCGAGGTTGTAATGGCCCGCGAGCTCCAGCGTGGGCTGGCCGAGCTCACGGCCAAGGTCGCTCGTGCGCTCGAAATCCTGGGTCATGCCCTCGCGATCGCCGCGGAAGGCCCGCACCATCGCGCGGGTGTTCCACGCGGCGCCGAGGTGCAAGAGATCGCCGCGCTCCTCGCAGCGGCGAATGACCTCGTCGAGCATGGCAGCGGCCTCGTCGACCCGGCCGAGCAAAGGCAAGTTGTAGCCGAGCAGGAGCCGCGCAATGACATACGTCTCGTAGGCCTCGTCGCCGAGGCGGCTCGCGAGCTCGGCCGCGCGCGAAAGCTCGGCCGCCGCTTCCTCCCCGCGCTCGGCCCGCAGCGCCGATCGCCCGACGCCGAGCAAGAGGCGCGCTTCGAGGAGCGCCGAGCGCTCGCACGGGCCGACGTCGGCCTCGCGCGCGGCGAGCACGCGGCGCTCGGCCTCGCGATATTCGCCCATCCAATCGAGCACCATGGCCTCGTCGAGGAGGAGATCCACGACGAGCGACGCCTCGCCGCGCCGCGAAGCGCCGTCCCGCGCCCGCGCGAGCGCGTCGAGCGCGTCGTGATACCGGCCGAGGCGCATCCGCGAGAGGCCACGGCCGCGCTGCGCGGGCGTCGGCAGCTCACCCCAGAGCGCCTCGGCCTTGCCATAACATCGCTCGGCGTCGAGGTAATCTTTGCGGGCCGCCGATTGCTCGGCCGAGGCCAGGTAAAATGAGGCCGCCCGCGCCGCCGCGCCGCCGCGCTCGAAATGTTCCGCGAGGACCAAGGCATCGGCCTCGCCCTTCTCCTCCAACCATTCAGCCGCGAGGTGATGCCCGAGCGCGCGATCCTCGTCCGTGAGCATCGCATACGCGCCCTCGCGCCAGAGCGCCTGGCGGAACGCATATTGAGGTTCGCCCGGAATGCGGCTCTCGCGCTGGCGCGTGACGATCTCGTGCGTGACGAGGACCGCGAGATCCCGCGCGACGGCCTCGTCGTCGTCGCCCGCGAGGCGCGTGACCGCGCCGCGCCAGAAGACCGCGCCGAGGATGCTCGCGGCGCGCAAGGTGCGGCGGGCGCTCGGCTCCAACCGTTCGAGGCGCGATTGCACCATGGCCACGACCGTCCCGGGCGGGGTGCCCCCGCGGCCCTCGGCCTCGGCGCGGATGAGCTCCTCCAGGAAAAACGGGTGCCCCTCGGACGACGCGACGAGGCGCTCTTCGAGCCCATGGGCCCGCTCGCCGAGCGCGTGCCGGACGAGGCGGACACACGCGCGCGGAGAGAGATGCCGGAGGCGGACGTCCTGCCGGCCGCGGCTCGACCAGAGGCCCGGGACGTGCTCGTCGATCTCGGGGCGCGCCGAGGCGACGAGGAAGATCGGCTCGAACGCGAGGCCCTCGAGCGCGGCGTCGAGCGCGAGCAACGAGGCGCGATCGCCCCAGTGCACGTCTTCGAGCAGGAGCACGAGCGGTTTGTCCGCGCACTCGGCGCGCAGGAAGTCGCGCAGGGCGCGCTGCATCTGCTCGCCGCACAGCTCGGGGTCCTGGCGCGCGGCGCGGAGCGGCAAGTCCTCGTCGTCGGGGAAAGGCACGCCCGCGAGCTCGCCGAGGAAGTGCGCGACGCGGCGGCGATCCCGCTCGGGGACGCGGCGCGCGACGCGCGTGAAGAGCAGCTCACGGCGGCGCGCGAGGGACTCGCCGCCGCGGATGCCCGAGGCGCCGCGCAGGACCTCGGCGAGCAGGCCAAAGCTCGAAGCGACGCGCAAAGGATCTCCACGGCCGAACCAGATCTCGGCGGGCTCGACCGCGGCCCGCTGGCGCTCGACGAACTCGTGGAGCAGGCGCGATTTGCCGATGCCAGCAGGGCCCGAGACGACGACGACACGCGCGGCCGGCTCGTTCTTGCAGGCGCCGAAGGTGAGGTCGAAGAGGCCAAGCTCGTGCTCACGGCCGACACAAGGCGTGGCCTTGCCGAGCAGCGGCCGGGAGACCTCGAAGCTCGCGTGCTCGCCGAGGAGCGCGAAGCCGCCGCCTTCGAGGGTCTCGACGTCGAAGCGCGCGTCGAGCAGGCCCGCCGTGGTCTCGTCGAGGGCGATCCGCGCCTCTCCGCTCCGCTCGTGGAGGAGCCGCGCCGCGCGGTCGATGGCCTCGCCGACGGGCACGCCGCGCGAGCGCTCGCCGAAGCCCGACGCGACGGCCATGGCCGCGCCGGGCGCGCGCTCCGAGAGCGCGAGCGCGCAGCGGGCGACGTGCGCCGCGACGTCCGTGGGCACGCGTGTCTTGTCGATCACGACCGCCGCCGTGCCATCCGCGAAGACCTCGAGGTGACCGCCGAAGCGCTCGGCGATCGAGCCGAGGTCACCCGTGGGCGAGGCGCAAGCGAGCGTGGTCGTCGGGACGAACGTATCGAGCGAGGCCTCCCTGCGGCCGCGGAGCACGACGCCGAGGAACCTCCGTTCGCCCTCGCCGAGCGTCGATCGGGGCGCGGAGGAGCGCGGGGCCTCCGAGATCGGGGGCTCGAGGTCCTTCTCGGCGGCGAGCGCGAGCGCGACGGCCGCGCCGTCCTGGGGCCTCCCGAGCGGCTCCTTGGCGAGCATGCGCGCGATGAGGCCGTCGAGCCACGAGGGCACGGCGGGCGCGCGCTCGCTGAGGCGAGGCGCGTCCTCGAAGATGATCTTCGCGAGGACGGCGATCGTGTGATCGGCGCGGAAGGGCGGCGCGCCGGTGATGCACTCGAAGAGCAGGCAGCCGAGCGAGAAGACGTCGGCGCTCGCCTTGACGATGCTGCCGCTGCGGACCTGCTCGGGCGCCATGTAGCTCGGCGTGCCGATGACGGTGCCGGTCTGCGTGATGCGCGAGGCGTCGCCGCAATGTGCGATGCCGAAGTCGAGGATGCGCGGCTCGTCGACGGACCCGTTCACGAGGAAGACGTTCTGGGGCTTGAGGTCGCGATGCACGATGCCGGCGTCGTGCGCGACGGCGAGGGCCTCGGCGAGGCGCTCGCCGAGCGTGACGGCTTCGCGGAGGGTGAGCGGCCCGCGGTCGAGCCTGCGCCCGAGGTCCTCGCCTTCGAGCCATTCCATCACGAGCAGCGGGCCCGACGCCGCGGACGTGTCGTACGCGACGTAGCGGACGATGCCCGGGTGGGAGAGGCGCTCCAGGATCTGCGCCTCGCGGCGGAAGCGCTCGAGGCTCTCGGCCGAGACGGCGACGAGGATCTTCGCGGCGACGACGTGACCGGTCACGAGGTCGATGGCGCGAAAGATTTCGCCCATCCCCCCTGCATTGACGCGCGCCTCGACGCGGAAGCGCCCCCCAAGCACCTCTCCCGGCCGCACGAGGGGTAGCGTAACCCTAGGATTTCCGGCGTCCAGGGACCATCGGAAAGGAAACGACAATCGCAATTCGACCGGGTCGAATCGTAATGGCGCGGCAGGACGCCTGGAACGGAGGGCGGCGGGGTCTCAGGGCAATCCGGTCGTGATCACGAACTTGGTCGTCGTCCCGCTCAGGCCGGGCCTTTCGATGCAGGACGGATAGTACTTGCCTGCGCCGTTCAAGCTCTGGCAGACGTTCGCGCAGGGGCCGACGATGTCGATGATCCCGCACGCCTCGATGCCGCCGCCTTCGAGCAGGTGTCCCACGGCGCAATCGCGCTTCCAGGCGCGCGAATTCGCGACGGTGGCGCCGTTGTAGCAGGCGTGAAGGAACGGCGTGGGCGCCCAGAGGTTGCCCCAGAACGCGCCTTCGACGTCGGGATACTGGGCGAGCTCCGGGCTCCCGGTGAGCGTCTTCAAGGGCTCGGTGAGCGACCGGATCGAAAGGGTGACGGGCACTTGATAATAATTGACCCGGGCCGCCATGCAGGCGCTCACCATGGATTGCCCCTGGGTATCGAGCCGCCCCGTGGCCCAGCAGGGCGCGACGCCGAGCTCGCCCTTGTACACCTCGTCGTGGTCGACGCCGTTGCCGTCGGTCCAGGTGAACACGAAGCTCTGCGCGGGGGTGAAGGCGCAGCCGATGGCATATTTGAGAAAGGCGCGGACGAGGGCGCCTTGGGGCCCCGGATCTTCGATCGCCGCGAGGGCCTGGGGATCGAGTGTGTTCAGGGCGAGCGCATTCAACGCGAGCGCGTTCAGGGCGAGCGCATTCAAGGCCAGCGCGTTCGACCCGAGGTGGTTCCCCTGGACGAGCGCGACCTCGGCCTCCATGACGTCATCGGAACGCTCGTCGGTGTACGCAATGCAGCCCGGGGCCAGAGCCACGAGCGCCATCCCCAACGACCAAGCTCGCATGTGCACCTCCAGGGAACGTTGCTCCCTGGGTGGTCCGTCCGCGGGCGAACCCCTTTGGACGAACACCACGGGGGCGGTCGATTGGATGCTCGTTCGTGGGAGGGCGTAGCGCGACGTCGGTGGTACGCCGCGCGAGGGGTGTCCCCGTCGGAACGACGGTCAGGGGAGCGCGGTCGTGATCACGAGCTTCGTGCTCGCGCTTCCGGTTACGTAGGGTTTTTCGACGCAGGATGGATAATATTGGCCGCCGCCGTTCAAGGCCGCGCATACGGAGCTACACGGGCCGACGATGTCGATCATGCCGCACTCCTCGATCGTGCCATCGTCGCGCAGATGGCCCGTGGCGCAGTCCCGGCTCCACGCGCGGGAGTTCGCGACGGTGGCGCTGTTGTAGCAGGTATAAATGGCCGGGGACGCGCCCCACAGGTTGCCCCAGAACGCGCCCTCGACGTCCGGAAACTCGATGAGCTCCCGGGCCCCGGTGAGGAGCCGGAGAGGAGCCTCCATCGACCGGAGGGAGAGCAACACCGGCACCTGATAATAATTGACGCGCGCGGCCACGCAGGCGCTCACCATGCGCTGGCCATTGAGATCGAGCGGCCCCGTGGCCCAGGCCGGGGCGATACCAAGCTCGCCCGGATAGGTCTCCTGATGCACGACGTTCGACGCGTCCGTCCAGGAGAACGAGATGCTCTGCGAGGTCGTGAGGGCGCACCCGACGGCGTACCGGACGAACGCGCGGGCCAGCTCGCCCTGGTTGGTCGGATCCCGGATCGCCGCGAGCGACTGTGCATCCAGCTTGTTCGGGGCGATCCCGTTCAGCGCCAGCGAGTTCAGCGCCAGCGAGTTCAGCGCGAGGGCGTTCGACGACAGCCTGTTGCCGTCCACGAGCGCGCCCTCGCCTTCGAGGACGTCCTCGGGGAGGTCGAACGCATCTCCCACGCAACCAAACAAGAAAGCCGCTGATAGTCCAATCATCCAAAGCCCGATACGCATACATTCCTCCTCTGATGTTCGTCGGCGCCATGAACGACTCACGGAAAAACACGCGTGGGTCGGATCGCCGACGGGTTCGTGCTTCGATGCGCAGCAGACGCAACGCGTTGCGCGGCCGAGCATCGAGCCAGCCGCGCGTTGTGTTGTTAAGAAGGGGGAGATGCGGGGGAGGGGTGGACGCGGGGACGGGACCGGAGGGAGGGCCCGTTCAGGGCAGCGCGGTCGTGATGATGTGCTCGGTCATCGCCGGATCCTGATCCGGCTTCCGGATGCACGACGGGTACGCGCCCGTCTCGCCGTTCACCGGCTCGCAGACCGTGTCGCAGGGCCCGACGATATCGATGATGCCGCACTCCACGACGGAGTTGTCGGGGTTCAAATGGCCCGCGGCGCAGGCGCGATACTTGGAGCGGGAGTGGGCCACCGTGGCGCTGTTGTAACAAGAATGGAGGTACGAGCCATCCTCGTCCCATAGGTTGCCCCAGAACGCGCCCTCGATGTTCGGATACGTCAGGAGCTCGTTCGGGTCGACGACCTTCAAGGGGGCCTCGGGAGACCGCATCGAGATCGTGACGTGCGTGCCATAGAAGTTGGTGAGCCCCGCCAAGCAGGCGCTCACCATGCGCTGGCCCGTCAGATCGAGCGGGCCCGTATGCCAATAGGGGGCGAGGCCGAGCACGCCCGGATAGCTCTCGGCGTGCTCGACGTCTTGCGCGTCGTGCCAGGAAAACTCGAACGTCTGGCCCGCCTGGAGCGCGCAGCTCACGGCGTACTTGACGAACTCACGGGCGAGGTCGCCGTTCGCATCGGCATTTCGGATCGCCGTAAACGAACTCGGGTCGAGCGCGTTCAGGTTGAGCGCGTTCAGGTTGAGCGCGTTCAGGTTGAGCGCGTTCAGGTTGAGCGCGTTCAGGTTGAGCGCATTGTCCTTGATGACCGCGCTCTCCGCTTCGCCGACCGCCTCCTCCCCCTCCGGACCCACTTCTGCGGTGCACCCTCCCAGAGCCGCCGCCAAAACCACGAGCTGAGCCCCTCGACCGAGAATACGCATGATTGACCTCCGTTCCTGCCGCAAGAAACCGACGGAGCCGAACGATGCAGGGATTCCGGACATTCCATTATGTCTATATGCGTTCTTAGAACGAAGCAAGCACAAAAATGGCGGAAATCGCTGTGCCGAGTTTGCTCAACATGAGCAATCCCCGCACGCGACGATAGGAAGGGTGCGTCGGCGCACGAACGCGACGCATTGGCGTACGGCAAAGGCCTGACGCGGCCCTTACGAAACGACAGGACGATCGCCGTCAGGACTTCGCAGCGGCGAGCGCACGCCGGAGCCGCGGCGTCATGACGGTCGCGACCCGTGACGCGACGTCGAGCGCGACCTCGAGTTGCCGCGCAGCGTCGTCACGGCGGCCCCGGCGCAACGCCGAGAGCGCCCGCGCTTCGAGGACCTCGATCCGCTCCTGACCCACCGACGACCGCGCCGAACGCTCTTCGAGCTCGTCCCAGCGCTCGGCCGGTGCGTCGGTCGTGGCGAGCTCGACCATCGAGCAGAGGACCTCCTCGGAGGGCACCAGAATCTCGGTCCCCTGCGCCCGCCCCTCCACCTGCTCGGCGCGAATGGCCGCGACGATGGCCGCCGCCTCCGCCTCGTCGCCGCGGTAGGCGGCGAGGCGTGCCTGGAGCAGCCGGACGATCGCGGGGTGCGCGCCGATGTTCGGCTTCTTGAACAAGGCCGCGGCGGAGCGGATGTACGGCTCGGCTGCGGGGAGGTCGTCCATCAAATAAAGATATTCCCCGAGGTTATAGTACCCCACGAGCTCGATCGCCGTTTGCCCAATCTCCCGTCCAATGGCAATGGTTTGCTCGTAATCGGCAATGAGCCCGGCCCGATCGCCGCGGCAGGCCCGGACGAGCCCCCGGTTGGCGAGCGCTGCGCCGAGGTGGAGGAGGTCGGCGCGGACCTCGCAGCCCCGAATGACCTCGTCGAGGACCGCGGCCGCCTCTTCCAGCCGCCCGAGCCCCGGCAGGATGAACCCGAGCAAAAGGAGCGCGATCGTGCGCGTCTCGTAGCCCTCCTCCCCGAGCCGAGCCGCCTTCTCCGCGGCGGCCGAGAGCTCCGAGGCCGCCTCTTCATTATGATCGGCGCGGTGCGAGGACCGCCCGAGCCCGAGCAGGAGGCGCGCGTCGACCAGCGGCGACGTGCCCTCGACGTACCGCGCCTGCGCGGCGAGGACCCGCTCCTCGGCGCGCTTCACGTCGCCCATCCAGTCGAAGACAATGCCCTCGTCGAGCAAGAGCTCGACCTGCAAGAGGACATCCCCCGCGGCCTCGGCCTGGGCCCCGGCCGCCGCGAGCTCGGTGACCGCATCCTCGTACCGACCCCGCTTGAACCGCGCGAGCCCACGCGCCCGCCGCGCTGCCGCGGTGAGCCCCGCGAGCAGCTCGTCAGCGCGGGCGAAGTACCGCTCGGCATCCTGGTAATTGCGCCGCGCGCTCGCCTGCTCGGCGCCGCGGATGTACATCGTGCCCGCCCGCTCGAGCAGGCCGCCGCGCTCGAAGTGGCCCGCGAGGACGAGCGGATCGGCCTCGCCCGCGCGTTCGAGCCACTCGCCGGCGAGCCTGTGGCCAAGCGCCCGATCGTCGTCCGTGAGCAGCGCATACGCGCCCTCACGCAGGAGCGCGTGGCGGAACGCGTACTCCTCGTCCCCGGAAAAACGGCTCTCGCGGTGCCGCAGGCAGATCTCGCCGGCGACGAGCGCGGCGAGCGGATCGCTTTCCGGATCACCCTCGCCGACCATGTGCACGACGGCGCCGCGCCAGAAGACCTCGCCGAGGATGCTCGCGGCGCGCAGGGCCCGGCGCGCGCGGGGCTCGAGCCGTTCGAGGCGCGTCTGCACCATCGCGATGATCGTGCCCGGGAGGGATTCGCCGAGCGAGCCCTCGGAGGCGGCCCGGACGAGCTCTTCCAGGAAAAACGGGTGCCCCTCGGAGAGCGCCACGAGCCGCTCGACGAGCGGAGCGTCCGCCGTCTCGCCGAGGACCTTGCGCGCGAGGCGGGCGCTCGCCTTCACGGAGAGGTGCTTGAGCCGGATCTCCTGGCGGCCACACTCGACCCATAGCTGCGGGAAGACCTGATCGACCTCGGGACGCGCAGTCGCGACGAGCAAGATGGGCTCGTCCGCGAGCTCGCGCAGCGCCGCTTCGAGCGCAGAGACGGAGGCGCGATCGCCCCAGTGCACGTCCTCGACGACGAGGAGCGCAGGGCGCTCGGCGCAAAGGGCGCGCAAGAAATCACGAAATGCGCGTCGTATCTGCTCGCCGCAGAGCTCGGGGTCCTGGCGCGCGGCGCGGAGCGGGAGGCTGTCTTCGTCGGGGAACGGGATGCCCGAGAGCTCGCCGAGGAACTCGGTCACGCGGCGCAGATCCCGCTTGGGGACGTGGCGCGCGACAAACGCCGCGAGGCGCTCGCGCCGCACCTCGATCGGCTCGCCGCCCTTCACCTCGGCCGCACGCCAGAGCACGTCCGCGAGCAGGCCAAACGTGGAGCCCGCCCGCTGCAGATCCCCACGACCCCACAAGATCTCGACGGGCGCGGCCGCGCGCTTGCGTCGCTCGATGAACTCGTGGACGAGGCGTGATTTGCCGATGCCCGCCGAGCCCGTGATCACCACGGCGAGCGCCGCCGGTTCGTCCTCGGCGCTCGCGAAGCTCTGTTCGAGCAAGGTGAGCTCGTGCTCACGACCGACGCACGGCGTGAGCTTGCCGAGCAGCGGGCGGAAGGCTTCGGCCGAGACACGCTCGCCGCGCAGCTCGAAGCCGCCGGGCGCGAGGTCGACGATCTCGAAGCGCCTGTCGAGCAGGCCCGCCGTGGTCTCGTCGATCGCGACGTGCGGCCCAAGGATCGAGCCCTCCATGTGCAGGAGCCAGAGCGCTCGTTCGATCGCCTCACCGACCGGCAGGCCGCGCCCGAGCTCGCACCAACCTGTGGTCACAGCGATGGGTACCCCCGGAAAAAACTCGCGGAGCGCGAGCGCGCAGCGAGCGACCTGCGCGGCGATGTCCGTGGGCACGCTCGTGTGATCCAGGATCACGACGGCCGTTCCGTCCGCGAGCAGCTCGAGGTGCGCGCCGAACCGCGTGACCACCGAGCGCATCGTGTCGGGCGTGGAGACCGCGAGCGTCTTCGAGGTCGACGTGATGGGCGGCGCGGACGCGGGCGGGCCGAGCAGCACGACGCCGAGGAAGCGACGCTCGCGCTTGCCGAGCGAGCGCGGCGGCACGTCGTCGGGGTCGTCGTCGTCGAGGAGCGTCTCGGCTTCGAGGGCGCGGGCGAGCACGGCGCCGTCACGCGGCCGCCGCGTGGGCTCCTTCGAGAGCATGCGCGCGACGAGCTCGTCGAGCCACGGGGGCACGACGACGCCGAGCTCGAAGAGCCGCGGCGCCTCTTCGAAGATGACCTTCGCGAGCACCGCGACGAAGTGATCTCCCTGGAACGGCGGCCTGCCCGAGAGGCACTCGAAGAGCAGGCATCCGAGGGAGAACACGTCGGCCGAGGCATCGACGATGCCGCCGCTGCGCGCCTGCTCGGGCGCGATGTAGCTCGGCGTGCCCATCATCGTGCCGGTCGCGGTGATGCGGGCGCTGCCTCCGAAAAACGCGATCCCGAAATCGAGGATCTTCGGCGACTCGATTCGTCCTCCAACGAGGAAGACATTGCCGGGCTTGAGATCGCGGTGGACGATGCTCTGCGCGTGCGCGGCGCCGAGCGCGTCGGCCACGGCCGTGGCGAGCGTGATCGTCTCGGGGACCGTGAGGTGCGTCCGCGCGAGCCGGTGCGCGAGATCCTCGCCTTCGAGCCACTCCATCACCAGGAATGGCTGTCCGTCCGGCATCACGTCGTACGCCACGTAGCGGACGATGCCGGGGTGCGAGAGCCGCGCGAGGGCCCGGCCTTCTCGCTCGAAGCGCGCCACGGTCTCGGTCGACGTGTCGTTCAGGACCTTGGCGGCCACGACCTCGCCCGTGGAGAGATCAAAGGCGCGGTAGACCTGCCCCATGCCACCGCCGCCGACCTGGGCGTCGATGCGGAATCGCTGCGCGAGGACCTGCCCGACTCTCATCCGGAAGGCGGTTGGCGAAGTCCGTGGTTCGACGACGTCGAGGTCCAGTTTGCCCGCACCGTGACCAGCATACGCGTCGCCAGCACGCGAATCATCATCTCTACGCGGTCAAGACGAACGTCGCGCGCGCAGGGCCCATGTCCGGAAGCAGCCCCACGAGCCTCCCGTACCGTCCCGTCACCTTCTTGCACGTCCCCCCGTTGACGGAGCGATGAACAGATTTATGGTTCGTTCACGCCTCGTGCCACCGGACCGGCGACGCCGACCGTGGCGAGGCGCTCTTTCCTGAAGTCCCAAGGAGTCCCACGATGACGACGCTCCGCGACGGGGCCCGCGTGCCCTCTTCTCCGTTTCCCGTGCTTCCGCTCCGCAACGGGGTGCTCTTTCCCGGCGCGGTGATCGCTCTCCCCATCGGCCGCGAGCGCTCGGTGGCGCTCGTTCGGACGCTCAGCAAAGGGGACGTGATCGGCGTCCTCACGCAAAAAGACCGCAACGTCGGCGACCCGTCCGAGGCGGATCTCTATCGCCTGGGGACGTTCGCCCGGGTCGTGGAGACGGGGAGGCTGCCGAGCGGCGACATGAAGCTCGTCATCGAGGGCGTGGGCCGCATGCGCCTCGATCGAATCGTGCGTCGCGACCCGTTCTGGCTCGCGGAGGGCGAGGTCGCCGCGGAGGGGAGCGAATCGAGCGAGGAGGCCAAGCTCTTCGCCCGCGCGCTCTTCGATCAGGTGCGTGAGCTCGGCCGCGGAATCGAGAATTCGATCGATCCCTCGCTCGCCGAGGAGGAACCGGGCCTGTTCGCGGATCGGGTCTCGGCGCTGCTCGGGCTCACGTCGGACAAGGACATGCGCGTGCTCGAAGCGCTCGACGTGGTCGAGCGGCTGCGCATCGTAGCCGGCTTCGTCATCGAGCAGAAGTCGCTTTCCGAGGTGAAGCGCAAGATCGAGCAGGACGTGCGCCGCGAGATCGGCAATCACCAGCGCGAGGCGATCCTGCGCGAGCAGCTCCGGGCGATCAAAAAGGAGCTCGGCGACGAGAGCGAAGGCGACGAGACGGGCAAGCTGCGCGAGCGGCTCGACAAGGCGAATTTGCCGGACGAGGTGCGCGCGGTGGCCGATCGCGAGCTCAAGCGGCTCGAAGCGCTCTCGCCGCAGCAGGCCGAATACAACGTGATCCGGACGTACCTCGACTGGATCGCGGAGCTGCCCTGGAGCGAGCGGGCGGACGCGAAGGACGACATCGACGCGGTCGGCAAGAAGCTCGACGAGGACCATTACGGGCTCGGCGACGTGAAGCGCCGGATCCTGGAGCACATCGCGGTCCTCAAATTGAAGGGCACGGCGAAGGGCAGCATTCTTTGCCTCGCGGGCCCGCCCGGGGTCGGCAAGACCTCGATCGGGCAATCGATCGCGGACGCGACGGGCCGGCCGTTCGTGCGCATCGCGCTCGGCGGCGTGCGCGACGAGGCGGAGATCCGCGGGCACCGGCGGACGTATGTGGCGGCTTTGCCGGGACGGATCGTCCACGGGATGAAGAAGGCGAAGGTGAAGAACCCGGTCGTGCTGCTCGACGAGATCGACAAACTCGCGGTGGGCTGGGCCGGAAACCCCGAGGCGGCGCTGCTCGAGGTGCTGGATCCCGAGCAAAACAAGACGTTCCAGGACCATTACCTGGAGCTGCCGTTCGACCTGTCCGAGGTGCTCTTCGTTTGCACGGCGAACGACCTCGGGACGCTGTCGGCGCCGCTCCGCGACCGGCTGGAGATCATCGAGGTGCCCGGATACACGCCGGACGAGAAGGCGCAGATCGCGCGGCGGCACCTGCTTCCGAAGCAGCTCGCGGCGCACGGGATTCCGGAGGGCACGTTGACGATCACGGACGACGCGCTCCGGGCCATCGTGCGCGATTACACGCGCGAGGCGGGCGTTCGTCAGCTCGAACGGGAGATCAAGAAGCTTTGCCGCGCGCTCTCGCTGGAGGTGGCGCGGGCGAAGGACGAAAAGCCGAACCTGCACGTGGAGGAGGGTGATCTCGGGAAATACCTCGGCAAGGTGAAGTTCTTCGCGGAGGTGGCGGAGCGGACGGCGTCGCCGGGTGTGGCCACTGGAATGGCGTGGACGCCGGTGGGCGGGGACATCCTGTTCATCGAGACGAGCCGGATGCCGGGTCGCGGCCGCGTGGAAATCACGGGGCAGCTCGGCGACGTGATGAAAGAATCGGCGAAGGCCGCGCTTTCGTACGTGAAGAGCCACGCGGCGGAGCTCGGCGTGGATGCGGCGAAGCTCGAAGAGGAGGACCTGCACATCCACGTGCCCGCCGGCGCCGTGCCCAAGGACGGACCGAGCGCGGGCGTGACGATGTTCACGGCGCTGACGTCGCTGCTCTCGTCGCGGCGGGTGCGCAGCGACACGGCGATGACCGGCGAATGCACGCTGCGCGGGCGCGTGCTTCCGGTCGGCGGGATCAAGTCGAAGGTGATGGCGGCGCATCGGGCCGGCATCAAGCGGGTCATCCTGCCGCAAAAGAATGCGCGCGACGTGGAGGAAGTGCCGGAGGAGGTGCGGAGCGCGCTGACGTTCGTGTTCGCCGAGGACATGAGCCAGGTCATCCACGCAGCGCTGGAAGAGCGGCCGGCCGAGGAAGAGACCGTCCCGCTCGGCAGCGACGAGGCATCGGCCGGCGGCGGCGCACAAGCGGTCCATTGAGGATCAACGCGCCGCAGCAAGGTGTAGGCGGATATCTGCCAAAATCCTGAGCTGCGGCGTGTCACCACTTCTCCAGCCATTCCACGCATGCTACGGTCCCGCCCCACGGCTTTCGCGCGGAGGAATGGCAATGATCTTATCGAAGTACGGGCGCACGCTCGCGGGGCTCTTTCTCACGGGGACGCTCGGTCTTTTGGGCTGCAAGGGGACGGTCGTGATCGGGGGCGGCGGCGATGACCCGCCCGGCCAGCCCGGCCCGGGTGGACCGGGCGGCGTCGTGAACCCCGCTCCGGTCTGCGGCTCCGAGCTGCACCTCATCGGCATCTACGAATCCCACGGCGATCACGGCGGCGGCGTCCATCCGGCCGGCGCCGCGTCGGTGCACGTCGAGCGGCAATCGAGCTCGATCCTGGTGCTCTCGTCGTACGAGCCGGTGCACTGGACCGTCACCGCGGCCGAGGGCGTCACGATCGAAAAGGTGATCCTGAACGGGTATCACGATCAAACGGCCGACGTGCCCGCGGGCGTGCCGGTCGAGATTCACGACGGGCCGGACGGCTCGCTCGGCGCGTATGCGTATGCGTGGCCGCACGCGGAGGGCGGCAGCGATACGCAGGGGCTCGTCGCGGCGGTGCAGAACGTGACGGGCCGCGCGCTGACCTCGTTCCACGGCTGCTACCAGTCCACGCAATTCACGCTGCACGACGATCTCCAGGCCGATTCGAGCTGTGCGGTCGAGCAAGGCTACACGCAGTCGAGCCACGTGGCCGAGAGCATGCTCGAATGCGACGACGAGCCGCCGGCCGCGGACCCGTGCGCCGGCAAGGACGACGTCGGGAATTACCAGTTCACGTTCTGCTCGGAAGAGCAAGGCGGCGGTGGATTCGTCCCGGGGCTCTCCTGCCAGCAGGCGCTCGAGAAGTGTTTGCTCAATACGAACCCGCCGCTCAGCAAGATCTGTCGCTTCAACGGCGAGGTCATCCACAAGACCGAGGTCGATCCCGGCGCCTGCGACGCGTATTGACGGGCATCCCATCGCTGAACCCACGATCCTTCGCCCCATCGTCGGCCAGCCTGCCGATTGATGCGCGCCGGGCTCGCCCGCCCGCAGCCCGTGGAGGCGCTTCCCGTCCACACAACCACGCGGCTCCGGGACCGACGTTCCGCGGGCGGGCTTTCATGCTGCGTCGCGGCGGTCGATGAGAAAAATCGTACGCAGCAGAGGCACATAGCCCACGCGCGGCCGCCATGGTAGAGGCCGGGCGTGAGTCCTGTCACCCCCCAGCTCCGCCGTCTCTATGCGACCACGTTGCCGTTCGGGATTGCGTGCGGCATCTCGATCGGGCTCACGGCGGTGCACCTGAACCGGGTGGGGTACTCGAAGGATTCGATCGGCTTTTTGGCCCTCTTCTTCGGCGCGGGGCTCGTGCTCTTCGCGCTCCCGGTCGGGGCGATCATTCGACGGTTTTCGGCCGAGCGCGTCCTCGCCGCGTCGCTCATCGGGTACGCGGGCTGCCTCGCCGCGTTCCCGCACGCGCATACCTTCGCCTCGGTCGCGGGCGTGCGCTTCATCGACGGCCTGTTCACGATCGGCATATGGGTCAGCTCCGAGACGGTGCTGCTCGCGCAGGCACGCAAGGAGCACAAAGCCTATCTCACGACCCTGTACGCGATATGGCTCGCGAGCGGATACGTGGCCGGCCCGCTCATGGCGACGGGCATGGACCGGTTCGTCCCCGCGACCGTCTCGTTTGGTGTGGCCGCTCTGTTCGCGCTCGGCGCCGGCCTTTACGTCGCGCTGAAGATGCCGCCGGCGCCGCCGGTCGAGGGCGCGAGCACGGATGAGGAAACGCCAGGCGAAAAGAACTCGGAGCTCTCGGCCGCCACGATCCTGTGGCGCATCAAGACCTCGTGCTTTGCGTCGTTCTCGTACGGCTACTTCCAGGCGGCGGTGGTGATTTTCCTGCCGCTCTATCTGATCGAGTCGAAGGGGATCCCCGAGAACCGCACGATCGTGCTGCCGGGGCTCTTTTGCCTCGGAATGATGATCTTCTCGAACGTGGCGGGCCGGGTCGCGGACCGCGTGGGGCACCTGCTCGCGGTCCGCGTGCTCTCGTTCATCGGGCTCCTCTGCGTGCTCGGCTTCGTGTACGCCGACAACTACTGGCTCATGCTCGCCATCGTCTTCGGATCGGGCGGGTCGTTCGCGTCGATGTCCCCCATCGCGCTGGCCCTCACGGGCGTCATCGTGGAGCCGCGCGATTACGGCCGCGCGAACTCGATTTACAACATGTTTTACGCGGCGGGCATCCTCTCGGGCCCGCTCGTGGCGAGCCAGATCTTCCAGCGCTTCGGCGGGATGGCGATGCTCTACCACCACGTGGCGATGTGGGCCGTGTTCGTGCTGTTCACGGTGGCCTTCATGTACGACGATCCGGCGGCGCGGCGGCGGCGGGACCCAAAAGACGCTGACGACGCGGACCCGACGGGGCTGCCGGGCGGGGCCGCGGGGTAGCAGCGCTTTACGAGCCCGGCGTCGCTGCGCGGGGGAGCGCGGGCGCCGGGGCCTGCGCGAGGCGCATTGACGGCAGCTTGCCGTACGTCGCGGCGCGCCACAGCCATTCGAGCGGGCCATACCGAAACCGCGCCAGCCAGAACCGGCTCCAGAAGACCTGCACGGTGAAGATGACGACCGCAAGGCCGATCCCGGCGAGCGGCCCGACCTTCCCGAACCACGCGAATCCGTAACTATAAAACAGCGTGGTCGCGATCAAGCTCTGCGTGAGGTAATTGGTCAGCGGCATACGGCCGGGGCTCGCGAGCACGAGCAGCACGCGTTTGCCGCGCTCCGTCTGGAGCAGGAGCGCAATCGCCGCGATGTAGGCGACGCAAAGCAGGGGCCGGTTCACCTTGAACAGGAGGCCCGTGAGGAAACCACGCCAGGTCGGCCCTTCCGGCGGGGGCATCGGTTGAAACGCGACGAGCAGGGAAAACCCCACCGACGCGGCGATTCCGAGGCCCATGCAGGTCCAGAGGACCTTGCGGACCCGCGGGAGGTTTCCCGCGATGTCCTCGAGCAGCCGCTTCCTGCCGGCGTAAAACCCGAGCAGCATCGTGATGCTCACCGAGAAATACCACCAGATCATCCCGTGGCCGCGCCGGATCATGCCGTAGCCGATCGCGTAATTATCGAGGCGCGCCGCGATTTGCTCGACATAGGTCCCCGTCGAAAAGATCCGCATGTGCTCGTGCGCCTGCGCGATCCAGTAGGACCTCGGGTAAGGGGGCTCCTCATGAAGGAGGAGCCCGAGCACGCCGCGCACGCTGGGCGCGACGAGGGCAAACACGATGAGCCCGAGGACGAGCCGATCGGAGGCGCGACGCAAGGCGAGCAGCAAGAGCCCGAGGATCGCATACGTGTGCAGCACGTCCCCGTTCCAGAGGAGGATCGCGTGCGCCGCGCCGATCAGGAAGAGCACGGCGACACGTCGCAGGTAGAGCGGCGTGAGCCGCGCGCCGCTCGCCTCCGCGCGCTGCATCTGGATCGTCAGCCCAAGGCCGAACAAGAACGAGAAGATCGAGTTGGCCTTGCCCGCGAACACGATGGTCGCCACGGTCTCGGCCGCCCGATCGTACAGGCGCGGGAAGTAGTGTTCGTCGAGCGCGTCGATCCCGTCGGGCAGGCCGAAGCTCGGCATGTTCATCACGAGGATGCCGAACAGCGCGAACCCGCGGAGCACGTCGAGGAGCGGGTTGCGCTCCTCCGGGGGGATGGGCGTGAAGGACGGAGCGCTCTCCGTCCGGTCTTGCTCCTCTGCCATGATGGGACCTCCACCGAGGTAGAGTCCCTCCGAGGCGCGATGTGAACCAAAAAGCGCGCCCGGTCGCGAGGAAGCGTCGGCTGGCTCTCAGCTATGCTGGAATGCGGATTGGCCGGCGAGCACACGCTCGGCCTCGGCCTCGTCAAGAAGGATGTAGCCGCCGCGGTCCTTGTCGTAGACGTGGACGTCGCCGGTCCCGACATCGAACCACCAGCCGTGCAGGGTGATCGCGCCCTCGTCCACGAGCTTGCGGACGTTCGCGTAGCTCGCGATGTGCTCGAGCTGCTGGAGGACGTTGGCCTGGGAGAGGCGATCGACGGCCGATAGCTCCGGCTTGATGAACGGCGAGCGCACGAGGCGCGCAAAGGCAGCCTCGCCATGCGCGAGCCAGGCCTTGAGGTTCGGCAAGGAGCTGTAGTGCTCGCGTCCGTTGAGGATGGCCTCGATGGCGCCGCAGCGGGAATGGCCGCAGACGACGATGTGCTTGATCTTGAGCTTGGCCAGGCTGAACTCGATGGCCGAGGCCTCGGAGACATCACCGACCGAGATGCCCTCCGCGTTCGCCGGCGCGACCAGGTTGCCGACGCTCCGGACCACAAAAAGATCCCCCGGGTCCGTGGACACCATGAGGTTCGGGACCACACGGCTGTCCGCGCACGCGAAGAAGAGGACGTCCGGCTTTTGCCCGCGTTCCGCGAGTTCCTTGAAGAGCGGAGCCAGGCCGGGGAGCTTGTTCTTACGAAAGTCGATGAGGCCGCGAATCAACTTTTCCATCACCGCCGACGATAGCCCGACCTCATTGGTGGGCAAACGAAATAGTTGGCAACGCAAACTATTTTCGTACGAGGTCGGGGGGGTGCGCCTCCTCCGCGAGGCAGGCCGCGAACCCCTCCCGGTAGGTGGGGTAATCGAGGGAAACCCCCAGGCTTTGCCGAATCTTCCCGGCGTCGACGCGGCGGTCGTTCCGGAGGGTCGGAGGGAGGTCGGCCCTCGGGACCTCGACGGGCCGCGGGACGCCGAGCCGGGCGCAGAGCCAGTCGATGACCTCGGCCTGGGGGACGGGCGCGTCGTCGGCGACCACGAAGACCTCGCCTTTCGGGGCGCGCGCGAGCGCGGCGAGGGCAAAACGCGCGAGGTCCGTCACGTGGATGCGGCTGATTACGCTCTGCCCACCTTCGGCGATCTTGTGTTCGCCCCGCGCGAGCCGGACGTGAAGGCCACGGCCGGGACCATAGATGGCCGCCGCGCGGAGGACGACGCCGCCGGCCGCGCGCACGAGCGCCTCGGCCCGGAGGCGCGCGGCGGCGCGGGGTTCGCTGGGATCCACAGGGGTCTGCTCGTCGATCCGGCCGGCTGCGCTTCCATAGACGCCGGTCGAGGAGAGGTAGACCGCGGACGCCGCGCGGGAGAGCAGAGGCAAGAGGGCAGCGTCGGTCGTGTCGTCGGGCGGGTATGTAACGAGGACGCGGGTGTCCTCGCGGAGGAGGGGCGCGACGAGGTCCACGTCGAGGCGCGGCGCGAGGCGGACGTCGACGCCGAGCCGCGATAAGGAGGCGGCCCGCTCGGGGGAGCGCGTGGTGCCGATGACGCGGCTGCCCGCGGCGAGGGCGAGCTTGGCGGCGTGCGTTCCTGTAAAACCACAGCCGAGGAGGACGAGGGTGTCGGATGCTTCCACGATTCGCTCCTATCGCAGGAACAACGCGCCCAGGAGGGCCTGCGTGACGAAACCGGCGAGCGCGGCGAGGAAGGCCGTCCGCGTGCGGAGAGGGTGCGCCCGGGAAAACCCCATCGTGCCGAGCACGAGGCAAGCGGCTGCGGCGAGGGGCGCGTAGTATCGCATGGCCTTTCCGATGGCCGTGAAGCCCAATGCGAGGTAGACGGCGATATCGGGGACGATGAAGAAGAGCGTCATCGGCACGGCATACGAGACGCCAAAGACGGCGAGGGACGCGCCCTTCCGGCTCCCCTCCCCGCCCGGCGCCGCCCCGCGCCGCGCGACGGCGTGCGCGACGCCGCCGCCGATTCGCCAGAGGACGAGGTACAGCGGCACGGCGAGGATCGCCTGGAGCAGATAATGCGAGTCCCGTCCGAGCCCCGGCACGCCAAAGCGCGGTGCATACCCCGAAACATAGAGGAGGAGGGAAAACGCTCCGTGCAAAGTACCGAGCACGAGCATGGCCGCCCGCCCTTCTCGCGGGTCCGCGCGCGCCGCGACGCCGGCCATCGCGGCACGGGGTCCGTGGAGGACGTCGAGGAATAGCGACCAGGCAGGGCGGGAATCGGGCACGACGCCCATGCGATAGCGGAAAGGGTGGGCGGGGGAAAGGGCCCGCGTCGATCAGGAGGCGAGCGCGTCGTCAGCGTCGTCCTCGGGCGGCGCGGCATGTGCGGGTCTGCGGGCCCCGGAGGCGGGCGCGAGGTCGCTCGCCAGGACAACCTGGAGCGAGCCGTCGGACGGGGCGAGGAGGTCCTCGATGCGCCGGAGGCCGAGGATGTCCCGCGCCGCGAAGAGGCCGGAGGTGGCCGCGCCCGCGACGCCGTGGCTGAGCGTGCTCGCGCCGACGCTGTAGAGCCCGGGGACGCTCGATCGAATGGGGAACGAAAAGGGGCCGAGCAGGGCGGGGATCTTCGCCGTGCCGTAACTCGCGCCGCGGTGGGTCTCGCAATAAAAATCGTTCGTGAGGGGCGTGCCCACGGCGCGGAAGGTGAGGTTCTTGCCGAGCCCCGGAATCATGCGCTCGGCCGCGGCGATCATGGCGTCGCCGAGCCGCTCCTTGAGGTCGTGGTATCCCGCGGGCCGGGCCGCAGCATGGCCAGCCCAGTCTTCGAACGGTTCGTAGGGGACGAACGTGAAGAGCTCCAGGGTATGGTGGCCGTTTGGCGCGTGGCCGGGGTCCTTCAAGGTGGTGACCGTGAGGAAGAGGCCCTCGACGATTCCGTGGGGGAGCGCGTGCTCCATTGGAAGAGCCTCCTCGATCCAAGCTTTGATGCCAGAAAGATGCAGGGCGTCGCGGGAGCGCAACATTTCGTCGGGCGATCACGCGTCGCGAGCGATAAGGAGGGCCTTCCGCGCAGGCTGCCCGGCTGGTAGGGTGCTGACGCGGAATGCCCTGCCTGCACGGGAAGGTTGAATGAGGGTCGTTCGTGCGTCGCCCGAGGTGGACGTCGACGTGGAAAGCAGCACGGTGCTCGTCGACGCGGCGCTCACGCCGACGGAGATCGGCCCACCTTCGGATCCGCGGCCCGAGCGCCGCGGCGTGCCTCCGTCCCTCGCAGAGCGGTACGAGGACATCCATTTCCTCGGCGAAGGGGGAATGGGGACGGTCTATCGTGGGCGGGATCCGCGACTCGGACGCACGGTGGCGCTGAAGCTGCTCAAAGACAGCGATCCGGACCTTTGGCGGCGTTTCCTCCAGGAGGCGCGCGCGCAGGCGAAGATCCAGCACGACAACGTCTGCCGGATCTACGAAGCCGGGGAGGCCGACGGCGAGCCCTTCATCGCGATGCAATACATCGAGGGCGAGCCGCTCTCGAAGGTGGCAGGGCGCCTGTCGCTCGAGCAACGCGTGAAGGTGATGCGGGAGGTCTCGGCCGCGGTGCACGAGGCGCACCGGCTCGGGCTCATTCATCGCGACTTGAAGCCCGGGAACATCCTGGTCGAGGTGGGCGCGGACGGGGACATCAAGCCCTACGTGATGGATTTCGGTTTGGCGCGCGAGGTCGCGGACCGCGGAGAGACGGTGACCGGCGCCGTGGTGGGGACGCCCGCGTTCATGTCGCCGGAGCAAGCGAGGGGCGATGTCCGAACGCTGGATCGACGCTCGGACGTGTATTCGCTCGGCGCGACGTTGTACGACCTCGTCGCGGATCACCCGCCCTTCGTCGCGCCTCACGCATGGAAGCTCCTGATGAGGGTGGCGTTCGAGGACGCGCCGGCGCTTGGAAAGGTGAAGAAGGGGGTGCCGGCGGACCTCGAGACGATCGTGATGAAATGCCTGGAGCGGGATCCGGGGCGGCGATACGACTCGGCGCGCGCGCTCGCGGCGGATTTGCAGCGGTTTCTCGACGGAGAGCCCATCCAGGCGCGGCGCGCGTCTTGGGGATATGTGCTCTGGAAAAAAGCGCGGAAACACAAGCTCGCGACGGCGGTGGGGGGCGTGTTGTTCGTCGCGGCCTTGGCGCTCGGCGGGGTATGGGTGAAAGCGCGCCAGCAGGCGGCTGTCGAGGCGCGGCTCGCGCAAGAGCTCGGCGAGCGGGTGAAGGAAATGGAGCTTTTCTTGCGCGCAGCTTACGAACTGCCGCTGCACGACGTGGAGCGCGAGCGGGACGTGGTGCGGCGGAAGCTCTCCGCCATCGAAGGGCGCATCAAGGACGCCGGTCCGGTCGGCGAGGGCCCGGGGCATTATGCGCTCGGGCGGGGGTATCTCGCGCTGGGGGATCCAGAAAAGGCGCGGGAGCATCTGGAGAAGGCAGTCGGCGCGGGCTATCGGTCGACGGAGCTCGAATACGCGCTGGGGCGGACGCTGGGGGAGCTTTATCGGCGGGCGCTCGCGGAGACGAAGCGGATCACGAACGAGGAGGAGCGCAAGAAGCGGGAGGCGGAGCTCGCGGCGGCGCTCCGGAATCCGGCGCTCGGGCATCTGCGGGCGGCGGGAGGGGCCGATATCGAGGCTCCGGCGTATGTGGAGGGGCTCATCGCGCTGTACGAGGGGAGGAATGAGGAGGCGCGGGCCAAGGCAAAGGAGGCGTTCGAGCAGGCGCCGTGGATGTACGAGGCGAAGAAGCTCGAAGCGGATGCGTTGTTCGCGGAGGGAAGCAAGTATCGGCACGACGCGGCGTTCGACTGGGACAAGATGATGGCGTCGTTCGGGCCGGCGGCCGAGGCATACAAGGTCGCGGCGGAGATGGCCGAGAGTGATCCGGAGGTGCATCGGGCGGCGTGTGAGCTTTGGGAGAAGATGGCGCGAGCGACGGACGCGAGCGGGAAACCGCCGTATCGGGAGCTCGATCTGGGCGACGCTGCGTGCGCGAGGGCGGTGGAGGCGAGCTCGCGCGACGGAGAGGCGCGGGTGCAGCGCGCCCATGCCATGCATTATCGGTTCTGGTTCGCCAACCAGTCAGGCGCATACTCCCATAAACTCGAGGCAGCGGCGCTCGATGCCGTCGAGAAGGCTGTTCGCATTCGGCCAAACGACAGCTTTGCCCGTTATTTGCTGGCGACGACGTTGCAGACGCAGGCGACGGGAAAATCCTTCCGTGGCGAGCAGGTCGAGACGGGAGAGACCATCCGGGCCTACGAGAAGGTGCTGGAGATCGAGCCTCGCTTCACTTGGGCGTTGAACGAACTCGGGCAGACGTATCTCCTCCAAGCGGAGTTCGATCGATTGCATGGGCTCGACCCTCGAACGTTGCTCGATGGCGCGTCGAAGCGATTCGACCAGGCCATCGCCGTGGATCCGAATTTCACCTTGCCCGTGTTCGGAAAAATCCGCGCGGCCATCTACCGAGTCGTGTACGAGACCGACCACGGGCTCGACGCTCAGGTGAGCCTGTCCTCGCTCGCCGACGCCGTCGCGCTGCTCGAACAGCGAAAGCTCGGAGGCTTCCTGCCCGTCTACTATGCGGCGAAGTCCGCGCGGGTCCGCGCGGCGTACGAGGACGCGATCGGCCTGGACCCTCGCCCAGCGATCGAGGCAGGCGTGAAGAAGATCGAGCCCTTCGCGGCGCCGGACACGAATACGGTGTATCCTCTGATGGAGCTCGCCGAGTTCCGGCTGGTCGAATTCGAGCACATGCTCTCCGCGGGGCTCGAACCTCTCCCCGACCTCCGGCCCTTGCGGGACGCCGTGAAGAGAGCCGCCGAGAAAGACGCGTCGGGGCTCGACCTTCAGGACCTCACGGCGAGGATGGACCTCCTCGTGGTCCTCGCAAAGGTCGAGAAGGACCAGGCCGACGAGCGAGCGTTCGACGACGCGGCGGCGGTCCTAGAGCCCGTGATCGCCACGGAGCGAAACGACCCACGGCCCTACCAGACCCTCGCCCGCATTCACGCAGCGAAGGCAAGATGGCTCGAGGCGCACCGGAAGGCGCCGGACACCGTCGTCGCCGTGGGGCTCGACATGGCGAAAAAAGCGCGGGCCATTCATCCACACAGCGCGAGGACGTTCTCGACGACGGGAGAGCTTCTCCTGTTGCGGGCGAAGGCTTCCCGCGGGGAGGATCGAAAAAAAGCCGCGCGCGCGGCGGGCGAGGCGTTCGCGGCAGCGATCCGGGAAAACCCGCGGCTCGCGGCGGCGCATCAGGCGAACCTTCAGGAGGCGAAGAACATGGAGTGAGCGCGTGTCCGGCGGCGCAGGGACGTCAGACGGAGCGGACGCTCACAAGCAAGTCGCGTCGCTCGCCTTCAAGTAGCTGTGAATCGCGTAGGAGCGGTTCAAGCAGCCCTCGAACGTCGGATTCAACGGATCTTTGCAGAAGGCATCGAAGGTGTCGCAGTGTCCCATGTAGCCGAAGCCGCAGGGCGTATATGTCTCGTCGCATGCCCGGAGGGTCGCCCCCTCGGCAAAGCTGCAGAACGTCACGTCGCTACAGATGTACGCATTGAACGCGTAACCGCTCTCGGTGTTGCTACCCAGGGGCACCGTAGAATCGAACATATTGCCCCACACCGTCGACTCCGGCACCGTGTAGGGGTAGGCCTCGCTGGCTCGATGGATGATCTCCGGGTGAGCGCCTCCGAGCAGGATGTTGATCGTCGCGCCGTAGCGGTTGGTGCGCGAAAGGACGCAGGCCGTGACCCACCTCTTTTCATCCGTCGTGAGCGCGCGCGTCCTCCAGTCCGGCGCAAGACCGATCTCGCCGTGGTACTGCTGGAACACGGGCACGGAGAGCCCCCCACCCGTCATGTACCCGAGAATATGTCCCGGGTCCCCCACGGTGGTCCCCTCGGCCAAGGCGCAACCGATGAGCTTCTCCAGAAACTCGACCCTGGCGCCTGCCCACTCACCCGCCGCGGTAGGCGATGGCATGTCGGGCATGCTGGGCAGGAGGCCGGAAGGGGCCAGCGCGGCATGACCGATCACACGAACGGTCCGCTGCACGCCATGATTATGGGCGACCCGATACCGTAAGCCGTTGTTGGTCCCCGGATCCCCACCCATGCCGAGTTCAGCCTCCCCGAGCTCCTCCCCCTCGGAATCCCAGCCGGGCTCCTCGGGGTCGGCCATGCAACCCAGGCCATAGAGGCTCACGGCGATAAACACGAACGGCGAAGCGCAACGAAGCAGCGTGGTTCCAAGGTTCATGGGAGAGCCTCCTGTCAAAGGTGACGATCACGGACATTGCACCCGTCATGCCAGAGGTCGTCCGGAGGTGCTTCAAGCCCGAAAGGCACACGTGAAAGCTGCGTCTACACGATCCTCGCCCGGACGCGGGCCCGGGCGAGGGTCGGCGCGCGTAACGTAGGTACGCGCGTGCGTCATCCGTGGACGCTCAGGGGCAGACGGCGTCGCATGCGCCCGAAGAGCGCACGCCGCAGGGCCTCAGTAGTTCTGTCTGACGAAGACGCCGTCATTTGCAAAGCCGACCACGTCCTGCGTTCCATCACCATTGATGTCCGCCATCATGCGCGGGTGCTGGTCCACGCGCCATCCGAAATCATAACCGAAGGCTTCCACCAGGCGGTTCGGCGCCGTGAACGAGCTCCCGGTCGAGCGCGAGATATAAACGCCGTTGCCCGCAAAGCCGACCACGTCAGCTCTCCCGTCATTGTCGACATCCGCCATCATGCGCGGGTGCTGGTTCACGCGCCATCCGACTTGATTGTACCCGTAGTTGCTGACCCAGACCTGGGGCGTCGTGAAGGAGCTTCCCGTCGAGGTAGACACGACCACGCCGTTGTCACCGAAGGCGACGACGTCCTGCTTCCCGTCGGCATTGACATCGGCCATCATCCGCGGATGCATGTCCACGCGGTAGGCGTGGTTGTAACCATAATTTCCGACCCAAAGCGATGGCGTCGAGAAGGAGGTCCCCGTCGAGAGCGCCACGTACACGCCGTCGTTGGCAAAGACGACGACGTCTTGTTTCCCATCGTTGTTGACGTCGGCCATCATGCGCGGGTGCTGGTCGATGCGATAGCCTTGATTGTAGCCGTAATTGGCGAGCCAGAGCGACGCCGCCGTGAACGAGCTTCCCGTCGAGAGCGACACGACCACGCCATTGTCCCCGAAAGCGACGACGTCCAGCTTCCCATCGTTGTTGACGTCGGCCATCATGCGCGGGTGCTTGTCCACGCGGTAGCCCTGATTCCAGCCATAATCGGCGACCCAGAGTGACGGCGCCGTGAACGAGGTTCCCGTCGAGAGCGAGACCAGCACGCCTGCGTCCCCAAAGCCGACGATGTCCTGCTTGTCATCGTTGTTGACATCCGCCATCATCCGCTCGTGATACTCGGTGCGCCAGCCGTGATCGTAATTGAATTGGTCCACCCATAGTTCCGGCGCCATGAAGCCGGTCCCGGTGGACCTGGACACGAACGTCCCCGCATCGCCGAATGCGACGACATCCTGCTTCCCATCATCGTTGACGTCCGCCATCAACCGCGGGTGCTTGTCCACACGCCATCCGTGAACATAGCCGTACTGCGTTATCCATCGCGGAATGCCGTACATCGCGATCGCGCCGGCGATGTCGCTCTGGCTGAGCTCGCCGTCGTTGTTCCACAACAGATTGCAGTAATTCATGATCGAATCCGCATCCCACGGGTTTACCGTAAGGTCACCGTCGGGCCCCTGCCTCTTTTTGCAGTCCGACGGGGTGTCGGGCCGATTCTGCTCGTGAGCGAATCCGAGCGCGTGCCCAAACTCGTGCACCCCGATTGCTTCGATGCAGAACTGGCGCGTGCTCTGACACTCCGTGCCCCAGTTCTGGAAGGTGAAGTTCAATACCATGCCATTCACCATGCCGTCGAGATCGGTGCCGAGGACCTCTGTGTGTGGGGCGTCGGCTTCATCGGCGATTCGAATGCGAATTCCATTCGATGAGCTGGTGCATGTACCCCAGCCATTCAAATCCAGCCACGTGTGGGCATCCCACGTCCTGAGGACGGCTTGTCTGACCCAGTCTCTCTCGGCTTGAGGCGCCGCGCTGGGGTTTTCCCAGCAGACCTGGACGGTCTGCGTGCTCCACAACTTCGTCGAGGCCACATAGAGCGGGCCCACATCCGTCTGAACGTTTTCCTCGGCGGAGGGTTCGGCCGGGCCAGAGCAGCCGGTCGACGCGTAGGAAATGGCAAGGACCGACGCGATGGCAAGCGTCATGGAATGATAACGTTTCATGGGTGTCGAAGCTCCAGCGGGATACGATGTCGGGCCGCGTTGCTCGCGGTGCGGAGAGCCGCAGAGCAACCCGCATGCCGACACGCGAGAGACACGGTCGCCGGGGCCCTCTCCCCAGGAGACGCAGGGCAAACTCCCCTGCGTGCACACGGGCCTCGCCCGAACGCGGGGCCCGAGCGGGGATCGGCGCGCGTAACGTAGGTACGCGCGTGCGTCGTCCGTGGACGCTGGCCCCGGGCGCTCAGGCCTCGTCGTCCCCCAGCTCCCGAAAGGGCGCCCCCTCCTCCCCGAGCGCCTTGCAAAGCGCCTCGACCTTCTCCATCTCGCGCCGCAGCATCTTGTGGTGATTGCGCGCTTGCACCTGCGCGCCCTTCCCAAAAAGCCGGAACGCCGCGTCCTTGCTGCCGAGCCGCTCCACCGCCGTGCCGAGCACGAGGCCGCGGAATGCGTCCGAGAGATCCAGATCGAGCACGAGGCCCTTGCCCTGCTGCCGCTCGGCCTCCTCCACCACCGCGACGGCCGCGGCGCGCACGTCGTCCAGCGTCGACCTTCGCTCGCTCCCCCGCTCGTAGCTCAACGCGCGCGCGAAATGCTTTTCCTCCAGCAAGATCTCCGGTCCTGCATCGCCGTGCGTCATGAGCGCGAGCGCATACGCCCGGCGGACCACATTGTCGAGCTGCCGCAAATTGCCCGGCCACGTGTGCTCGACGAGGAGCCGCTCCACGCCGGCCGCGATCCGCGCCTCCCCGCCCGGGACCGATTCTCGATGGCGCCGCAATGCCATGAACCGCGCCCATTCTGCGATCTCGTCCCGGCGCTCGTCGAGCGGGGGCAGCTTCACCGGGAGCACGTTGATCCGATAGTAAAGATCCTCCCGGAATCGGCCGGCCTTCACCTGGTCGTACAGGTCGACGTTGCTCCCCACGATGAAACGCACGTTCGCCTGCTGCTCACGCGCCCCGTCCCCGATCGGGCGATACGTGCGCGATTCGAGGAGCTGGAGCAAACCAGCCTGCGCCTTCAGCGAGAGCTTGTCGATCTCGTCGATGAACAAGGTCCCCTTGAAGGCGCGCGTGATGCATCCGGGCGTGTCACGCACGGCGCCCGTGAATGCGCCCTTTTTCCAGCCGAAGAGCTCCGCCATTTGCAGCTCCTCGGGCACGGCGATGAGGTCGAGCACCTCGAAAGGGGCCCCGCGCCGGACCGATCGCGCGTGGCACCAGCGCGCGAGGCGCGATTTGCCAGCACCCGTGGGGCCGCCGATGAGCAGGGTCTCCTCCTGCAGCGCGAAGACACGGAGCATGTCGATCAAGCCCGCCATGCTCTGGCCAAGGACGGGCAAGAGGTCGTCGGTCACGCCGGCCGCCGCAGGCCGGGGCGGGAGGGTCGCGAGGTAAGGCGCCGCGAGCTCGGCGAGGAGCTCCAGCGATTCTTGAAGGGCGGGGAAGATGAAATCCTCGCCGACGGCCCGCGGGCAGCCCGCCTCGACCGTGGCCATTCCCTCGACGGCGCCGTGCAAGGCGCGCAGCGGAATCGCGTAGAGGTGGCTCGTGTCGCGGCTCGTCAGCCGGAGGACGCTGTCCTGACCAGAGAATCCGCCCTCCTTCAGCACCTTCGCGGCGTCGTTTTGCCACGTCCAGACGCGGCCGAGCGGCACATCGATCGCAATGGGACCTTCGCGCGTGACGACCCAGCGCCATGCGCTCGCGGAGGGCAGATGATGGATCGCCGGCTCCCCGCTGCGCTGGGTATCGTCGAGGAGGACCAAGCGCCGATACCCGTCACTGGGCCGCCAATGGGCCATGCCGCGGAGGATGCGGCCTCGGCCGGAAAAGCCGCTCTCCGCGAGCGCCGCCTGCGCCGCGTCGAGCATCTCGCGCAGCATGGTGAGCGCGGCGTCCTCGAAGGTCCTCGCCTTCCGGAGCCGATCGATGAACGCCAGGATGTGCCGTTGGTTCATGCGCCTTCTCAGCGTCCGAGAATCACCAAGGCCGCCGCGACGGCCATCACCACGAAAACGGCGCCCCCGATCCTCACAAGCCATCGCCGGGGGCGCGACGCGTCCGCCGTCTTCGCCGGCGCACGTTCCTCGGCCGCCGCGCGCTCGGCCATGACGCGTGGATCGCTCTCCACGTGGGTCATTACGACCTCGCGGGGCGCGTCCCCTCGTCCGACGAGCATGTCCTCCCGCAGCGCCGTGCCTCCCG
The DNA here is from genome assembly GCF_029946465.1 of Polyangium sorediatum. Lineage (NCBI taxonomy): Bacteria > Pseudomonadati > Myxococcota > Polyangiales > Polyangiaceae > Polyangium > Polyangium sorediatum. The sequence continues at coordinate 124,388 of NZ_JARZHI010000024.1, forward strand.
GCAAAAGGGGCGTCATCGCTTCGAGCATCGCCGTCGCGCTTCCAAACCGCTCTTCCCGTTCGAGCCGCGACGCCCGTTCGAGGAGCGCCTCCACCAAGGGACCGACCTCCGCCGCGACCTCGCGGACCTTGGGCATCGGCTTCGACGCGATATGGCTGAGGAGCAAAGGAAATGATTTGACGTCCGCGTGCGGCGGTTTTCCGGCGAGCATTGCGAACAACGTCACCGCCAGCGAAAACAGGTCGCTGCGGGCGTCGACGCCCTTCGCGCCGTCGAGCTGCTCGGGCGACATGTAAAGCGGCGAGCCGAGGAGCTGCCCCGTCTCGGTCATCGATTGCTGCGGCGCCGAGAGGGCCGAAGACGCAGCGCTCGTCGACCCGTCCGGCGGGAGGCGCCGTATCTTGGCGAGGCCGAAATCGAGGATCTTGACCACGATCTCGCCGCCCTCGCGCCGGGCGAGGAAGACATTGCCGGGCTTGACGTCCCGATGCACCACGCCCGCCGCGTGCGCCGCTGCGAGCCCCGCGCAAGCCTGCGCCGCGATCCGCAGCGCCACGTCGACCGGCAAGGGACCGACCCGATCGAGGAGGGATTGCAGGTCCTCCCCGCGGAGCAGCTCCATCACGAGGAACGGGATGTCCGTGGCCGGATCACGCTCGATGTCGAGGACCTGGGCGATGTGCTCCGACTCGAGCGAGCCCGCGATGCGCGCCTCCTGCTCGAAACGCAGGAGTTCGGGATTCCCCGGATCGAGGATGCTCCCGACCCGCAGCGACTTGATCGCGACGCGCCGGCCGGTTCGCAGGTTCTTCGCGGCGTAGACCGTGCCCGTCGTCCCTTCCCCGAGGACGGCCGACAGCGCGTATTTCTCGCCGATGTTCCCCTGAACCCTGGTCGCCAAGGCCCGAAGGGTACGCGCCATCGCGCGCGACGGACAAGGACTGTCGCGCGCGCAGAGGTAAGGAAGGGAAACGGGGCGTTATCTCCTGGCCTTCGCCTCGAGCCCGGCGGCCCAGGAATGCGTGTTCCGGCGCGCGATTGCACGCCCCCGCCCCCGCGCGGCAACCCCCTCCCCCACGGATGCATCCCCCCACCCCGCCAAGGCACGCCCTCCACGTGGGACGGCACACCGTCTCCCCGCAAAGGCACACTCGTCCCCCCCCAAGGCAGGCCCTCGACGTGTGACGGCACACGTCGCCCCCATGGAGGCACGCGCCGACCGCAGGAATGCAGCGCGCCGACGTGAAAATGCACACACTCGCTCCGCCGCGGCAGACGTCGCCGTCACGAAGGCACAAGGCCGGCCCGTGAATGCACAGTGCAGGCGCGGCGCTGGGGCGTTGCCCCAGACCCCAGCAGGGGCTGTCCGCCCCCTGCACCCCGGACCAGCGAGGCGCTGGACCCAAGCTCGATGAGCTGCGCGGAGCGCCGTTCATCGAACAGGCCCGATCAAGACCGGCAACGGCGTTGCCTACCAAGGCAGCCGCGTGGCTGGTTCACTACGGCGTTGGCCTACCCGTATAGAACGACCGCCCGATTTTGAAGGGGAGGTCATCACAATCGAGGAGGTCGCCTGACTTTGCTGGACCCTCCAGCGCCGCCCACGCCCTGCTCGGTGATCCGGGACCTGGGGCCAATGGCAGTCTTTCGGCCGAACGGCGCTCGGCCGAAAGACCATCACGATTTCGGACGTGATAGCGCGGGCCGCTGGAGCAGTCGGGCGCCGTTTTCGGGAGACGAGCAGCCGCGCGTCATGCCTGGGATCTTTCCCGCAGAGGGGAACGAGGTGACACGGCCACGTTCCGGGGACGAACCGCGCCCGAGCCGCGCGATCCGCGGCTGGATGCTCGTCTTTCCCGGCGGAGTGGTGTACGCTCGTTGGGCCCAGGGGAGACAGCCATGAAACGACGCGGACCGTACATCGCCATCGCCGTCGCTGCCGTCGCGCTGGTCACCGTGGGGCTGGGGGCGTATCGGGGGGAGCCCAGGGGCACGGGCCAAACCCGTGAAGAGATTTGCGAGGACCTCGCAGAGCTGTCCGAGGGATACTGCAAGCACGTGGAGTGTCCTACCGTCACCGACGAGTACACGGACGCGTGCCAGGCGAGTTGCGTCCTGGAGTTCTGCCCGGAGAAGGTGCCTTGCACGGGGCTCGACCCGATCTGGTGCGCCTCCTGTGAAGACCTGCAGGGGGCTCGCTTCTGGCTCGACATCGGTACTGCCTCGACTCGGTGCCAGGATTCGCTGCGACAAAAACACCAGACGCTGAACATCGACCAGGAGGAATTCCTGGCTTGTTTTCGCACCAAGACGGAGTCGCTTTGCCCCGCGCTGAAGGGCACGGATTGGTACACCGAGTGGCAGGAGGCTACGGGGCAATCGCCTCCCTCAGGCTCGTCCGGCGCCACCTCTGAACAGTGATCAGTCTCCGCCGTGTCCGGCCTGCCCGGCTTCTTCGCTGGACCCTCCAGCGCCGCCCGCCCCCTGCTCCGTGATCCAGGAGTCTCCGCTACCCGCTCCAACGCCGACCGTGACCAGGGTCCCCCCGGTCGGTATGGGACCCGGCGCGCCTGAACCACCGTCCACGTCGAGGCAAATGATCTCCGGGAAGGCCTCGACCGTGCACTCCTTGTTGAACCACTCCTTCTGCATCACCAGTTTCTTGCACTGGTTCGCATTCCAGGAATCGCGGTGCTGGTCGATGGTGGCGGGATCATCGCCTCCCTGAAGCGCAAACCTGTTGTCCGGGCGCCCGCCATGACCGGGGCAGGTCACGACCGCGTTGCACTTGATCGCATCCCCATCCGTCCAGATGCCTTTGATACGGTCCGCTCCCTTCGCCGGATTCTTGCACTTGTCCTCCGTGCACCCAGGCGCAGGCAGAGCGATCGAAACGAGCAGCACCCCGATGACGATCCGTTTCATGCGCACCCTCCCACGCCCAACGCCCCAAGGACATCCACCCGCGAGCCCATGAGGCGCTCGCATCCCCACGATACAGCAGCGCCGCGCCAAACACCTCATTCGAAGCATACCCGATTGGCTCCGCCCTCCGGAGACACAGAGGCCGGTCGGGTGGCCCGGGGCGTGTGGGACGCCGCCCCGCGCAGGGCCGAAGCGGGAGGCAAAGGCCGTTTCGTTCGAAAACAGCGGGCGGACGCGTGAACCGGGACGATTTCGACGAATCGAACTCGCTCAGCCCCCGCCGTCCACCGTCGTCGGCCGCGCCCCCAAGAGCGCCCCCGGACACACCACCGGCTGCCTCCGCTCCGTGCTCCCCTCCCGCATGCACGATTTCCCCATGACACGAATGCGCTCGCCGACATGCAAATCCGGCGGGCACGGGGTCCGCGTCGCCGGGGAGACGGCGTCCCGGTCGACCGAATACACCTCGCATCGCTCCGCCGTACGCGCGAGGTAATGGCGGGTCGTCGGGCGGCGCGGCGGGGCCGCGGAGGGCGCGGCAGACGGCGGGGTCTCGGGCGGCGGCGCCGCCGCGTCGGTCGATTCGCCGCCACGGCAGGCCGGGAGCAAAGCCGCGAGGAGGAGCAGCGTGGAGCGGCCGGGCGTCATCCGAAGACCTCGCGGGCGACCGTATACGTCCCGACGTGCGCGTCGAGGGTCGCGTCGATGGGATCGGCATATCCGCCGCCCAGGGTGAGCGCGATCGGAATGCCGCGCCGGCGCGCCTCGCCGAGGACACGCGCGTCCCTCCGGCGCATGCCCGCCGCCGTCATGCCGAGCCGGCCCAGTTTGTCCGCTGCGAGGGCATCCACGCCGCCCTGGAAAAAGACCAAATCAGGGTTCGATTCGGCGAAGGCACGGGCGAGAAAGGTTTCCAGCGCGGCGAGGTATTCGTCGTCGCCCGTCTGGTCCGGGAGCGCGAGGTCGAGGTCGCTCCGCTGCTTGTGGAAAGGGAAGTTCTTTTCGCCGTGGATCGAGGCCGTATACACGCGGGGGTCGTTCTCGAAAATGGAGGCCGTGCCGTCGCCCTGGTGGACGTCGAGGTCGAGGACGAGCACGCGGCGGACGTCGCCCGCGTCGAGCAAGGTGCGGCAGGCGACGGCGATGTCGTTGTAGACACAGAATCCAGCGCCGCGATCCGCGAAAGCGTGGTGCGTGCCGCCGGCGAGGTTTCCCGAAATGCCGTCTTCCAGGGCCGCGCGGCCCGCGCAGATCGTGCCCGAGACGCTGGCGCGGGACCGGCGCACGAGGGCGTCGGACCAGGGAAACCCAATGGCGCGCAGGACGCGGGGGTCGAGCGCGCCCGAGAGCAGGCCTTCGAGGTAGTGCGGCGCGTGGACACGCGCGAGGTCGGCGATCGAGGCAGGCGTGGAAGGCAGGAGGTCGGTCGGATCGAGCAGGCGCGCCTCCAGCAAGCGCTCGCGCAGGCGTGCGTACTTCGCCATCGGGAAACGATGCCCAGGCGGAAGCGGGACCTCCACGTGATCGCAGAAGAACACGCGCACGGTCCTCTCCTTGCCACAAGTTTTGTCGTGGCGGGTCTTTCGCGTTGGGGTAATGCATCGGTCCCCCTCATGGCCGAGCTTCGCCCCTCGCAGCGCTCCGGAACGGACGGGATCCCCATCGACTGGGGTAGCCTCGCGCCGCTGCGCCTGCGGGCCCGGACGCTGGCCGAGGGCGTGTACGCAGGCGGGCACCGGAGCGTACGCAAAGGCCCCGGCGTGGAGTTCGGCGGGCATAGGCCTTACGTGCCCGGCGACGATCTCCGGTTCTTCGACCGGCGCGCGCTGCTCCGGCACGACCGGATGATGGTGCGCGAGTTCGAGACGGAGACGGATCGCGCGCTCTGGCTCTGCGTGGATGCGACGGCGTCGATGGCCTACCGGAGCAGCCGGGCCCCGGGCGCGAAGCTCGCCTACGGGGCGCTCGTGGCCGCGGCGCTGGCGCGCGTGGCGCTGTCGACGGGTGATCCCGTGGGGCTCGCGTGGATCGGCGGGCGGGGGACGATGCCGCTGCCAGCGTCGAGCGGGCGCGAGGCGTTCGACCGGGTCGCAGGGGCGCTCGAAGGGGCCGCGGCCGCAGGCGACGCGAGCGCGGACGAGGCAGCCATGGAGCGCGCCCTCGCCCCCGTGGCGCGGCGCGCGCGGCGCGGCGCGGTGATCGTGCTGGTGAGCGATTTCGTGGACCTGCCGGAGCGGGCGCTCTCGGCGTTCACGGCGCTCGGGGCCGGCGGGCGCTCGCTCGTCGCGCTGCGGGTGCTCGATCCCAACGAGGCAGATCTCGGGTTCTCCGGGCACGTGCGGCTCCGCGCGAGCGAGGGCGACGTGGTCGTGGAGACGGACGCCGAGGAGGTGCGCGCCGTGTATCGCGAGCGGATCGCGGGGATCGCCGAGCGCTGGTCGAAGGAGCTGTCCGCGCGGGGCGGTCGCTGGGTCGAGGCCACGACGGACAAGTCTCCCGCCGACGTGGTGCGCGAGGTGGTGCGCGCCGTGGCCGAGGCGCGCGCATGAGCTTCGCCACGATCGCCGCGCTGCTCGTGGCGCTGCTCGTCGGCGCGCCGGTCGCGGCGCACCTGCTCCGGCGAAGGAAAGCCGAGGAGCAACCCTTCCCGCCCGCGAAGCTCGTGCCACCGACGAAGCCCATGGCCCGGCGGCGGAGCATGCTGGAGGATCGCTCGCTCTTCGCGGTGCGGGCGCTCAGCGTGCTCTTGCTCGCGTTGCTCGGCGCGACGCCGTTCGTGCGGTGCGCGCGGCTCGGGCTGGCTCGGAAGGACGGAGCGTCGGTGGCGCTCGCGATCGTGATCGACGACTCGCTGAGCATGCGCGCGCCGCTGGAAGGCGGGGCGGGCGCGCCAGGGAAGCGGACGAAGTTCGAGCGGGCCCTCGCGTCGGCGCGCGAGCTCGCGACAGGCCTGCGCAGCGGCGACGCGGTGGCCGTGGTCCTCGGGGGCGCGCCCGCGCGCGTGGCGCTCGCGTCGACGACGAACATGGCGGCCGTGACGGGCGCGCTCGACGGGATCGAGCCGTCCGATCGCGCGACCGATCTGGAAGGCGCTCTTTCCCTGGCGCGGGAGCTTCTGCGCAGCGTGCCGCACACCGATCGGCGCGTGGTGCTGCTGAGCGACCTCGCGGACGGGGCGCCGAACGCGTTGCCCCTCGGCGGCGGCTCGGACACGACGCTTTGGGCGCCGCTGCCGGAGCTCGTCGCCTCGGGCAACGATTGCGCGGTGACACGTGCAGATCTACGCGCGGGAAAGGTGCGGGCGCGTGTCGTGTGCAGCCCCGACGCGCGGGCGTCGGGCGAGGGCGCGGCGGTGGTCTCGGCCTCGGCAGGTCGAGCGGTGGAGCTGCGCGCCGGGGGCAAGGTGCTCGCGTCGGCGCCGCTCGGGGCCGCGGTCCGCGCCGAAGAGGTCGCGCTCGACGTGCCGGAAGGCGCGCCGGAGGAGCTGACGGTCGGGCTCACGCCAGGCGACACGATCCTGGAGGACGACGAGGCGCCGGTCGTGCCGGCCGGCGGAGCGCTGCCAATCGCGGTCGTGGTGGACGTGGCCTCGACGCACGTGGCCACGGGGGGTCCGCCGCCGATCGAGCAGGCGCTCGCGGCGATGCACCTCGACGCGGAGGTGCGTCCCCTGCCCGCCGTGCCAGACCACGCGGACGAGCTCGCCGCGTTCGCGGGGCTCATCGTGGACGACGTGCCGGGCTTCACGCCAGAAGGGCGGCGTTCGCTCGCCGCGTGGGTCGAGCGTGGGGGCGTGCTGCTCTTGACGTTCGGGCCGCGCGCGGCGACGGCCCCGCTCGGCGCGGGGTTCGACCCGCTCATGCCGGGCGTGGTGCGCTGGGGGCCGAGCCCGTCCCCGGGCGCCGATGCGACGAGCGCGGTGTTTTTCGGCCCGAGCGCGGAAGGCCTTGGGAAGCTCTCGCCCGACGGGCGCGCGTCCTTCGACCCGGCCGCCGCGACGAACGCGGACGTGCTCGCGCGCTGGAGCGACGGCGCGCCGCTGCTCTTGCGCCGTTCGCTCGGCCGGGGCGCCGTCTTCGCGCTGTCCCTGCCGCTCACCGTGGACGAGAGCGACTTCGTCCTCCGGCCGGCCTTCCTGGCGCTGCTCGACCGGTTCGTGGGCACGGCGCGGGCGCGGGGCGGGGCGCGGCAGATCGACGTCGGCGACGCGTTCACGTTCGACGGGTTCAAGGACGTGGCGATCGAGCGATTGCCGGTGCGCACGGGCGAGGCGCGGCGGCCGATCCCGGTCGTGGAGCAGGACGGACGCCGCCGCGCCGTGGCGCCGCTCCAGGGCCGGTACGAGGTGCGGCTCGACGGCGAGCGCGCGGTGCGGGTCGCGACGGTGCCCGAGCGCGAGATCGATCTCCGTCCGCGGCGCGTGATCGATGCGGCGCGCGCCGAGGAGCTCGGCGGGGTCGTGCCCTCGATTGACGCGTCGCCCTACGTGGCGCTCGGGCTGCTCGGCCTCGTCGTGCTGGAGTTGTTCCTGCGCGCGGTGGGGCAAAAGCGCGAGGGTTCCGCGTCCACGTCGGCCTGAACCGCGGTAGCATCGTGCTCCTTGCTTCGGAGGAGTGAGGCTATGCGATTCACATGCTTGCTCGCGATCGCCGCGCTCGCCGCGGCTGGGTGTACCGCCGACGGCAGGGACCTCTTCGGCTCGCCAAACAATCCCGGCGCGGGTGGTGAAGGCGGCGCCGGAGGAAGCGGCGGCATGGGCGGCATGAATGCGTCGTCCTCGTCCGGGAGCGCTTCGTCTTCCTCGTCGAGCGCATCGAGCTCCAGCGCGTCGTCGTCTGCGTCGTCGTCGTCTGCGTCATCCTCGTCCGCCTCCTCGTCCTCGTCCGGCGGCGGCGATAGCTGCCAGCACGCCGTCTGCACCGTCGGCAATCCGCTCGTGGCGGGCTGCAATGCCTGCGTCACGCAGGTCTGCGCGTCGCAGAACGGCGCCGGGTGTTGCGAGAATTTCTGGGGCGACAACTGCGTGCAGCTCGCCGATCAGCTCTGCAACGCGGGCTGTTGCGGCAACGGCGAGTGCAACGGCGAGACGTGCAGCTCGTGCCCGAACGACTGCGGCGAATGCTTCTGTGGCGACGGCGTGTGCAACAGCGGGGACAACTGCACGACGTGCCCCCAGGATTGCGGGCCCTGCGCGGAGTGCCCGCACTCGGTCTGCGGCACGGGCGCGGCCCTCGATCCGGAGGTCTGCCGCGGCTCGTGCGTGGACGAGGTGTGCATGCAGGACGCGAACTGCTGCGGCATGAACTCGGGGTCGCCGTGGAACGGAGCCTGCGCCTACCTCGCGGATACGCTCTGCGGCGCGGATCCGTGCATCACGTCGGTGTGCATGGATCAGCCGGCGTGCTGCACGACGGGCTGGAACGAGGCCTGCGTGGCCGCAGCCACGATGAAGTGCGGCGTGAGCTGCAACTGCGCGCACTCGATCTGCCAGTCGGGCCCCAAGCTGGATCCGACGTGCAACCCGTGCGCCGCGGCCGTCTGCAAGGCCGATCCTTATTGCTGCGAGCAAAACTGGGACGGGATCTGCGTGGGCGAGGTCGGCCTGGTCTGCGGCATCAACTGCAATTGACGCCGGACGCGCGGGGCGGGCGCTCGGGCCCGCCCTCGCCGCGAAACCTCAATGCGTCTGCCAGTGCGGAGGGATCTCCTCCAACACCGCCGCCGTAGGCTCGGCCGGCGGCGTGATGCGACGCGGGCCGTTCGGCTTGAAGCTGTGCTCGGCGCCGGGGAACGTGCGCGCTTGCACCTCGTCCACGTACGCCCGCGTCGCCGCCATGATCTGCTCGCCCACCTCGGAGAAACGCTTCGCGAAGCGCGGGCGCAGATCCGGGTACATGCCGAGCATGTCGTAACAGACGAGCACCTGCCCATCACACCCCGCGCCCGCGCCGATGCCGATCGTCGGGACCGACACGGCCGCCGTGATTTCCTCCGCGAGATCCGGCGGGATCGCTTCGAGCACGATCGCATACGCGCCGGCCTCGTCGAGCGCCTGCGCGTCGCGCACGAGCCGCGCCGCGTTCTCTTCGCCCTTGCCCTGCACCTTGAAGCCGCCCATCGCGTGCACGGACTGCGGCGTGAGCCCGATGTGCGCGCACACCGGGATGCCCGCCGCGACGATACGGCGCACGTGCTCGGCGATCTCCTCGCCGCCTTCGAGCTTCACGCTTTCGAACGCGCCGTCCTTCATCAGCCGGCCCGCGTTCTCCAGCGCCTGCATGGGCGAGACCTGGAAGCTCATGAACGGCATGTCCCCGACCACGTGCGCCCGCCGCGCCCCGCGCGCGACCGCGCGGCCGTGGTAGCAGATCTCCTCGACCGTCACCGGCAGCGTCGTCGGGTGCCCTTGCACGACCATGCCGAGCGAATCACCGACGAGCAGCATGTCCGCGCCGCCCTCGTCGAGGAGGCGCGCCATCGTGAAGTCGTAAGCCGTCACCATCGCGATCGGCGGCCCATTTGCCTTCCGCGCGCGGATGTCCGGAACGGTGACTTTCTTCGGGGCTGCAGGCGGACGTCCAGCGCCGCTGCTCTGACCTTTGGGACCGTACATGTTTCCTCCGGGTCGCGGCCGCTGGGTCGCGGTCCACGCCTGCGAATGAGGCTAGGGCGACCCGAACGAAACGGCAAGACGCGCGATCTGCGAAAAAATCGCGCGGGCCGCGAGATCTCACGGCCCCGGAAAAACTCCACGCGCGGTGCAATTTACCGGCGGCGACGGCGACGTGCGACCGAGAGGAGCATCGCGCCGCCGAGGAGCCCGAGCGCCGCAGGCATGCTCGCTGCGCCGCCGACGGCGCAGCCCCCGCTGCTGTTGCCCAGGTTCGGGTCGTCGTTGCCCACGCCGAAGCCGTTGTCCCAGGGGTTCAGGTCGGGATCGGTGCCCGGCTCGGTGCCCGGATCGACGCACCAGTCCGGCGGCGGCGGGCACGCGGGCGGCGTGCCGACGGCGTTCGAGACCTGGAGCCATCGCTCGACGTACGACTGATCGTTCGAGGCGCCCAGCATGAGGTCGGCCGCGAGCGCCGCCCGCGAGAGCTCGGAATGGATGCGGGTCACCCACAGGCTGTTCTCGGGGATCGAGCCGAAGAGCGCGTCGAGATCCTCGATGCACTCGTCGAGCGCGCTCGGGCCCATCGGATCGCCGCCGTAGCCGCTGTTCTCCGGGTCGAACTCGGCCGTGTACTTGAGGCTGTCCTCGAGCCAGTACCGCGACAGCGGCTCGCCCGCCTCGACGAGCCACGCCTTGCCGCCCGACGCGTCGAAGCTCTGCTGCTTGATGTCCTTGTAGTTGCTCGACTGCGTGTCCCAGTTCCACACGAGATCCGCGGCCTTGATCTGGAAGCTCGGGAAGTTCGTCGGCTCGTAGCGGCCCTCGGCGAGGACCCACAACGTGATCGGCGTGATCGCGCCCGTGCCCGCGGCGACCATGCGCAGCGGCAGGACCGGGACCGCGCCCAGCGAGGTAATACGCACGGGGCGCATCGAGTTGATGCCCTGGCCGGGCACGAGCTTGAGGGCCAGGAAGTCGAAGCCCTCGTTCACGTACGCGTCGACGATCGGCTTGATGTCGGGCGGGATGTTGTAGCCGTTCGTGAGCAGCCAGTTCGCGAGCGCATTCGGATCCTGCGAGGAGAGCTGCACGGTGGCGTACGGGCCCACGACCTCCTCGGCGATGACCTCGACGCCCCCGGTCGTGCCGCCGGAGCCGTTGCTGTCGTCCCCGCCGGCGCTCGGCGCGCCCACGCAGTCCGACGGGAGGCAGTTGATCGAGGGCGAGACGACCGAGACCTGCGTGCCCTGTTCGAGCGCGTTGAAGACGGCGTCGGACGAGAGCCCAACGTCGACCTGCCCCTTGATCGGCAAAAGCCAGGCGAACGAGGAGGGATCCCCCGCGTAGGTAATTTGATCCCAAAGGGTCGTGCGATCGTTCGAGATCGAAAGGACCATGCGGTGGCCCGTGACCTGCGTGGTCTCTTGCTGGCTGATGAAACACCCGCCGCACGCGTTCGAATCGGTCGCGTACAGGGCAGGCACCACGAGGAAAGGCAACGACAAGGCGAGGGCGCGAAGGAGCTTCATCGCGGTTCTCCGAGGGCAAGTGCCCGGCAGCGCCGAGCGAGGACGCTTCGCCACGCGCGACCCCATGAAAGCGCGTGGTTCCTCGGATTCTACGTGTCTCCAAGCGCCCGGATCGGGCGAGGGCGGGAGAACACGAAAAGAGCTCGGACGTGGAACGACCGCTACGGAGCGTGGAGCATGCCCTCGTCGAGGCGGCGCATGCCTTCGAGCAAGAGCGCCTCGGGCGAGACGGCGATCGTGCGGCCCGAGGGCTCGACGCCCGGTTCGAGTCGGAACTCACCCTCGAGCAACGCGAGCATCCGGTAGAAGGCCTCTTCGCCGACGACCTGCTCCCAGCGCGCGTCCACGATCTGCCCTTCGGCGAAGTGGATCTCGCCCGTGCTCTTGCCCGTCTGGATGCGGAGCGCGCACGTCTTGCGGCCATGCCAGAGGACCTGGACCATGTCCGGAATGCTCATCTCCGCGAGCGATCCCGCCACGCCACGCCCGCCGCCGCGCGCGACGCGGCGCTCCACGAGCTGACGGAGCTTCGCAGCAAAGATGTCCGCGGACGTCGGCTTCGCGACAAAATCGTCGACGCCAAGATCAAAGGCCTTCTGCGCACTGTGGCGGTCGTTCTTGCGCGTGAGGATCACCCACGTGATCTCGCGTCCCCACGACTCCTTCTGCGCGTCGGCACGAAGCGCGAGGCCCATCTCCGGCTCTTCGAGGTCGATCTCGCTGACGACGGCCGCGATCTCGCCGCCCTCGAGCTCACGCCACGCCTGCGCGACGGTCCGCGCGACGCGCACCTCGAAGCCCTGCTCGATGAGCCGAAGCTCGAGCACCGTGGTCTCCTCGGGATCCGGATCGATGACGAGCACCGTGTATCGCTCGGACAAAAGCCGCGCGCGCATGTCGTCGCCCGTGACCTCGTGCCGGAAGAGGTCGACGATGTTCGGATCAAAGACGGTGCCGCGATACCCGGCGAGCACGTCACACGCCTCGGCCGGACGGAGGATCTTGCGGAACGGGTTGCGCGGGTTCTGCGTGAGGTCGGCGTAGGTGTCCGCGACCGCGAGGATCCGCGCGCCGAGCGGGATCTCCTTGCCCGCGAGTCCCTGCGGCAAGCCACGGCCGTCGTAGCGCTCGTACATGGCCTGAAGCGCAGCCACGGTCTCGGCGGGCAAGCCGACCGAACCCATGAGCTGCGCCGGGAGCGCGACAGCCTTGAGGCCCGCGACGCGGTGGCCCTCGTACTCCGCGACGTTCAGCGCGGTGAGGTGATACGCGCCCATCTTGCCGAGATCGTGGAGGTAGGCCGCGACGACGAACGCCGCGACATGTGCAGGCGCGAGGCCGATGCGCTCGCACGTGCGGCGGCAGAGGCGCGCGACGACAGCCGAGTGGCCGCGGAGATCCTGGCGGTTCGCTTCGAGCAAGCTCACGAGGACGTTGAGCGTCTCGATGTACTCGTGGGTCTCGATCGGCGTGAGGACCGGGACCGGCGGAGGCAGCGGCGTGGGCGAAGGCGTGGTCGCCGTCAGCGGGCGCGCCTGCGCGGGAGGCGGGAGTCCTCCCGTCGGTGACGTCTGCGCGTTCGCCGCGATCGGCGCCTGTCCGCCGTTCGCCGAGGGCTGCGTGCTCCCCGCGTTCGGCGAAGGCTGTGTCTGCTCGCGCACGCCGGACGGGCTGGTTTGTCCTGTCGCCGAGGGAGACGTCGGCATCGGCCCGCGCGGCGGCGGCGCTTGCACGGCCGCGTTGCGCGGCGACGCAGCAGGCGTTGGGATGGGCCCCGTCGCAGGTCGCGCGGGCGACGGGCCGAGGTCGATGTCGATGAAATCGCCGGTCGTGACGTTTGTCGCGACCGGACGGAGGAGCGCCTCGAAGGCCGACGCTTCCTTGAAGTAGTGCCGCGCGATCGCGGCGCGCACCGCCGCCGGCCGTGCCACGAGCGCGCGCACTTCGCGCACGCCCGCCGCGAGCTTCACCTCGTGGATCGCGGCGTCGTTGTCGGGATCTGCGGTGACGACCGAGAGCACGGACTTCGCCTCGTCGAGCAGCACCGGGAAGACGCCGTGCATCTTCGCGGTCTTCGGCAGCACGCGCCCGAGCACGCGCGGCTCGATCGCGGCCTTCGCGAGCTTTTCGGTCGAGACGAACCGCGTGTTGTGCAGCGTCGCGACGTACTTGAGGAGATCTCCCTCAGGCATGATGTCGAGCTCGACGAGCGAGTCCTCGATCCGGCCGCGCTGACGGCTCGCGTGCTCCACGGCGCGCCGATGCTCCTCGGCCCCGATCCGGCCCTCGGAGAGCAGGCGATCAGCGACACGCTGGTTGGTGCCGTGCACGGACATCGCGAGTGCAGAGATAGTACATGTCCGCAAGGACGGGGGATCCCAAGACCCGCCGAAACAGCAGTCATCCGGCGGATCAGCACGGGACGGCGCGTGCCTGGCCGAACAAAAGCCACACGCCCGCGCCTGAAGTCAGGGCGGGCGTGCGTCGAAGGGGTCGGGAGGCCGTCGGCGACGACGACCCCCCTCCCCTCACCTCACTCCTCGTTGACGGCCGTGAGCGTCTCCTCGGGGCGAGGACGCGGCGGCGCCATGGCCGGCGCCGGGGGCTCGGCCGCCGGCGCGCGCTCGCGCACCGGCTGCTCGCCCTCGACGATGACCTGCAGCCGCTTGTAGGCGGGCAGGCCCGTCCCGGCCGGGATCAGGCGGCCCATGATGACGTTCTCCTTGAGACCACGGAGATCGTCCACCTTGCCGCTGATCGCCGCCTCGGTGAGCACCTTGGTCGTCTCCTGGAACGACGAGGCGCTGATGAACGACTCGGTCGAGAGGCTCGCCTTGGTGATGCCGAGGAGCAGCGGCTCGGCGATGGCGGGACGTCCGCCACGCTCGAGCACCCGCTCGTTCTCGCGCTCGAACAGGTGCTTCTCGACCTGCTCGTCCACGAGGAAGTTCGTGTCGCCGACGTCCTTGACGCGAACGCGTCGGAGCATCTGCCGCACGATGACCTCGATGTGCTTGTCGTTGATACCGACACCCTGCAGGCGGTAGACCTGCTGGATCTCGTTCACGAGCCAGGCCGCGAGCTCCTTCTCGCCCTTCACGCGCAAGATGTCGTGCGGGTTCGGCGGGCCGTCCTGGAGCGGGTCGCCCGCGCGCACGCGATCGCCCGGCTGCACCTGGATGTGCTTGCCCTTGGGGATCAGGTACTCGCGCGCCTGATCCGGGAGCGGGTGCCCGTCCGCGCCGAACGGCGTGATGATCACCTTGCGCTTGCCCTTCGTGTCCTTGCCGAAGGAGACCTCGCCGTCGATCTCGCTGATGATGGCGTGATCCTTCGGCTTGCGGGCCTCGAAGAGCTCGGCGACGCGGGGCAGACCACCGGTGATGTCCTGCACCTTCGTCGTGTCGCGCGGGATCTTGGCGATGATGTCACCGGCCTCGATCATGTCGTCCTGCTGGGCGACGATGTGCGCGCCGACCGGCAGGAGGTAACGCGCCTCGAGCTCGCTGTTCGGGAGCTTCAAGGTGGCGCTCGAGTTCGGGTCCTTCAGCGAGATCCGCGGGCGGAGATCGGCCGCCTTGGACTCGATGACGACCTTGCGCGACAGGCCCGTGACCTCGTCGACGCGCTCCTGGACGCTGACGCCCTCGACGAGATCGCCGTACTTCACGATGCCGGAGACCTCGGTGAGGATCGGCGTCGCGAACTGGTCCCACTCGGCGAGCAGCTCGCCCGGCTTCACGCGCTGGCCGTCGGCGACCTTCATGTTGGCGCCGTAGACCAGGCGGTGATGCTCGCGCTCGCGGCCCGTCTCGTCGACGACGACGAGCTCACCGTGGCGGTTCATGACCACCATGGTGCCGTCCTTCTTGCGCTGCACGTTCGCGCGACGCAGGCGGACGGTGCCCTCGGTCCGGGCCTCGAGGTAGCTCGCCTCGATCTTGCCGCGGGCCGCCGTACCACCGATGTGGAACGTGCGCATCGTGAGCTGCGTGCCGGGCTCGCCGATCGACTGGGCGGCGATGATGCCGACCGCCTCGCCGATGTTGACGCGGTAGCCACGCGCGAGGTCGCGGCCGTAGCAGAGCGCGCAAACGCCCCGCCGCGTCTGGCAGGTGAGCACCGAGCGGATCATGACCTCCTCGATGCCCGCGTCCTCGATCCGCTTGACGGAAGCCTCGTCGAGCTCGGTGTTGGCCGTGATGAGGACCTCGCCGGTGAGCGGGTCGATCACGTCCTCGAGCACGACGCGGCCGAGGATGCGGTCGCCGAGGGGCTGGATCACCTCGCCGGCCTCCTCGAGCTTCGTCACGCGGATGCCGTCGATCGTGGCGCAATCGTACTCGGAGATGACCGCGTCCTGCGCGACGTCGACGAGGCGCCGGGTGAGGTAACCCGAGTTCGCCGTCTTGAGCGCGGTATCCGCGAGGCCCTTGCGCGCGCCGTGCGTCGAGATGAAGTACTGCAGCACGGTGAGGCCTTCACGGAAGTTCGCCGTGATGGGCGTCTCGATGATCTCGCCGGAGGGCTTGGCCATGAGGCCACGCATCGCGGCGAGCTGGCGGATCTGCTGGGTCGAACCGCGCGCGCCCGAGTCCGCCATGATGTAGATCGGGTTGAAGCTCGGCTCGATGCTTTCTTTGCCCGTCTCCGGATCGGTGACGCGCTCCTTGCCGATCCCATCCATCATCTTGGCCGTGACGGCGTCCGCCACGCCGGCCCAGATGTCGACGATCTTGTTGTAGCGCTCGCCGTCCGTGATCAGACCTTCCTGGTACTGCTCGACGACGCGCTCGACCTCGCGCTGCGCCTCCTCGAGGAGGTCCTTCTTCGCCGGCGGGATCACCATGTGATCCATGCAGATCGAGATACCGGCGCGCATCGCGTGGTCGAAGCCGAGCGTGCGGAGCCGGTCCGCGAGGAGGACGGTCTCCTTGTTGCGGTGGACGCGGTAGCAGACGTCGATGAGGGCCGAGAGCGCCTTCTTGTCGAGCGTCTTGTTCGCGTAGTCGAAGCTCACGCCCTTCGGCAGGACCTCGGAGATGAGCACACGACCCACCGTCGTCTGGACGATGCGGCGCTTGATCTGGCCGTGCTCGTTGCGGACGGGGTTACCGTCCTCGTCGATGTGCGGCACGCGCACGCGGATGCCCGCGTGCAACACGACCTCGCCCGCGTCGTACGCCATGCGTACCTCTTCGGGAGACGCGTAGACGCCGCGCAGATACCCCTCGGCCGTCGAGCCCTCCGCGCCCTGGCCGTCGGCGCCGAAGCGCAGGCTGCCCTCACGGAAGCTGCCCTTCGCGAACTTGCGCTCGCGCGTGGCGTAGTAGAGCCCGAGCACGATGTCCTGCGTCGGGTTGATGATGGGCTTGCCGTTCGCGGGCGAGAGGATGTTGTTCGTGCTCATCATGAGCACGCGCGCCTCCATCTGCGCCTCGATCGAGAGCGGCACGTGCACTGCCATCTGGTCGCCGTCGAAGTCGGCGTTGAACGCCGCGCAGACGAGCGGATGGAGCTGGATCGCCTTGCCCTCGATGAGCACCGGCTCGAACGCCTGGATGCCCAGGCGGTGGAGCGTCGGCGCGCGGTTCAGGAGCACCGGATGCTCGCTGATGACCTCTTCGAGGATGTCCCAAACCTCGGGACGCTCCTTCTCCACCATCTTCTTCGCGCTCTTGATGGTGTTGACGTACCCGCGCTCTTCCAGCTTGTTGTAGATGAACGGCTTGAAGAGCTCGAGCGCCATCTTCTTCGGCAGGCCGCACTGGTGCAGGCGCAGCGTCGGGCCGACGACGATGACCGAGCGGCCCGAGTAGTCGACGCGCTTGCCGAGCAGGTTCTGCCGGAAGCGACCCTGCTTGCCCTTCAGCATGTCGCTGAGGCTCTTCAGCGGCCGCTTGTTCGGGCCCGTGATCGTCTTGCCGCGGCGGCCGTTGTCGAAGAGCGCGTCGACCGCCTCCTGGAGCATGCGCCGCTCGTTGCGGATGATGATCTCGGGCGCGTTGAGCTCGAGCAGCCGCTTCAGGCGGTTGTTGCGGTTGATGACGCGGCGGTAGAGGTCGTTCAGATCGCTCGTCGCGAACCGACCACCGTCGAGCGGCACGAGCGGACGCAGGTCGGGCGGCAGCACGGGGATGACCGTGAGCATCATCCACTCGGGCCGGTTGCCACTCTCCCGGAACGCCTCGACGACCTTCAGGCGCTTCGCGAGCTTCTTGCGCTTCGCCTCGCTCGTCGCCTTGCGCATCTCCTCGCGGAGCAGCTCGGCGAGCGCGTGCACGTCGACCTGCTTCAGCATCTCGAGCACGGCCTCGCCGCCCATGCCCGCCGCGATCTTGTCGTCGCCGTACTCGTCGATGATCTGCAGGTAGCGCTCCTCGCTGAGGAGGTCGCCGCGCTGCAGACCCGTCTCCTTCGGGTCGATGACGATGTACGCCTCGCAATAAAGGACCTTTTCCAGATCCTTCAGCGTGATGTCGAGCATGTTGCCGATGCGCGACGGCAGGCTCTTCAGGAACCAGATGTGCGCGACCGGCGTCGCGAGCGAGATGTGCCCGAGGCGCTCACGTCGAACCTTCGACTGGATGACCTCGACGCCGCACTTCTCGCACACGATCCCACGGTGCTTCATGCGCTTGTACTTGCCGCAGTTGCACTCGTAGTCCTTCACAGGCCCGAAGATCTTCGCGCAGAAGAGACCATCCCGCTCCGGCTTGAACGTGCGGTAGTTGATGGTCTCCGGCTTCTTCACCTCGCCGTGCGACCATTCCCGGATCTTCTCCGGGCTCGCGAGCGAGATCCGAATGGCGCTGAACGACAGCGGATCTTTGGGCTTCTCGAAGAAGCTGAAGATGTCACGCATTCGGCATCACTCCTCTTCCGCGGCCGAGGCCTCGAGGCCCGTCTCGACCAGCTCGACGTTCAGACACAACGATTGCAGCTCTTTGATGAGCACGTTGAAGCTCTCCGGCAGACCGGCCTCCAGCGTGTACTCGCCCTTGACGATCGCCTCGTACATCCGCGTACGACCCATGACGTCGTCCGATTTCACCGTGAGGAACTCCTGCAGCGCGTAGGCCGCGCCGTAGGCCTCCATCGCCCACACCTCCATCTCGCCGAGGCGCTGACCGCCGAACTGAGCCTTTCCGCCCAGCGGCTGCTGCGTGACGAGCGAGTAGGGGCCGATCGACCGGGCGTGGATCTTGTCGTCCACGAGGTGGTGAAGCTTCAGCATGTACATGATGCCCACCGTGACGTTCTGATCGAACGCCTCGCCCGTGCGACCATCGAACAGGATCGCCTGGCCCGAGCTCGGCAGACCCGCGAGCGCGAGCGCGCCCTTGATGTCCTCCTCGCTCGCACCGTCGAACACCGGCGACGCGACGAACACGCCTTGACGAACCTTGCGCCCGGCACGCACGGCGTCACCCTCGTCCATCAACGCGACGATCGCCGAGTTCTCCTCGTCTCCCGCGTAGACCTCCGCCAAACGATTGCGGATCTCGGCGCCCGCCTTTTGAGTCTCGATCATCTGCTGGAGCTGCCGGCCGAGCTCGTAGGCGCCCCAGCCGAGGTGGATCTCCAGGATCTGACCGACGTTCATGCGGCTCGGCACGCCGAGCGGGTTCAGCACGATGTCCACCGGCCGGCCGTCCTGCAGGTAGGGCATGTCCTCCTCCGGAAGAATCCGGCTGATGACGCCCTTGTTGCCGTGGCGGCCTGCCATCTTGTCGCCGACCTGGAGCTTGCGCTTGATGGCGATGTAGACCTTCACCATCTTGATCACGCCCGGCGGCAGCTCGTCGCCCTTCGACAGGCGCTCGATCTTGTCGCGGAAGTGCTCCTCGCGCGTACGGACGAGGTCCTCCAGATCCCGCAGGATGTTCTGGATCCGGTCCGTCTCCTCCACCGGGATCTCGCCCCAGTAACGGCGCGGGATCTCGGCGAGGGCCGCCTCGGTGATCTCGTCGCCCTTCTGGAGCAGGACCTTGCCCTTGTCGTCGACGAGCTTCCCGTTCGTCGTCTTGCCGACCAGGATCTCGCGGACCCGGCGGTAGAACGAATCGCGCAGGATCTTGATCTCCTCGTCGCGCGTCCGCTCGATCCGCGCGCGCTCCTGATCCTCGATGTCCCGCGCGCGGTCGTCCTTCTCCGTGCCCTTGCGCGAGAAGACGCGCGCGTTGATCACGATGCCGCTCACGCCCGGCGGGACCTTGAGCGAGCTGTCGCGCACGTCGCCGGCCTTCTCACCGAAGATCGCGCGGAGCAGCTTCTCCTCGGGAGAAAGCTGCGTCTCGCCCTTCGGCGTGATCTTGCCGACGAGGATGTCGCCCGGACGAACCTCGGCGCCGATCCGCACGATGCCCGAGTCGTCGAGGTCCTTCAGGGCCTCCTCGCCGACGTTCGGGATGTCACGCGTGATCTCCTCCTTGCCGAGCTTCGTATCGCGCGCGACGCACTCGAACTCCTCGATGTGGATCGAGGTGAACACGTCGTCCTTCGCGATGCGCTCCGAGACCAGGATCGAGTCCTCGAAGTTGTAGCCCTGCCACGGCATGAACGCGACGACCACGTTCTGCCCCAGCGCGAGCTCGCCCATGTCCGTCGACGGGCCGTCCGCGAGCACGTCGCCCGCCTTCACCATGTCGCCCGTGCGCACGATCGGCTTCTGCGTGTAGCAGGTCGACTGGTTCGAGCGCTGGTACTTCATGAGGTGGTAGATGTCCGGCACCTCGGCGCCCTCGCCCGCAGCGCGCACCACGATGCGCGTCGCGTCGACGCTCTCCACGATGCCCGGACGACGCGCCACGACGCAAACGCCCGAGTCACGCGCGAGCCGGTTCTCCATGCCCGTACCGACAAGCGGCGCCTCGCTTCGGATGAGCGGCACCGCCTGACGCTGCATGTTCGCGCCCATGAGCGCGCGGTTCGCGTCGTCGTGCTCGAGGAAGGGCACGAGCGCGGCCGCGACGCTCACCATCTGGTTCGGCGCGATGTCCATGAGCTCGATCATGTCCGACGCGACGATCTTGAAATCGCCGTTGAGACGCGCCGACACGACGTTCTCGCGGAACTTGCGACCCTCATCGAGCGCGGCCGTCGCCTGCGCGATGTACTTGCCCTCTTCCTCGAGCGCGCTGAGCCAGGTCACCTCGTCGGTCACCGTGCTCTCCGTCACCTTGCGGTAAGGCGTCTCGACGAAGCCGAACTCGTTCACGCGGGCGAACGTCGAGAGCGACGCGATGAGGCCGATGTTCGGGCCTTCCGGCGTCTCAATCGGGCAAATGCGGCCGTAGTGCGTGGCGTGGACGTCGCGCACCTCGAAGCCCGCGCGCTCGCGCGTGAGGCCGCCCGGACCGAGGGCGGACAAACGCCGCTTGTGCGTGACCTCGGAGAGCGGGTTCGTCTGGTCCATGAACTGCGAGAGCTGCGAGCTCCCGAAGTACTCCTTGACCACCGCGGAGACGGGCTTCGCGTTGATCAGGTCGTGCGGCATGAGCGTGTCGATCTCCTGCGACATGCTCATGCGCTCCTTGATCGCGCGCTCCATGCGGACCAGGCCGATGCGGTACTGGTTCTCCATGAGCTCGCCGACCGCGCGCACGCGGCGGTTGCCGAGGTGGTCGATGTCGTCGACCGAGCCGCGGCCGTTCTTGAGCTCGATGAGGTGCCGGACCGTCTCCAGGATGTCCTGCGGCGTGAGCACCGTGAGATCGAGGTTCGGACGCTGGCCCTCCGGCAGATCCCGGTAGAACTTGTAGTTGAGCTTCAGCCGGCCGACCTTCGAGAGGTCGTATCGCTCCGGGTTGAAGAACAGGTTGTGGAACAACGTCTTCGCCGTCTCGAGCGTGGGCGGATCGCCCGGGCGGAGACGACGGTAGATCTCGAGGATCGAGTCCTCCTGCGTCTTCACCTTGTCGGCGAGCAGCGTGTCGCGGAGGTACGAGCCGACGTTGAGGCCGTCGATGAAGAGGATGCGGAAGCTCTCGAGCTTCGCCTCGCGGATGCGCTCGAGCTTGGCGTCCGTGAGCTCCTCGTTCACCTCGACGATGACCTCGCCCGTCTCCGGGTCGACGACGTCGTGCGCCGCGACCTTGCCGACGAGCTCCTCGGTCTCGACCTGCATGCGCTCGAGCTTCGCCTCCTTCATCTTGCGAATCGCGGCGCGCGTGAACTTCGTGTTCTTCTTGACGATGACATCTTCCTTGATCTTGATGTCACGCGTCGCGCGCTGACCCGCGAGGAGGTCGTACTCGATGCTCTTCGCGTACTTGCCGCCCTTCTCGAGGTAGACGGTCTCCGTCGAGTAGAAGTAGTTCAGGAGGTCCTGCGTCGAGTAGCCGAGCGCGCGCAGGAGGACGGTCGCGTGCATCTTCCGGCGACGGTCGATGCGCACGTAGATGATGTCCTTCGGATCGAACTCGAAATCGAGCCACGAGCCGCGGTACGGGATGACGCGCGCTGAGTAGAGCAGCTTGCCGCTCGAGTGCGTCTTGCCCTTGTCGTGATCGAAGAACACGCCGGGCGAGCGGTGGAGCTGGCTGACGACGACGCGCTCGGTGCCGTTGATGATGAACGTGCCCGTCTCGGTCATCAGCGGCAGCTCGCCGAAGTACACCTCCTGCTCCTTGATGTCCCGGACGATGCGCTCGCCGCCGTCACGGGTGTCGTAGATCATGAGCTGGTTGGTGACTTTGATCGGCGCCGCGTAGGTCATGCCTCGCTGGCGGCACTCCTCGACGTCGTACTTCGGCGGCTCGAGGTTGTACGAAACGAAGACGAGCTCGCTCGTCCCGTTGAAGTCCTTGATGGGGAACACCGAGCGGAATACCGCCTGGAGCCCGACTTCCTCCCGCTCGTGCGGCGGGACGTTCATCTGGAGGAACTTGTCGTAGCTGGACTTCTGGATGTCGATCAGGTTCGGAACGTCGATGATGCGACGAACGCGCCCCAGATTCTTACGGATGCGGAAGTTGGATTGGACGACCGACGGCATCGATATTCCTCCGGCTCCTACGGGTGCACAGGGCTCGATCCCCGCGCGCTCCACGAACCGAGCATCAGCCTCGAAGCTACGAAACAGCCATCAAAGGTCCCGGCGACGGACAAACTCGGCTGCGCTACCGCGACCTGGAAGACGCGCTCGAATCACGCGACAGACGCAGCAGCAAACCCCCCAAAGACAAAACTCGACGCGCGGCAGGGACGTTCGCCCCTGCCGCCGTCGCATGGCGGATCGCGCTGTCCCTGAACGGGAAGCTCGGATCCTTACTTGAGCTCGACCGTCGCACCTGCCTCGGTGAGCTTCTTCTTCATCTCCTCGGCGTCGGCCTTGGAGACCGCTTCCTTCACGTTCTTGGGCGCGCCCTCGACCAGGTCCTTCGCCTCCTTGAGGCCAAGGCCCGTGATCTCACGGACCGCCTTGATGACCGCGATCTTGTTGCCACCGGCGTTCGCCAGGACAACGTCGAACTCGGTCTTCTCCTCGGCCTTCGGCGCCTCGGCCGCAGCCGCCGGGCCAGCAGCAACCGCCACCGCCGCCGGCGCAGCCTTCACGCCCCACTTGTTCTCGAGCTCCTTGATGAGCTCGGCGATCTGGATGACCGGCAGGTTGGAAAGGTAATCGACGACCTGCTCCCGCGTGATCTCAGCCATGACGAGACTCCTTCAAACCGTCTGCGCGCCGCGGTGGGATGAGTACCCCGGGGCGCGTCTCTAGATCAAAACCCGAAGGGCGCAATGCCCTTTCTCACTGGTCGAGCGTTTGGCGCGCCGGATCGCCTCCGGCTCCCCTCGCCCCGACCACGATCGGACCCGGTACCAGGGCTCCTCAGCCGGCCCCGCCCGCCGCGTCCTCCTTGGCCTTCAACAGGTACGCGAAGTTCTGAAGAGGCGCATTGAGCTGCTGCAAGAACTGCTGGAGAGGCGCCTGCAACGTGGCAAGCAGCGTCGCCCTGAGCTCGTCCTTGCCGGGCATCGTCGCGAGCTGGTTCTCCACGCCCTCGGCGTCGAGAACCTGGCCCTCGATGAGGCCCGCCTTGATCTTCAGCTTCTCGTGTTCCTTGTCCTTGCGGAACGCCTTGACGACCTTCGCGGCCGCGCTGGGATCCTCGTAGCACCAGGCGATCCCGGTCATCCCGACCAGCGTATCGTCGAGCTTCTTCGACCACGCGTGATGCTTGATCGCGTGGCGAACGAGCGTGTTTTTCACGACTCGATACTCGACGCCCGCCTTCCGGAACTCGTCGCGCAGCTTCGTGACGACCGCGACGTTGAGCCCCGTGAAGTCGAGGAAGACCGCCGAGGTCATGCGATCGAATCGCTGCTTGACCTCGCCGACCAGAGCCTCTTTCTCCGTGCGCTCCATGATCAGCCCTCCTCACCCTTGTCGCTGAGGTGCACAGGGTCGATCCGGACGCCCGGCCCCATCGTCGAAGACATCGTGATGCTCCGGAGATAAATCCCCTTCGCCGTCGACGGCTTCGCGCGAATGAGAGCCTGGATCAAGGCCTCCGCGTTCTTGACGAGCGCGTCCTCCTTGAAGGAGGCCTTGCCGATCCGAGCGTGCACAATGCCCGCCTTCTCGACGCGGTACTCCACCTTGCCGGCCTTCGCTTCGGACACCGCCGTCTTCACATCAACGGTGACGGTGCCGACCTTCGGGTTCGGCATGAGGCCTCGCGGACCGAGGATACGACCGAGCTTACCGACCAGGCCCATCATGTCGGGCGTAGCGATCACGCGGTCGAAGTCCATGAAGCCTTCCTGGATCTTGTTCACCAGGTCGGCCTCACCGACGAAATCGGCACCGGCCGCTTCCGCTTCCTTCGCCTTTTCGCCCTTGGCGAAGACGAGGACGCGGACCGACTGGCCCGTTCCGGCCGGCATGACCACGGCGCCGCGAACCATCTGGTCCGCGTGACGCGGGTTCACGCCCAGCCGCACAGCGATATCGACGGTCTCGTCGAACTTCGCCGATGCGGCCTGTTTTACAAGCGCACACGCCTCTTGCAGCGTGTACTTGCGCGTGCTGTCCACCATGGCCTGGGCCGCAGCGCGTTTCTTGGCGACTTTCGGCATCTGCCCTCCTGTTTTATCGGCTTACGCCTCCCACGGTGCGCCGTTTTAACCGTGGTGCTCTCCTCCCAACGTGGGGGGGGTGCTCTTGTAGAGCCGCGTTTTCACGCGGCCGCGCGCTCGCCGCCGGCTTCTCCGCCAAACGGAGATGCAGCAGAGCGCGCTGTGGACGACTCAGTCGACGATCGAAATGCCCATCGAGCGGGCCGTGCCCGCCATGCTGCGCATCGCCGACTCGAGGTTCGTCGTGTTCATGTCCTGCATCTTCATCTGCGCAAGCTCCTGCAGTTGCTTGCGCGTCACCTGGCCGACCTTCGTCTTGTTCGGCTCCTTCGAACCCGAGCCAGGCTTCTTCTTGGTCTCCAGCCCCGCGGCCTTCTTGAGAAGGACCGACGCGGGCGGCGTCTTCAAGATGAACGTGAACGACCGGTCCGAATAGACCGTGATCACCACCGGGATGATCATGTCGCCCTGCGAGGCCGTCCGCGAGTTGAAGTCCTTGCAGAACGCCATGATGTTCACGCCGTGCTGGCCGAGCGCAGGACCGACCGGCGGCGAGGGGTTGGCCTTCCCCGCAGGGAGCTGAAGCTTGACGTACCCGGTGACCTTCTTCGCCATTGCTTTACCCGTTCTGTGCTGCGTCTACCTTGTTCGTTCCGACCCGGAACGTCGCTCAGCGCTTTTCTACCGCCGAAAAATCGAGCTCCACGCTGGTCGGACGGCCGAAGATCGACACCTTGACCTTCAGCTTCTGCTTATCCATCTTCACGTCGTCCACGGTCCCGGTGAAGTTGGCGAACGCGCCGTCGAGCACGCGAACTTCCTCGCCGACCTCGAACGTGAGCTTGGGCTTCGGCTTGACCGCGCCCTCCACGATGCCTCGACGCAGACTCTCGATCTGCGGGGCCGGGACTTCCTGCGGCGTCTGGTTGCCGATGAAGCCCGTCACCTTCGGCGTGTCCTTCACGAGGTGCCACACCGTCTCGCTCATCTCCATCTCGGCGAAGATGTAGCCAGGCAAGCTGAGCTTCTGACGAACTCGTTGCTTCCCCCCCGGGCGGTTCTCCGTGACCGTTTCACTCGGGATCAGGATCTCGCCAATCTTGTCCTCGAGGCTGTGCTGCTTCGCGCGTTGCTGAAGTGCATCGCGCACCTTCGCCTCGTAGCCCGAGTAGGTATGAATGACGTACCACTTCTTCGCCATGGCGCGTGGCTCCCGAACGGCCCTAGCTCCCAGTGCCGTAGACGATGCCCGTCACGAACGACCACAACCGGTCGAGCAGCGCGAGATAGAGGGTGGCCACAGCGCTCGCCGCAATGACCACCATGGTTGAGTTCGTGACGTCCTTCTTGGTCGGCCACTTGACCTTGATCAGCTCCGAAGCGACCTCGTCCGTCCACTCCCGCACGTCGGGACGACGGTAGGTCCGCAGCGTGACGATGACCGCGACGACGCCCGCGATGACGGTCGCGTACGTCGCTTTGTCCTCGTCCACGACCGCCGCGAGCGCAGGCACCGCACGGCTGAACCAGTCCCGGTTCGAGAGGTTGCCCCAGATCCCGTGGATGGCCTTGCCAAGCACGTACGCGCCGAGGATCGCCGCCCCGAAGAACCCCGCCATCACGTAGCGGTCGCTCCCGAGTGGCCGCGCCGCCGCAGCCTCGGCGTCTTCGCCGGCCCCTTCGTCCTGCGCTTGCCCTTCCGGGCCCTCCGCAGCAGCGTCGTCGTGCTCGTCGCCGGCTTCGTCTGCGCTCGGCGCCACGTCGAGATCGCTCCCCTTGCGCACCGCAAGTGAGGCGTCCGCCCCCGAATCCGGGGCAGACTCCGGCGCAGAGCCCTTTTTCTGGGCCTTCCGTGCCTCGTCTTTCTCTCGTCGTGTCGCCATCGCCGTTTGTCCCAGACGTGTCGGATCCCGCTTCGAGCAGCGTCATCGACATTTACGCCTCGCTCGCTCGTTTTTACGAGATCGAGCGAGGCGTTTCGTGCGGCCCCTACCTGATGCTGAACGGGCAGCGAGAGGAGGAGCCCTTGTGGGCAGGGGCAGAGAGGCTCGAACTCCCGACCTGCGGATTTGGAATCCGCTGCTCTACCAACTGAGCTATACCCCTTCAACCTGCTCGACCCGGGACTGATGCCACGAGCCGAGCAGTTCGTCTACTTCGGATCCGACTACTTCGTCTCCCGGTGCAGCGTGTGCTTCTTGCACTGCTTGCAGAACTTCTTCAGTTCCACGTAGTCGCCGGGAGATTTGGTCGTCTTGTAGTTCCTCGCCGTACACTCGGTGCAGGCCAGCGAGATCGGGATACGTGTCCCTCGTTCTCCCGTGGCCCCACCGCTGCCACCGGACCCGCCGCCCTGCACCGACATCACGCCTCGTTACTTGAGAATCTTCGTCACGATGCCCGCGCCGACGGTCTTGCCGCCCTCGCGGATCGCGAACCGCATCTGCTCCTCGAGCGCGACCGGCGCGATGAGCTCGATGTTCATCGTGATGTTGTCGCCCGGCATCACCATCTTCACCCCCTCGGGGAGGTTGACGGTGCCCGTCACGTCCGTCGTCCGGATGTAGAACTGCGGGCGGTAGTTCGTGAAGAACGGCGTGTGACGGCCGCCCTCCTCCTTCTTGAGAACGTACACCTCACCCATGAAGTGGGTGTGCGGCGTGATCGAGCCCGGCTTCGCGAGGACCTGGCCACGCTCGATGTCGTCCTTCTCGACACCGCGCAGGAGGCAACCGACGTTGTCACCGGCGATGCCCTGATCGAGCAGCTTCCGGAACATCTCGACGCCCGTGACCACGGTCTTGCGCGTGTCCTTGAAGCCGATGATCTCGACCTCTTCGCCGACCTTGACCACGCCACGCTCGATGCGGCCCGTGGCCACCGTGCCGCGGCCCTTGATCGAGAACACGTCCTCGATCGCCATCAGGAACGGCTTGTCGATCGCGCGCTCCGGCTCCGGGATGTACGTGTCGAGCGCCTCGAGCAGCTCTCCGATCTTCGCCTCCCACTTGGGATCGCCCTGGAGCGCAGGCAACGAAGCACCACGGACAACCGGCGCGTTGTCGCCGTTGAAGTTGTACTTGTTGAGGAGCTCGCGGACCTCCATCTCGACGAGGTCCAGCATCTCCGGGTCGTCCACCGCGTCACACTTGTTGAGGAAGACGACGAGGTAGTTCAGGCCGACCTGACGCGCGAGGAGCACGTGCTCGCGGGTCTGCGGCATGACGCTGTCGAGCGCGCTGACCACGAGGATCGCGCCGTCCATCTGCGCGGCGCCCGTGATCATGTTCTTGATGTAGTCGGCGTGGCCGGGGCAGTCGACGTGCGCGTAGTGGCGCTTCGGCGACTCGTACTCCACGTGCGCCGCCGCGATCGTCACCGTCTTCGTCTCGTCACGGACGGTGCCGCCCTTGGCGATGTCGGCGTACTTGATCTCTTTCGCAAGCTTCTGCTTGGACTGGACCTTGACGATGGCCGCCGTGAGCGTCGTCTTGCCGTGATCGATGTGACCGATCGTGCCGACGTTCACGTGGGGCTTGGTTCGACTGAATTTCTCCTTGGCCATCGTTCTTGCTCCTGACGGTTGCCGACCGAGACGGTCGCGCTCGCTGTCCTTTCCTGGCGCTTGCTGGAGCCCACCATCGGGATTGAACCGACGACCTCGTCCTTACCAAGGACGTGCTCTACCAACTGAGCTAGGTGGGCATGGAGCCGGTCCGGCGGAGCGGGCGACCGGGTTCGAACCGGCGACGTTCAGCTTGGAAGGCTGACGCTCTACCAACTGAGCTACGCCCGCAGATAGAGATCGGGGAAGAGTCCCCCCGGGCTCGTCTACGTGTACGTACCGGATATCCGGCTCCGCGGGTCGAGGCGCCTTATCGGCGTCTCGGTGGAGGGTGATGGATTCGAACCATCGAAGGCAATTGCCGGCAGATTTACAGTCTGCTCCCTTTGGCCACTCGGGCAACCCTCCAGATTTTCAACGTCTCGCGAGATCCAAGGGCTCGCGGGTCCCCTCTGTACTCTGTTTCGGTCGGTTCGTCTCCTGAGATTTTTGATCTCGTTCGTCCGAGCCTTCCGCCTCTGACGTCCGGTGGAGCTGACGAGGGGACTTGAACCCCTAACCCCCTGCTTACAAGGCAGGTGCTCTACCGGTTGAGCTACGCCAGCGAGTTCCTCCCTCGAAGACAGACGTGTCCCGTCAAAGGGGAGCAGGCTCTTAGCCCCTTGCTTTTGACATGTCAAGCCGGATGGAAGGTTTTGTGTTTGGAGCAGGACCCCGGCCGCGCTCGCAAGGCCGGAATCCACGGGAGACCCGGCAGGGTCACCTCCCCCGGCACGCTGGATCGCGAACCCGCGTGCCAGCAGACAGGCGAGGCACGATCCTCGCGACGCGTCCTGCCGCAACTTCTTGCACCACACGCGCGCCTCTTGCGATGCTCCCGCCGCGTCATGGAGTGTCCCGCCTGTCAACACGCGAACATCGATGGAGCGCGCTTCTGCGCCAAATGCGGAGCGCCGCTGCCCTCGGCACCTTCCGAAGAAGACCCGTTGATCGGGTCGATCGTGGGCGGTCGCTACCGCATCACGGGCGTGCTCGGTGAAGGCGGCATGGGCCGCGTCTACACCGCCGAGCAGCAGATGGGCACGACGGTCCGAAAGGCCGCGGTCAAGACGCTCCTCGCGCAGTACGCGAAGGATCCGCAAGTGCTCGCGCGCTTCAACCGCGAGTGCGGCACCGTCGCAGAGCTCAAGCACCCGAACACGATCCAGGTCTGGGACTTCGGGCAAACGAACACCGGCGAGCTCTACATCGCGATGGAGTTGCTCGAAGGAAGTCCACTCGAAGACGAGCTCGTGAAGAAGGGGCCGATGCCGCCCGAGCGCGTCGACAAGATCATCGGACAGGCCG
Organism: Polyangium sorediatum; assembly: GCF_029946465.1. NCBI lineage: Bacteria > Pseudomonadati > Myxococcota > Polyangiales > Polyangiaceae > Polyangium > Polyangium sorediatum. The sequence goes on from NZ_JARZHI010000024.1 coordinate 153,450, forward strand.
CAGGCTCGCTCCAAGAGGCGCACAGCAAGGGGATCGTGCATCGTGATCTCAAGCCCGCGAACCTCTTCCTCACGAAGATCGACGGTGACGATTTCGTGAAGGTGCTCGACTTCGGCATCGCCAAGCGCGGCGAGCGGCCCGACTCGAAGGAGCAGAAGCTCACGCAACAAGGCACGGTGCTCGGCACCCCGCCGTACATGAGCCCCGAGCAGTTCCGCGGGCAGGAGCTCGACGCGCGCAGCGACGTCTACTCGCTCGCGATCGTCGCCTACGAGATGCTCACCGGACGTCTGCCCTTCGATGCAGACACGCCGTGGGCCTGGGCCACGCAGCATCTCACGGCGCAACCCTCGCCCTTCGAGGTGACGCCGCTCGGCGCGCAAGTGCCGCCGAAGATGAAGGCCGCGATCATGCGCGCGCTCGAGAAGGACAAGAACAGGCGCCAGTCGTCCGTGCGCGAGTTTTACGACGAGCTCTCGATCGGAGCCGGGCGCGCGTCGATGGTTGGTGGTGCGACGGGTCAGCAGCAAGTCGCGGGCACCGCAGCGATGCCAGGCATGCCGAGTGGACAGTATGGGATGCCGAGCGGGCAGTACGGGATGCCGAGCGGGCAGTACGGGATGCCGAGCGGGCAGATGCAAGGCATGCCGAGCGGCCCGATGCCCGCACGTCCCGGCGGGACGCAGATCGGCGAGCCGCTCTTCGCGCAAGGAGCGCCGAGCGCGCCGGGCGGTCGAACGATGGTCGATACGGGGCCGAGCGCGGCCGCGGTGACGCCGGGCCCGATGCCGGTCGTGTCGATGCCGCCGCAGCACGGCCACGCGCCCGTGCCGATGGGCGGACCGGCCTACGCGCCGCCGCCTCCGCCGATGGGCGGAAGGCAGCAGCAAAAGAGCAGCCCGATGCCGATCATCGCAGGCATCGGCGTGCTCGTCGTGGTCGGGATCGGGATTGCGATCTTCGCGTCCCGAAGCAAGAGCAGCGGCGGCGACGGCGACGTCATCCTCATGCCGTCTGCGGCGCCCACGACCGTCGTGGTCGCCTCCGATCCCACGGCGAATCCGGCGGACAGCGCAGGCGCCGCAGGGACGGCCTCTTCTGCGGGTGGCTCGGCGCAGTCCGGACAAACCACGGGCTCGAACACCGGATCCAACGCGGGCTCGGGTTCCGGCTCCGCGGCGACGACGGCCTCAGGCTCGGGCGGCGGTACGAAGGTCGACGCCGCGGGCGACAAGGCCTGCGACGCGGCGATCACGTATGCGTACGGTGGCAACACGACGATGGCGATCAGCCAGTACCGCTCGTGCACCGGGCCCAAGCGGAGCAAGGCGCTCTCGGCGATCGACGCCTCGGCTGCGCGTGAGGTGAAGGCCAAGGGGTGCGCGGGCAAGCCCATCGCGGACGCGGCCGCGTCGATCGGGGCCAGCAGTGGAAAGGCCGCCCTTCCTCCGCGTTGCAAGTAACGCACCGCATCCCCTCGACAGGGTCGTCCGGCGACCCTAGATGGGAATTCTCCTGTGTGTCACCGCGTTTTGACGCGCTTGACGCCCGTTCGACGCGGGTGCTAGATGGATCTTGCGAGCGATGACGCTCGTTCGCAGAAGCCTCTGTTCGACGGTTCGGCGCAGCGTGTCAAAGCCGACGAGCTGCACTTCGCAGCCCACGTCGGCGCCGATGCCGGAGATGACAGAGGAGAAGGTCGTTCACGGGCAATGGGCAGTAGACGCCGCGGAGCCATCCGGATGACGTGGCTCGATATGTGCCGCTCCGACGAGTATCGGGGGCGGTGGGTCGCACTCGACAACATCGATTACGAGGACGGGTCGTCCCAACCTCAGCAGGCCGATGTCGTCGACAGCGACGAGGATCTCGGAGAGTTATGCAGCAGGATGCGCGAGTCCGACAGGACGGCGTGCGCGATCCTGTACTGCGAGGATGATTCGTTCGCGCCGCCCGTCGCCAAGCGGGCCGCCATGCCGACGCGAGGTGCCGCGCACCGCTAGCTAGCTCAGCGCAGCGCAGCTCCCGCCTCGTCCTGCCCTTTCTTCCCCACCCACCAAGCCGCCACGAAGGACACGAGCCCAGCCGGGCCCGAGCCGATGCTTTGAGCTCCTAGCAAAATGCTTTGAGCTCTTCGAGCATCGACGGGTTCGATGCTCGGAAGCTCGCGAAGCGATCCTCCCTCGGGGGGTGAATCGTCTGGGCTTTGCCGGGACGAAAGAGGGACGCGAGGCGTCCCCTCGGGACAAAAGAGCTAGAACATCGAGTGGTTGCAAACCGATCGATGTTCTAGCGAAGGATCGGCTTGAGCGTGGGTTTGCCGTCCTTCATCACCACGTTGTAGTCGACCGTCTTTTGCGGATGAGAAGCCTTGAGCTTCTCGGCCTGCTGGCGGAGCTGCTTGGCGAGCGCCTCGTACGTGACGCCCGCGGTCGACTCCTTCGCGGCGCGCTTGGCCTCGACGTACTGCGCGTAAATCTGCCGGATCCGCGCGTCCGAGAGGTCCTCGGACGAACCCTGTGACGGGCGAGGTCGCGCAGGCGCGGGGCGTGGTCCAAGCTGCGGGCGCGGCTCGGGGGCGGACGTATCCGTGTCCGGAGGAGGCGGCGGCGCTTCGGGCGGAGGATCGGGCGGTGGCGGCGCGACGACCGCGCGCATGCTGCGGCTGCTCTTCCGTCGCGAGGACGGCGCCGGCACGCTCGGCACGGGCTCGTCGGACACGGTCGGGACGTGGACCGCGGCCCGCGTGCGTGTGCTCGAAGGCTTGCGTCGCGAGGGCGGCCCTTGCTTCGACGTGTCGAGGTCGAGGTCGAGGTCCAGCGGGCGCGCCGAAGCAGGGCCGCTCGGGCCCGCTTTGCCTTGTTTCGCCTGGGCCGCGAGCTCGGCGACGCGACGCTTGCCGAGGTCGGGCGAGGAAGCCTGCGGGCGTCGCGCGGCCGGCGCGTCGGCCGGCGGAGGCGCCTCGGCAGCCTTCGTTTCCGCAGGCTTCGGCTCCGCGGCTTTGGATGCGATCGACGCTTCGGGCCGGCGCATCATCATCATCAGCGGTACGGGCTCGGGCTTTTTCGTCGGCTCCGGCTTGGCGGGCGGCGCGGGCTCGGCCGGCTTCGCCGCGGGCGGAGGCTCGGGCGGCGGCGCAGGCGGAGGCTCGGGCGGCGGCGCGGAAGGACGATCGAGCGGCGTCGAGGCGAGCGGCGGGCGCGGAGGCGGCGGGGCCTTCGCGGCGAGCGGAGGCGCAGG
>NZ_JARZHI010000025.1:0-151222 GCF_029946465.1 Polyangium sorediatum
GGGAGGGTTTGTCAAAGGAGGAGATTTTTGCGGGCGGGCGGGGCGCGGGGGCTGTAGCGGGGATCGGGAAGGTCGGGGGCGCGGTGTGGGTGGCGCGGGGGGATGTCGGGCGGGTGGCGCCGGCAGGTGGGACGGCAGAGGTTTGGCGGGGACGGGTTTGGCCGGAGGGGGCGGCGCTGGTCGGGGGGAAAGGGAGGGGGATGTTGATGGAGCTGTCCGGGGGGCGGCTGCATGTGGCGGGGCTTTTGGAGGAGGGGAAGGTGGGGGCGCCGGCGCTGTCGGATGGGCGGGCCCGGAGCGCGGCCTCGCCGGTTCGGCCAGGGTTTGCCGCAGTGGAGCGGGGCGCGGGTGGGGCGATCGTGGCGGGCGTGGGGGTGGGCTCGGACGAGGAGGTGGTGGCGTTCGTGGTGGACGGGGCCGGGCGGCTCGGTCCGGTGGCGAAGACGTCCCTGAAGGTGCGGGCCGGGGAGCTGGGGGTGCGTTTGTCAGGGCTACCTGGAGGCGGGGCGCTTTTGTCGGACGAGGGGCGGCGGTTTGTCGTTTGGCTGGACGAGGAGGGGCGTGAGGTCGGGGCGGCGGCTTGGCCGGAAGGGGTGGCGGCTGCGGTTTGTCAGGACGGGTCGGCGGGGCCGCGGTTTTATCCGTCGGGGAAGCCGGGCGCGTTCGTCGAGGTGGAGGCGCTGGCAGCGCCGGGGACGTGCGTGGTGGGGGAGCCCGGGTGGACGACGGACGGGTCGTTGCGGTGGTTCGGGACGCGCGCGGAGGGGCGGGACGTGGTGCCGGAAGCCGGCGTGGTGCGGGGGCTCGGGGCGGCTGTGGAGCGGGCCGGCGGGGAAGACGCGGAGGAGGTCGAGGAGGTCAAGGCGACGGCGCCGCGGCCGTGTCCGCCGGAGATGGTGCTCGTGCAGGGGAAGCTCTGCGTGGATCGGTTCGAGGCGACGCTGGTGGATACGGCGAGCGGGGAGGAGCTTTCGCCGGATTTCCCGGTGACGCCGAATTTGATGGAGATCACGCTGGGGGATTGGTCGACGGGGCGGAGCCGCGTGGGCGGGGTGCACGCGCGGGCGATGCCGCTGCCGTTTTTGCCAGGGTGGCAGCGGGGGCAGAAGCTCAACGTGGTGGCGGTGCCGCGGCGATTGGCCCGGCCAAACGGGTATTTGACGGGGCTCGTGGCGGAGAGCGCCTGCGCGGCGGCGGGCAAGCGGCTGTGTACGCTGCCGGAATTCGTGATGGCTTGCCGGGGGCAGGACGATACGCCGTTTCCGTACGGGGATACGTACGTGGAAGGGGTGTGCAACGTGTTCCGGGAGGCGCACCCGGCGGCGATTCTGCATGACAATGCGTCGATCGGGCACCTCGATCCACGATTGAACCACGTGCGCGCCGGGGAGGCGCCGCTGTTCCGGAGGACGGGCGCGACGCCGGCCTGCCGCAGCCGCTGGGGGAACGATGCGATTTACGATATGGTCGGGAACCTGGACGAGTGGGTCGACGAAGGAAGCGGGGCGTTCGCAGGCGGGTTTTACGCGCGGTCGACGCGGTCGGGCTGCGACGCGGTGGTGACGGCCCATCCGCGGAGCTACCTCGATTATTCGACCGGGGCGCGGTGCTGCAAGGACGCGGCGCCCTGAGGCGGGCGGCTAGCCCGGAATGGAAGCCCTGCGTTTGCCGGCGATCGTCTCGGTCCGGGCCCGCTCGAACTTGGGGCGGTCGGCATAGACCTTGATCCGGCCGCCGAGCGCGACGTTCGCGACCGAGACGCCCATCGCCACGATACGCGACTTCACCAGGACGTGCGCGTCTCCCTGCTTCGGGTGCTCCTGCGCCCAGCGCACGAACTCCTGCCGCACGATGCTGTCGTAGCCCGCAACGAGCTCCCAATCGTGGAAGACCTCGATGTCGCCCAGCGTGTGCGACGCCAGGCGGTCGAACGCGCGCATCACATGCAGCGCGCAGTCGAGGTCCGCGTGCCCCGAGACGCGGGTGAAAAACACGCCGTACGCAGGGCTCGTCATGAGGAGATCCCAAGCGTCCGTCTTCCAGGACTCTTTCCATTGCCCACGATCGGACAGGACGTCGGCCATGCTTCCCCATGGTGAGCATGGAACTCGAAAGGACGGAAGGGGGATCGAGACGTGGTACGCCGCGCGGATACGCGTGTAAGCTCACGCCGCGGGCGCCGTTCTCCCGCACCGAAAGGACCGCCATGCCCCGCCTCGCCCCTCTCGCCCTCTGCGCCGTCGCGCTCGCCGCCCTCACGGGCTGCGGGTTCAGCTACACGCCCGCGCGAAATACGAATTTCGAGATGGATCGCGAGGCCGAGATCGACGACGAGGACATCCGCAAGGCGTTCGAAGCCCGGCCCCAGATGCCCGCCGGCGCGATCCGGCTCGCCTATTACACGCTCGATCCGGAGGTCGCCGGAGACCTGGAAAGAGCGTTCGGCAGGCTGCCCGGCGTCACCAGCATCTATCGTATCCCGTCCTTGCTCGTCACCGGCCAGCGGCGGGTCTCCGAAGGGAATGGAAATGGGTATCCCTACGGACCGTCGGCCGAGATTTCGTTGAAAAAGCTCCGCTTGCTGGCCGCCCGCGCGAACACCGACGTGCTCGTCATCGTGGACCACGGCTACCGCAACCTGGGCGCCAATCCCCTCGTCGCCACGACCGCCCTGCTTTTGCCCGTGCTCTTCGTGCCGTTCATCGATACCGAGGTGAAAGGGTACGTCGAGGCGTTCGTCGTGGACGTGCGGAATGGATACCTCTACGGCCACGTCTCCGAGGAGGATACACGCGGAGAGCCGTACGCGACGATCTACGCGAAGAGCGCCAAGGACTACGCCGACGAGCAATGGATCGATCTGCAGCAATCGCTGCAAAAACAGCTCGCGAAGCTCGTCGAGGACGAGCGGGCCCGCAAACCCACGCCGAGCGCGCCCCCTCCCCCGCCCCCGCCCGACCCCGCAGGCCCGCTCACCGCACCCCCGGCCGCGCCGCCCGGGACGGCCTCCGAGCCTTAATATGTCGGTCTTGCCCGATTGACGAGGCAGGCCGGTCGGGTCACACCCGAGGGATGCGATCCGTCATCTGCAATGGCCTCCTCCTCGCCGCCCTGACGCTCGCCGCCGCATGCCGCGAGCCATTGCCCAAGGACAAACCGCCCAGCACGCCCACGGGTCCGATCGCCACCGCCACGAACGGAGCACCCGGGACGCCCGCGCCGGACGGGACGCCCGCGCCCGCGCCCAAGTCGGATTAACGCTTCTTCTTGCGGGGCTTCTTCTCGACCCCGAGCGCGTCCATGCAGCAGCGGAATCCCGTCGAATAGTCGTGGTAGGTCGGCTCGTGGGCGATCGTGGTGAACGCGCAGCCCGGGCCGTGCTCCAGGGTGGTGCTGAAAAACCCGCCCATGAAGATGCCGTTTCCCACTCTCCAGGGCTGCTTCTTTCGCTCGACCTCGTCCCGCAAAAGGACGTCTTCGATATCGGAGCCGACGGCGTCGCTCACCCATTCGTGGAGGTTGCCGACCATGTCGAAGGCGCCCTCGTCGCTGCCGCAGGTCTCGTATTCGCCCGACTTGGCGAGGAACCCCGGCTCGCGGTCGAGCTTCGGGTCGTTGAAGACCTCGTACGTCCAGGCGCCGCGGCTCCGGCCGTAAAACTTTTCGAGGAGGTGGAGCTTGCCGGTATTGCAGGCACCGCGCTGGCCCTTGTTGCCGTACGGATACCGGTAGCCCTTGCCGCCCTTGCAGGCCCGCGTCCATTCGGCGCGGCTGCAGAGGCGCTTGCCCGCGTGCGCGCAAGCCTCGGCCGCCTCGACGCGGCTGATGTACGCCTGCGGGTAGAAGCCCGCTCCGCTCATGGCGAGGTAAAACGTACCCTTCTCAGGGCGATCGTAATGGGGCCACGGCGTCACCACGCCGTCCACGGTCTTCGTGGCGAGGTGCGCCTCCCAGCGATCGACGCAAGCGCGGCCGGACTTGATCATCTCGGGAGGACAAACCGGCGGCGGTCCGGCATCCACCTCCGCATCCGCTCCCGCGTCCGCAATCGCTGCCGGGTCCGCGTCCGCTCCCGCGTCCGCAATCGCTGCCGGGTCCGCGTCCGCCTCGGCATCCGCTCCCCCTTCCGCCTCCGCGTCCGCTCCCGCTCCTGCTTCCGCGACCGCCTCCACGACGGCCTCCGCGACCACGGGCAACGTGGACCTCGCCGGAGCGGCCTCCGTGGTGCTCGGCACGGCGTCCCCGCCGGTCGGTTGGGCCTCGAAGGAGCTGCATGCGGCGAGGTAGCCCGCAGCGGTCGAGGTGAGGGCGGCGACGAGCAAGGCAGGGCGAGGATCGAGGCGCATGGAAAGCAAAAGCCGGAACGCACGAGGCCCGGGCGGGCCTTTCCACTACCGTTCTTCTTCGTATTTGAGCTCGTAGTCCCCGACCCCGATCACGTCCCCAGGCTTGAGCGCCGCCGGCGCCGTGAGCTTCTTGCCATTGACGAACGTGCCGCTGCCGCCCCCGAGGTCGGTCAGGTAAAACTTGCCGTCCTGGCCCACGATCGAGCAATGCTCCCGCGACACGTCGTTGCCTTCGAGGCGGATCTGCGCCTGGTTCGTCTGGCCCATCGTGATCGTCGTACCTTCGAGGCGATACCCGTCCTTCGGGCCCTGGCCCTTCACGACGAGCAGGCGGGCGCGGGGGAGGTTCCCGGCGACCGTGGCCATGGCGCGGCGGCTGAGGGGGCCCGCCTGGCTCGCCCCCGCGCGGCGCGAGGCCGCAGCGGCGCGGCCCGCCTGGGCCTTGCGGAAGAGGCGATACGCCGCAGGGTTCGGCTTCTTCGCGAGCACCTCCGCCTCCTCCGCGAGCTGCGCGATCGTCTCGCCGAGCGGCGTGCCGTCCTCCGCTTGGAGATCGGCCTCCGCGCGCATGCCGTCCACCGCGCGCCGGAGCAGCGCCGCTGCCAGCTCGAACGAGCTCTGATCGGCGAGCACACGCGCCGCGGTGCGCGCCTCCTCCGCGAGCGCGACGAGCACACGCGCGCGCGCCGCAGGGTCGCGCTCGGGAGGGCCGGGCTGCACGTCGACCCCGATCACGCGCTCGAGGACGTGGACGTCCGTCGCGCCGGGGCGGCGATGCGCGAGGCGCGTCTTCACGACCTCGAAGGCCCCGTGCACCGAGGCGCCTGGCTCGATCACGAGCTCGATGACCAGCGACGCGCGTTCGCCCGGCTGGAGGTCCGGCATCTCCACGCGCGCCGCGCCCATGGTCTTGCGCACGCGCACGTCGCCCGCGATGCGGATGATGTCGACGCCGCGCGCAGGCGAAACATCGACCGACACGCCCTCCGCGACCGCGTCGCCCGTCGCGCCCACGGCCAGCGCGAGCTCGGTCGCGCAGAGCGCTGGATCCCGCACGTAATAATACTGGCCGCCGCCCGCGACCGCGATGCGCCGCAGGATGTCCTCGTTGTGCTCCTCGCCGTAGCCGAGCGTGGAGACCGCCGCGTCCGCGCGAAACGAGGCCGCGATCTCGGCGAGCGCCTCGGGGCGCCGATCCCCGAGCGTCGGATCGCCGTCGCTGAGCAGGAGGATGCCCCGTCGCTCCGCGGGCACGCGGGGTCCGAGCGCGCTGCGGCTCACGCGCAGACCACTCTCCATGTCGGTGCCGCCCTCGGGATCGATGCGACGCAAGCTACCCGCGAGCCTGCGGCGCGCGGCCGCGTCGAGCTGTTCGAGCTCCGCGACGACCTCCGCGCCTTCGGAGAACGAGACGATCCCCACGCGATCGGTGGGATCGAGCAGCTCCACCATCCGCTCGATGGAACGGACGACCTGCTCCATCGGCTGGCCCCACATCGACGCGGAGACGTCGATCGCGAACACGAGCGCGAGCGGCGGTCGCTCGTGCCGTTCGTCCTCGGGGAGCGCGGCCGAGACCTCGACGACGAGGTGCGCGCGCTGCGGGGCGCCCGGAGCGACACTCCGGACGTCGAGCGCGAGCGAAAGATCGAGGGCAGGACCGGGCATGCGCCCCCAAGAATACCCGGCAGAGGCCCAGGCGCGAGTCGAGATCGTTTGGGTGCTGCCAAATGAGGCACAAGCGGGACGGAGCGCTGCGCCGTCAACGCGTCATCGGATCGAGGGTACGGCCGACCATAACACTGCGATGACGGAGAAAGCGTGAGCGGGCCCGGTGGGCGAGCGTCCTGCATCGCAGAAGCCGTTTTTTTCGGCCGTAGAGCGGGTTGACCGGATGAGGAGCCTCGGACTAAGACACCCGCCCCGCGATCGCGTGAAGGGATCGCTCGAATGACCGTGACCGGTTTCCCCGGGGGGCACCGGTTTTCTTTGGTTCAAGCGGCGGTGAGATGCGCGTCTGTATTTTCTTCGACGGCAAGAATTTCCACTCCGGATGGCGTGACGAGGCCGGAGGTCGGAGGCTCGCGTTTCCGAAACTCTCGCGCTGGCTGGTCGATCGCGTGGGCGGCTCGTTGCTTTGGGGCGCCTATTACTATACCGGCATCGAGATCGGCTCGGCCGCGGTCACCGAAGGGCAGAAGAAGCTCGCGGGCTTCCTCGACATGCTCGAAGTGCAGCCCGGCTTTTTCGTGAAGCGTTTCCCACGAAAAACGACGATGTTCCAGTGTGCCGCGTGCGGCGCAGAGAACCGGTATACGCAGGAAAAAGAGGTCGACACCTCGATGGTCGCGGACATGCTCCGTCTCGCGGCCGTCAACGCGTTCGACGTGCTCGTCCTCGTCTCGGGCGACTCCGATCACGCGCCGGCGGTCGAGGGCGTGCGGCAGCTCGGCCGCCAGGCCTACGTATCGACCTGGGGGCGCGCAGGGCTGTCGATTCGGCTGCGCAAGGCGGCGTTCGATCACATCGATCTGCTCGAAGGGATCTCGTTTTTCGAGGATACCGAGGGCTCCGGGCCGCCCGCGCCGCCCGGGCCCGAGCCGCGCTGGGCGAGCGAGGACATTCCCCCCGCCGTGCCGACGCCGCCCGCAGGGTCGGTGCCCCGCGAGGCGATCCACGAGGAGTGCGAGGACCCGCAAAACGGAGACCCGGAGGCGGGCGAATCCGCGCCGCCCTCGTACCAGCCGTCGGAGGACGAGTCGGTGTTCATCGAGGAGCTACGCGCGGCCGAGCGCAGGCTGCGCAACGGGTACGTCGGGGCGAACTACTTCGTGACGCGCTGGCAATCGAACCGGCTCGATCCTTCGCCCGACGCGCGTCGCCGCATGCTCGAGCACCTCGTGACCTCGCGGGTCATCGAGGTCTACCACGCGCCCGACGGAAACGCGGCGATCCGGGCGCGCGACGAGTAGGCCCTTTCAGGTCAAAGGAAAAGGTCGCCGAGCAGCGGGAGCGCGCCGACGCGCACGTCCCGCGACGCGCGCGTGAGGCGCTCGGCGAGCGGGCCGAGGCCCACGGCCGGCAAGGCGCGCACGGGCGCGTGCAGCGGCCGGAAGAAATCGTCCCAGTGCGAGAGGAGCACGGCCGCGGGCGAGACGGCGCGCATCACGCGCTCGGGCAGATCGACCCCGCTGCGCCAGCCCGCCACGCAGAGCAGGAGCAGGTCGACATGCCGCGGCGCGGGCTCGTCGGGCAAGAGCTCGGCGCTGCCGAGGTGGACGATCGTGCGGCCGGCGACCTCGATCTCGACGCGGAAGACGGCCCCGCAGCGGTAGCCCTCGGCGCGGACGGGGACGGCGTCGCAGTCGTCGATGTCGCCGGGGAACGGCACGCGGCCGAGGGCGAAGCGCGAGTGCGCGCTCGGCACGAAGCGCAGGCGGAAGGGGCCGACCTCGCGGACGATCGGCGTTTGTCCGGGCGCGCGCTCGACCATGTCGACGCGGGCCTCGGGCACGCCTGCGGCGTGGCAAAGCGCGGCGGCGGAGCGGGAGCCGAAGACACGGGCGCCGGTGCGCTTGGCGATGGCGGGCACGTCGAGGGCGTGGTCGAAGTGCGTGTGGCCGACGATCACCGCGTCCGCGCGGCTGATGTAGCGACCGATCGCGCCGAGATCCGGGGCGAGCGGGGAGGTGATGCACCGGGTGAGCGAGGCGCGCGTGACGTAGGGGTCGAGCAGGACGACGTGGTCCTCGCAGGTGATCTCGAAGCCCGCCGTGCCGAGCCAGCGGACCGTGACGGGGGGGCGGCCGGCCGCGCCCCTGAGGACGAGGTCATCCGGCCGGAAAAACAGGCTCTCGGGGCGCACGGGCGCGGATATAGGCCCACGGCGCGGCGCAGGAAAGGTTTTCCTCGTTTCCTCAGCGCCGGCCGATCGGGCGAAACAGGAGGCCCGTCACGGCGAAGGCGATGGAGATGACGAGCAGGACGTGGATCCACGGGCCTGCCTGGTAGACGCCCGTCACAGCGAGCAGCCAGGCGAGGAAGGCGCCGATGGTGAGTCCCCAGAAGACCAGCATCGTCCGGCGCCGTTGCGAAGGGCGTGCCCGACCTGCGTGGGAAGGTGCTTCGCATGAGGACGGTGGCGGTGGCTCTCGTGCTAGTGTCGCGCGCATGAGCGACGTCGTCTTCGACCTCGAGAACCCGACCGAAGAGCACCGGATGCTGCGCCAGATGGTGCGGAACTTCGTCCGCGACGTGGTGGAGCCGCAGGCGGAAGAGCATGATCGCAAGGGCACGCTGAACGTCCCCTTGCTCCGGCAGGCGGGCGAGCTCGGCTTGCTCGGCCTCACGATCCCGGAGAAGGACGGGGGCGCGGGCATGGACGCCGTGGGCTCGGTCGTCGTGCACCACGAGCTGTCGAAGAGCGATCCGGGCTTCTGCCTCGCGTACCTCGCGCACGCGGTGCTCTTCGTGAACAACTTCTACTACGCCTCGAACGAAGCGCAGCGCGAGCGCTGGTTGTCCAAGGTGATCTCGGGCGAATGGATCGGCGCGATGGGCATGACGGAGCCGTCGAGCGGCACCGACGTGCTCGGCATGCGCACCACGGCGCGGCGCGAGGGTGACGGGTTCGTGATCAAGGGCCACAAGGCGCTCATCACGAACGCGGTCGATGCGGACGTGTTCATCGTCTACGCGAAGGTCGAGAACGCGGTGACGACGTTCGTCGTCGAGCGAAACACGCCGGGGTTCTCCGTCGGAAAGAAGACGGAGAAGATGGGCATGCGCGCGAGCACGTTGAGCGAGTTCATGCTCGAGGACGTCTTCGTGCCGGCGGAGAACGTGCTCGGCACGGTGGGCGGGGGCGTGCGCAACATGATGCGCAACCTGGAGCTCGAGCGGCTCACGCTGGCGGCGATGAGCCTCGGCATCGCGGATCGTTGCCTCGACATCATGGTGCAGTACGCGGCGGAGCGGACGAGCTTCGGCAAGTCGATCGCGGAGCACGGGCAGATCCAGCGATACATCGGCGAGAGCTTCGCGAAGACGGAGGCCGCGCGGACGCTCGTCTACTGCGTGGCGCGGGACGTCGGCCCGGCCAAACGCAACCGCATCGGCACGGACGCGGCGAAGCTCTTCGCGGCGCCGGTGGGCAAGGAGGTCGCCGACAACGCGATGCAGGTCCTCGGCGGCTGGGGGTACTGCAACGAGTACAAGGTCGAGCGGTTCCTGCGCGACGCGAAGCTGCTCGAAATCGGCGGAGGCACGCTGGAGTCGCACCAGAAGAATTTGACGAAGGAACTCCTGCGGAAGGTCAAGCAGGATTAGGGCCTACACGGCGAGCGATTTTCTTTCGACAACATACCCTCCTCCTCCTACGATATTGTCATCGTTGAACGGACGGGATGTTGAGGAGCCGTGACAATCCGTATCCTGTCTTGCACAGCGGGTTGCACCTGTACGATGGGGGAAATCGAAGAAAGGATATGCCGCCTACGGAGCCCGCGGGTTCCGTAGGGGCACGAGCGTATCGGCTTGGGCCGATACGTGACCGATTGACCTATCGATTGGGAGTTGGGCTCGTATGGACACATACGAATCTGCGAAGATTGTTGATACTTCGATAGAATCATCCAATGTTCTGAAAAAAACTCCGACCGGTATCAAGGGATTCGATGAAATCTCGGTCGGGGGACTCCCGAGAGGACGCACCACGCTGGTATGCGGGAGCGCGGGCTCGGGCAAGACGCTCTTCGCAATGGAGTTCCTGGTCCGCGGCGCGACCGAGCACGTCGAGCCAGGGGTCTTTCTCGCATTCGAGGAGACGGCCGTGGAGCTCGCGCAGAGCGTCGCCTCGCTCGGCTTCGACCTCGACGCGCTCATCGCCCGCAAGCTTTTGGCGATCGACTACGTGCACGTGGAGCGGAGCGAGATCCTCGAGACCGGGGACTACGATCTCAATGGCCTCTTCGTGCGGCTCGCCTATGCGATCGACTCGGTCGGGGCGAAGCGCGTGGTCATCGACTCGCTGGAGACCTTGTTCTCGGCGCTCGGCGACGAGGCCATCCTGCGCTCCGAACTCCGAAGGCTCTTCCGCTGGCTGAAAGATCGCGGCGTGACCGCGGTCATCACGGCCGAACGCGGCGACGGCACCCTCACGCGGCACGGAATCGAGGAGTACGTCTCCGATTGCGTGATCCTGCTCGAACAACGCGTGCACGAGCGGGTCGCCACGCGTTACCTGCGCGTCGTCAAATACCGCGGGACGATGCACGGGACGAACGAATATCCGTTCCTCATCGACGCCGGCGGCATCTCGGTCGTGCCCGTGACCTCGCTCGGGCTCGAGCACAACGCCTCCGAGGAGCGCATGTCGACCGGCGTGCCGCGCCTCGACGCCATGCTCGGCGGCAAAGGCATCTACCGCGGGTCGAGCGTGCTCATCTCGGGGACCGCGGGCACGGGCAAATCAAGCCTGGCGGCGCACGTGGTCCACAACGCCTGCCGTCGCGGCGAGCGGTGCCTCTACTTCGCGTTCGAGGAGTCGCAGGGACAGTTCGTGCGCAACATGCGCTCGATCGGCGTCGACCTCCAGCCGTGGCTCGACCAGGGCCGGCTCCTCTTCAAGGCCTCCCGTCCGACGCTCTTCGGACTGGAGATGCACCTCGCGAACATGCACCGGCTCGTCGAGTCCTTCGAGCCGAGCGTCGTCGTGATCGATCACGTGACGAACTTCTCCATGGTGGCGACGACCTTCGAGGTGCGCGCGATGCTCATGCGACTCGTCGACTTCCTGAAGAGCCGCGGGATCACTGCGATCTTCACGAGCCTGACGGCCGGCAGCGGCGCGCTGGAGGAGACGGACGTCGGGATCTCGTCGCTCATGGATACGTGGCTGCTCGTGCAATTCCTCGAAGGAAGCGGAGAGCGGAACCGGGGGCTCTACGTGCTCAAGTCGAGGGGCATGTCGCACTCGAACCAGGTGCGCGAGTTCCACCTCGGCGACCACGGGATCGATCTGCTCGACGTCTACGTGGGGCCCGCGGGGGTGCTCACGGGGTCGGCGCGACAGGCGCAGGAGGCGCAAGAGCGCGCGGACGCGATCACGCGGCAGCAAGCGATCGAGCGCAAGCAGCGTGAGCTCGCGCGGAAGCGTGCTCAGGTCGAGGCACAGATCCTCTCGCTGCGGGCAGAGTTCGAGGCGGAGGAGCAGGAGGTCCTGGCCATCGTGGAGCAGGACAAGCACCGCGAGACGACCCTCCGTCACGACCGTGAACAGAGGGCCCGTCTCCGGAACGCGGACACGAGCAAGCAGCAGACGGGAGGTACCGGATGACGAGCCTCGGAAACGGAATCCAACCCGAAGGGAGCGCCGAAATCTGGGAGTTACGGCTTTACATCGCGGGCCAGACGCGGAAGTCGCTCCTCGCGCTCTCCAACCTGAAGCGGCTCTGCGAGGAGCACCTCGCAGGGAAGTACCGCATCGAGATCGTCGATCTGCTCCAGCACCCGCAGCTCGCGGAGGGGGATCAAATCCTGGCGATCCCCACGCTCGTGCGGCGGCTGCCCGAGCCGATCCGGAAGATCATCGGGGACCTGTCGAACACCGAGCGTGTGCTCGTGGGTCTCGACATCCGGCCTCGTTGAAAGAACGACCATGGGGGGGAGCGATCAAGACGACGAGCGCCGCGAAGAAACCACCCGAACGGCCTCGGGAGACACGGCGGACTTCTGGGAGAAGGCGCTCGCTGACGATCCCCCGGAGACGTACGTCCTCCGGCTCTACGTCGTCGGCAACTCCCCCCGTTCGCGGCGGGCGATCCGCAACGTGCGGAGGCTCTGCGATGAGCACCTCGCGGGTCGCTACGATCTCGAGGTGCACGATCTGAACCAGGAACCGTGGCTCGCGCGCGACG
Organism: Polyangium sorediatum; assembly: GCF_029946465.1. NCBI lineage: Bacteria > Pseudomonadati > Myxococcota > Polyangiales > Polyangiaceae > Polyangium > Polyangium sorediatum. Next base: position 12,263 of record NZ_JARZHI010000025.1, read on the forward strand.
CGCAAATCATCGCCGCGCCGACGCTGGTGCGAGAGCGGCCGCTGCCCGTGCAGCGCATCATCGGCTCGCTCTCCGGTGTCCAGCGTGTCCTCGTGGGTCTCGGGCTTCCTGCACACGAACCGGGGGATCCATGACGAAGAAGGACGCCGATGCGAGCACCCAACCTCCGGCCCCGATCGTCGCGCACGACCTCATCCTGCGGGTCGAAGAAGCCGAAGCCACGCTGGCGGCGATCCGCGCCGGCGAGGTGGACGCGCTCGTGGTCGCCGCCGACGGCACGCCGCAGGTCTTCGTGCTGAAAGGCGCCGACCACGCGCACCGGACGCTGCTGGAGAGCCTGAACGAGGGCGCGATGACGATCACCGGGGACGGGACGATCCTCTTCGCCAACCGCAAGCTCGCCGAGATGCTCGAGCGCCCGCTCGGCAAGGTGCTCGGCGCGTCGCTGTCGGGGTTCGTCGTGCCCGAACAGGCAGAGGCGCTCTCCACGCTGCTCGCGCAGGCCAAGGGCGGGAGCGCCAAAGGGGAGGTGTCGTTCATGCAAGCAAGCGACGCGCAGTTGCCGGTGATGCTGTCGATCCGGGACGCGGGCGAGGAAGACCCGACGTTCACCGGGGTCGCGACGGATCTGACGCCGCTCAAGGCAGCGGAGGCGGCGCTGCGGCAGGTGAACGACGAGCTCGAAGCGCGCGTCGCGGCGAGGACGGCCGAGCTCGTGAAGGCGAACGAGGCGCTGCGCGAGGCCGATCGGCGCAAGGACGAGTTCCTCTCGATGCTGGGGCACGAGCTGCGCAACCCGCTCGCGCCGATCCTGACGGCGGCGGAGATGATCCGCATGTCGACGCAAGGCGACGCGCGGGTCGAGCGGTTCCGGAGCGTGATCGAGCGGCAGGCGCGCAACCTGTCGCGGCTCGTCGACGATCTGCTCGACGTCTCGCGCATCACGCGCGGGACGATCACGCTGCAGACGATGCTCGTGGATCTCGGGACGATCGTGCGGAGCGCGATGGACGCGGCGCGGCCGCTCATCGACGCCTCGGGCCACACGCTCGTGGTGACGCTGCCGGCGGCGCCGGTGCTCGTGCAGGGCGATCCGACGCGGCTCGAGCAGGTGATCGTGAACCTGCTGAACAACGCGGCGAAGTACACCGAGCGCGGCGGGCAGATCGCGCTCTCGGTCGAGCAGGACAAGGCGGGCGTGACCACGACCGTGAAGGACAACGGGATCGGGATGCCCGCGGATCTCCTGCCGCGTGTCTTTGATCTGTTCGTACAGGGCGAACGCACGCTCGATCGATCGCAGGGCGGGCTCGGCATCGGCCTCACGCTCGTGAAGAGCCTGATCACGATGCATGGGGGCTCGGTCGAGGCGCGGAGCGAGGGCATGGGCAAGGGCTCGGAGATCGTGGTGCGCCTGCCGCACGTGCGGCGCGACGGCCTGAGCGCGCAAGCGCCCCCGGCCGAGGAGGCTCCTGCGAACGCGCAACGAGCGCTCGTCGTGGAGGACAACGCGGACGCGGCGGACATGCTCTCCGAGCTGCTCGGGCTCTGGGGCTACGACGTGCGGGCGGCGCAGAGCGGCGAGGAGGGCGTGACGCTGGCGGCGACGTTCCGCCCGCATGTGGTGCTGGTCGACATCGGCCTGCCGGGCATGGACGGGTTCGAGGTCGCGCGGCGGCTGCGCGCGACGAGGCCAACGTCGAAGGCGCTGGTGATCGGCGTGAGTGGCTATGGGCAGGAGGCGGATCGACACAAGGCCGAGGAGGCAGGCATCGATCATCAGCTCATGAAGCCGCTCGATCCGCAGGTGCTGGCGGGGCTGCTCACGCGCGCGAAAAAAAACGGCGCGCGGAGCCCGTAGAGATTCAAACGACGGGCACGAGCTTGTAGACGTCGACGTCGACGCCGGGGCTGTAGAGCGCGAGCGGCTCGCCTGCGGGCGCTGGCAAGCCCGCGGCCGCGACCATTCCGTCGCGCCACGATTCGACCTTCACCTCGTGGAGCGGATACGGCACGTGGTGGACGCGCCCGAGCGACAAACCCGAGCGGGTGCGAGCGTAAAGGATGTACCGCTCGGCGAAGAAATGCGTGAGCGTGCCGGGTTTGGCGGAGCCGATCGAGTCTCCGATATGGTACCGCGCCTCGAATTCAGCCGGCGTGGGGCCGGGGAAGAGGCGCTTGCTCCGGTAATCGACGGTGTTCCCCGCGATGTCGAGCGTCATCGAGGCGCGGTGGTACGGCAAGTGCCAGCCGGCGCGCGCGACGGCCACCGCAATCGTCGCGGCCGCGTCGAGGCTGAAGAACCAGACGCCCGGATCCTTGCCACGGAGGTGCACGTACGTGCGGACGTTGAGCTCGTGGAAATGGGAGACCCCCGGAACCGAAGGCGACCAGCGGGGCGCGACGTCCCGCATCGTGAAGGGCACGACCCCGACCCACGCTTTTCCCTCGAACGTGTCGACCGAGAGCTCGGGGGGCAGGAGCCTCGTGATCGCCTCGGCCGGCACCTCCCAGTGCAGGAAAAGCAGGGTTCGCCACCGCTGGAAGCCGGCGGGCCGGCCCGGCGGACGTTCGGCCGGAGAGAGGCGGTCGATCATGGTGGGGGACATGGTACCTCTTCCCGCGCTTGACGCGCCCCTCCGAAGGGACGAACGAGGACACCCGTGACGCCCGAGCAAGCCATCCAGGAAGCCACAAAAGGGACCCTGCGGCCCGTCTACCTCGTGCTCGGCGAGGAGCGGTACCTCGCCGACAAGGTGGTGCACGCCCTCCGCGAGGCGACGATGCTCGGCGGCATCGCGGGCTTCAACGAGGACAAGTTCACCGCCGGCGAGGCGAGCGTGGACGCGGTCCTCTCGGCCTCGAAGATGGTGCCGATGATGGCCAAGCGCAGGTTCGTCCTGGCGCGGGGCCTCGAGCGCTGGGAGAAGAAGGGCGACAGCGACGACGACGAGGGCGGCGGCAAGAGCGCCTCGGAGGGCAAACGCGGGGCGAAAGACGCGAGCCCCCTCGACGCGCTCGCCGAGTACGCGAAGGCGCCGGCCTCGTCGACGGTGCTCGTGCTGTCGGCGTCGAAGCTCCATGCGCAACGCAAGATCGTGACGGCGGCGAAGAAGGAGGACTTCCTCGTCAACTGCGAGCCCGTGAGCCGCAAAGCGCTGCCGACCGTGGTGCGGCAGATGTCCAAGGAGCGAGGGCACGACATCGCGCCGGACGTGGCCGATCACCTGGCGGAGATCGCCGGGCCGGAGCTCGGCTACGTGGCGGACGCGATCGAGCGGCTGAGTTTGTTCGTCGGGGAGGGCAAGCCGATCACGGAGGACGCGGTCGTGACGATGGTGATGAAGGTCCGGCCGGGCTCGGTGTGGGACCTCGTCGACGCGCTCACGCGGCGGCGGCTCGACAAGGCGCTCGCGGTGCTCGCGGAGGTCGTGGATTCGAAGGACGGCGGGCTGCCGCTGCTCGGGCTCGTGGCCTCGAACGTGCGGAAAATGGTGAAGATGGATTCGGCGCTGCGGGCGGGGGCGAACGTGAACGAGGCGGCCGCGCGCGCGGGCATTCCGCCGTTCAAGGCGCAGGAGACGGCGCAGACGTTGAAATCGCTGCCGCGCGGGACCTTGCCCACGTGGGTGCGCCTGCTCGCGGAGGCGGATCGAGCGCTCAAGGGCTCGAAACGCACGCCGCAGGCGGTGCTCGAGACGATGGTGATTTCGATGTGCCGGTGAGGCTCAGGCGGGGGGCGAGGCTTCGATCGCAGCCGGGACCGTGGCTTCTGGTGCCTCGCTCTCGCCGTCCTCCTCGGAGGGGAGCGTCGGCATCCACTTGCCGAGCCGTTCGAAGGCCGCCGAGATATCACCCCGCACGCGATCACGCAGGGTGTCGAGGTCGGCCATCGTCATGCCTTTCACGTCGACGGGCGGCAGGACTTCGATGCGGGCCTGGCATTTCACGCCGAAGACCCACGAGTTCTTGGGGATCGCGTGGCGCGTGCCGGCGACAGCGATGGGCAGGATGGGGATACCCGTCTCCAGGGCGAGGCGGAACGCGCCGTCCTTGAAGGGCTTGAGCTCACCGTCGGAGGAGCGCGTGCCTTCGGGGAAGATCATCACGCTCATGCCGCGGTCGAGGTACCATTTGCAGCGCTCCATCGCCGATTTTGCGCTCTCGCGCTCGCCGCGGCGGAGCGGGATGTCGCCGGCCATGCTCATCATCCAGCCGAGGCCCGGGACCTTGAAATTGCTCTCCTTCGAGAGCCATTTCATTTCCCAGGGCAAATAGCTGATCGCAGGGATGTCGGCGATCGACTGGTGATTGGCGACGACGATGAAAGGCCCGCTGTCCTTGGGCCTCTGCCAGCCGGAGACCTTCACGCTCCAGAGCGGATTCAAGCGGACGAGCATCGTGCCGCAAACGCGAAAGAACCTGCCCGTGATTTTGCGGACGCGGTCGAATGGTGCGGTCGTGACAAACACCGCCGCGACGGCGCCGGTCGACACCGTCACGACGGCGAGAATCTCGAACCAGTTCCAGAGCGAAACGAGCTTGGCCTTCATGGAGGAAGGCCCATCTTTACCCGACTGCAGAAAAGCCGGCAAGAGGAGGAAAGGCCGTTTCCAGCATGACGCAATGCGCGTCTTGCGCTGCGTCGTTGGATTTCATGCAATCGTGACGAGAACCTGACAGAAGGAGGGTGAAAACCCTACATTCGTCTCGCGACGCGGTTATTTTTTGCCGCCCTTGCCACCGCCGCCCTTCGCGTCGCCGCCGCCGCTCTTGCCGCCGCCGCCGCCTTTTCGGTCCCCGCCGCCGCCTTTTCGGTCCCCGCCACCGCGATCGTCATGGCTGCTGCGCTTCGGGCTGCCGCTGCTCCTCGCGCTGCTGACGTGATCGTGGCCGCGATCGTCGTCGCCGCCGCCCTTCGCCTTGCTGCTGCCAGGGTGCACGGCGTTGTCCGACTTGAAGCCGCCGCTGTCGCGGGCGAAGGTGCCGTCCTGGCCGAAATGCCGGCCGTTGTTGCCCTTTCTGTCGTGGTCGTGGTGGTCGTGGTGGTCGTGGTGGTCGTGGTCGTCCCTGTGGTGCACCTTCACGTGGGCGCGGCCGTAGCAGTCGACGCCGCTGTCGAAGCCGCCCCGGAGGCTGAAGCGGACGCGCGGCGCGGCCGCGATTTTGACCGTGGCGCTCGGGGCGTAGACACGAATGCCCGGCCGATATCCCCAGATCGCCGCGTGCGTGATCGTGCCGACGCTGAGCGACGCCGTGACGCGCAGCGGATTGAGCACCGCCGCCGAAGCCCCGAGCCGCGCCGAGAAATAAAAGCCGGACGGCTCGGGATCGAAGTTCACGAACGTGGTCTTCTCGGCGACGAAGCCCATCCGGAGCTTGCGCGTCTCGATTCGCACGGGCTTGAGATCGACGTCGAGCACGTACACGCGCGTCTCGCCCGTGTCCGCGTCCGCGACCATCTCCAGCCGATCCTCGCCGACGATCTGGATCGTTCCGCCGTGCGGGCCCACGGTCTCGTCGGGCAGCTTCGCCTCGGCCGTCACCTTGGCGCCGGCCACGAGCTCCGCCGTGCCGCCCACGGGCACGTGCATGACGCCGGTCCAGGGTTTGCCCGCGACCGTCAGCGTGTAGTCGACCTCGGTCAGATCCGCTTCGAGCTTCGGCCCAGCCGCGACGAGCAAGCCCGTCTTCGCGTCGAGCACGAGCGGCACCGTCTTCGGCTCGCTGCCCTCGACTTTGTAGATGAGCGAGCCGCTGACGTCCTCCTTGACGCGCCCCGTCGCCGAGGCGGTGACCGCGGCCTTCACCTGGCCGTCGTTGTCGATGCGCCAGGCGACCGTTCCCTCGTCGTGCTCCTCGATCAGCGCCTCCGCCCCGAGATCCGCGTTGACGACCGCCTCGGCCTCGACGTTGACCGCCGCGGGCGCCGTGGCCTCGGTGCTGCTGCAAGCCGACGCGAACACGAGAACGAGAGACACGAGCGATACATGAGCGAAGCGGGTCATGAGGTTCCCTCCGTCCTTCCCTTCGTGCATACACTGCGCCTGACGAGGAGATCATCAAAAAGGTCCAATTCATCGAGAAAAGACGGCGCGCCGGCACGGTTTCGACGCAATGCGGTCACTCCACATACCACCGGGTGAGACCAACCTCGTATTCGTGGTTGCAGACAGAACGGCCTTTTCCCATTTCAACAGCCATTCAATGGCGACAATGGGATGGCGCTCGATACGTCCGCGGCGCCGGCCCGTCCGTCCCGCGGGGGCCCCGCGGGCCGTTTCGCCGATCGCTGGGGGGTCTCGGGTGGCCGTGCTAGTTTCGGCGCCGATGACGACCCAAGCCTCCCCTTCCCTCACCGCCATCGTCCTCGCCGCCGGGCAAGGCACCCGCATGAAGAGCGCGAAGCCCAAGGTGCTTCACACGCTCTGCGGCCGGCCGATGGTCGACTACGCCATCGAAGCGGCGCTCGCCGCAGGGTGCGGGGACGTCGTGGTCGTCGTGGGGTATGGCCGGGACGAGCTCGCCGCGCACCTCACCAAGGCGTTCGGCGATCGCGTGCGGACGGCGGTGCAGGAGGCCCAGCGCGGGACGGGGGACGCAGTGCGGTCGGCCCTGCCGGCGCTCGATCCCGCAGCCGAGCGCGTGCTCGTGCTCTGCGGGGATACGCCGCTGCTCGACCCGGCCGAGCTCGTGCGGCTCGCGGGCTCGATCGAGGGCGGCGCGTCGGTCGCGATGCTGACGGCGATGACCGAAGATCCGACGGGCTATGGGCGCGTGCTGCGTGACGCCGATGGAAACATCTTCGCCGTGCGGGAGCAGCGCGACGCGACGGAGGAAGAGCGGCGCGTGCGCGAGGTGAACACGGGCGTGTACGTCGCGCGATCAGGGTTTTTGCGAGAATCGGTGGCAGGGCTCTTGCCGAACAATGCGCAGGGCGAGCTGTATCTGACCGATATCGTGGCCGTCGCGTCGAAGGCGGGCGGGGTCGCCTCCGTGCGGGCCGAGAGCGCGGCGGCGCTCGTGGGGGTGAACGACCGGGCGCAGCTCGCCGCGGCCGAGGACATCCTGTACGGGCGCATCGCGGACCGGATCCGGCGCGCGGGCGCGACGGTGCGGGCGACGGCGCGGATCGACGCGACCGTGGTCGTCGAGGCGGACGCGGTGATCGAGCATTACGTGGTGCTCCGCGGAAAGACCCGCATCGGGGCGAATGCGCGGATCGACGTGGGCTCGGTGCTGACGGACGTGGAGGTCGCGCCCTCGGCCCTGGTCAAACCATATTCGATCGCGAGCGATTCGACGATCGGCGAGCATGCGCAGATCGGGCCGTTTTCGCACCTGCGCCCGGAGAGCCGCGTCGAGGCCGAGGCGCACATCGGCAATTTCGTGGAGACGAAAAAGACCGTGGTCCGCCGCGGGGCGAAGGCGAATCACCTCGCGTATCTCGGCGACGGCGACATCGGCGAGGGCGCCAATATCGGCGCGGGGACCATTTTCTGCAATTACGACGGGTTCAAGAAGCACCGCACCGAGATCGGCGCGGGCGCGTTCGTCGGCAGCGATTCGCAGATCATCGCGCCGGTGCGGATCGGCGTGGGCGCGTACGTGGGGACGGGCACGACGGTCACGCGCGACGTGCCGGATGACGCGCTCGCCATCTCGCGGGTGAAGCAGGAGAACAAGGAGGGCTACGCCTCGCGGCTCAAGGCGCGGCTCAAGGCAGGCGCGGCGAAGAAGCCGTCGAACGGCTGAACGTCACTCGGCGTCGATGTTCTCGGCAGAGGTGATCAAGGCCGCGTCCACGGGCGGCAGCGAATGTCCCATCCGCACCCGCTTCGCCTCCAGATACCCCTGGCTGAACGGGTTCGTCCCGACAATCGACGGCTCGCGCGCCTCGACCCGCGTGCCGAGCTGCCGGAGCGCCTGCACCTTGAGCGGGTTGTTCGTCATGAGCTGGATCGAGGCGACGCCGAGGTGCTCCAGCACCGCCGCGGCCGGCGCGTAATCCCGCGCGTCGTCGGGGAGCCCGAGCATCCGGTTCGCGTCCACGGTGTCATGCCCCCGCGCCTGCAGGTCGTACGCGCGGATCTTGTTCGAGAGGCCGATGCCCCGGCCCTCCTGGCGCAGGTACACGACGACGCCCTGCCCCCGCCGCGCGATCTCGGCCTGCGCCGCTTCGAGTTGCCCACGGCAATCGCATTTCAGGGAGCCGAAGACCTCGCTCGTCAGGCACTCCGAGTGCACCCGGACGAGGACGGACGACCGTCCACGCACATCGCCCATCACCAGCGCCACATGATCCGGGGAAAGCCCGCTTTCGGCGGATTGCTCACCATACCGGAATACGATCATCTCGAACAAACCGGTCTGCGTCGGCACGGGGGCCTTCGCGAGTATCTCGAGCCGAGGCCGGATCACCACGTCGGGGACGTACATCTCGCTCTCCTGTGCGCTTGCGTGGACGTATATAGCATCCCCAGGGCCTCCGAGGACCTCGGGATCTGCGGGGGCAACGTACGTAGCGTAAGGCCCCGCGTGTGACAAGGTCGGGGGCGCCCGTACGCCCTCGCAAAGGGTCCAGAAGGACAAACCCGCCGCTCGGTTGCTTGCGGCTCTTTCAAGCCCTCCCGCGTCGCTTCGGAGCAAGCTCCCGACGCCGACACGAACCCGTGACCCCGCCATGAGCCACCTGCCTACGCTCGCCGTGTTCGTCGCGACCTACGCGCTGATCGCCTTTCGGCGCCTGTCGCTCCTGCCGATCGGCCGGCCCGCAGGCGCGCTCGCCGGGGCGTGCGCGATGGTCGTGCTCGCGTCGATCGAGCCGCGCTGGGGCATCGACGCGAACGCCGCGTTCGCCGCCGTCGAGCCGAACACGATCGGGCTCCTGCTCGGGATGATGCTGCTCGCGGCCGCGCTCGCGGAGGCCGGGTTCTTCGAGATGGCCGCGTCGTATTTGCTGAAGCGGGAGCCCTCGCCGGTGGGCCTGCTCTACGGCACGACGATCGCCTCGGGGGTGCTCTCGGCCGTGCTGGTCAACGATCCGGTGTGCGTGCTCTTCGCGCCCGTGGTGGACGCGACGGCGCGGCGGGCGGGCCTGCCCCGCGTGCCCTACCTGCTCGCGCTGGCGATGGGGGCGAACGCAGGCAGCGCGATGACGCTCGCGGGAAACCCGCAGAACATGCTGGTCGCGCACCTCTCGGGGTTGTCGTACCGGAGTTACCTCCTGCGCGCGGGGCCGGCCGGCTTCCTCGCGCTGCTGGTGACGGCGGCGACGTTGCACTTGCTCTTCCGGAAGCAATTGCGGCCGACGAGCTCCGCGGCGATCGACACGGAAGCACCCGTCGCGGCCCGATCACGCGGGGAGCTGACGCTCGCGCTCGTCGTGCTCCTGGGTGTCTCGATCGCCTTCCTCGCCGGCGCGAACCTCGCGTTCGCCGCGCTCACGGGCGCGGCTGCGCTCCTCGTCCTTCGCAGGCGTGATCCCACGTCGCTGTTCTCGGGCGTGACGTGGACCGTGCTCGTCTTCTTCGGCGCGCTCTTCATCGTGGCGGCCGCGTTCCAGCGCACGGGCCTCGTCGACGAGGCGCTCGCCGCGGCGCGGCCGTTCATCCCGGCCGATCGTGGCGCCGCGATGGCCGCGCTCTCCGCGATGTTCACGCTCGGCTGTCAGGTCGTGAGCAACGTGCCCTTCATCCTGCTCGCCGAGCCGATGATCCGGACCTTGCCCGATCCCACGCTCGCCTGGACCGTCACGGCGATGGCCACGACGCTCGCCGGCAACCTCACGCTCCTCGGCTCCGTCGCGAACATCATCGTCGTCGAGGCCGCGCACGCGGAAGACGAGATCGGGTTCGTCACGTACCTGCGCGCGGGCTTGCCCGTGACGGTCGCCTCGATGGTCGTGGCGATCGGCTACCTGCTGCTCGTCCGTTAATCCGTCGCCGACGAGAGCAGCGCGTTGAGCACGTGGCGCGCGTACCGCCCCTCGCTCTCGCTGAGCCCGTGGTTCGGATCGGTGACGCACGTCCAGAACACGGCGTTGATGACGGTCTGGAGCATGAGGCGCAGCTTCGTGGCCTCGGGATCCATCGTCTCGGTGCAGATCGCGCGGGCGAGGTGGCCGAGCGCGCGCTCGACCTGGGTGTTCTCCTCCTCGCTCGCGAGACAAACGACGCCGAGCGAGGACTCCTCCTCCGGCGCGAGGCGCAGCGGGAAGCACAAGATCCAGCGGTAGTGCCGCGCGAAGAGGCGGTGATGATCCGGGCTCGGCTGGTAGATGATGCTCGTCGTCGCGTGCGCGTCGCGATGCCACGCGGCCGCGATGTTGAAGCGGAAGGCGTGGCCCGCGACGCCGCTGCCGCAGGTGAAGCGCGCGGCCCAGGACTGCGGCCAGAACTGGCCGAACGCCGGGCAGAGCACGCGCAGGTTCGCGTCCCAGATCATGCCCATCCACGACCCGCGCTCCGAGAGCAGGCCGTTCCGCACGATCGGCGCGGTCTGCACGCCCCACGGCGAGGCCGTGGCGATCTTGTAGATCGAGTTGCCGACCGCCTCCGTGAGCTTCGCCGAGAGCGAGTGGTTCGACATGGGCTTGCCGCAGCAACGCTCCAGCAAGGCGCGCGCGGTCCACTTCGCGGCCTCGGGATACTCCTTGCCGGGGCCTCCGGGGCGATACGCGAGCGAGTACCGGTAGCCCACGATCGGCCCCGGGATCTTGAGCTCCACGTGCGACTTGCCCACGATGAAGTGCGAGCGGCACCGCTCCTGCTCGAACTCCACGGGCTCCCAGCGATCCTCGCCGAACTGCTCGTAGCAGCGCTCGACCATGGGATACGCGTCCTCGATCGTCGCGCCCGAGCTCTCGGCGAACACGAGCGCCAGCGTGAGGTGGTCGGACTCGAACCGGACGACGTGCGAGCGGACGTCGTAGCCGTCGATCAAGTTGGGGTACCAACGATCGCGCTTCTCCAGCAGGTTCAGCTCGGCCTGCGTGAGCGCGACAGCGTTCGAAAGGTGGTAGCTCCACGTGAGATAACGCTCGGTCTTGTCGGCGCCCTGGAGCATGAAGCGCACGCGCCCGCCGCCGAGGGGCTCTTCCTTCACCTCGCGACGGCCGCGCCACGTGGTCGCGCGCGGCTCGGCCTGGACGTTGTTGTAGGGCGGTTCGAGCACGGCGATCGGCGTCTCGACGGGGGCCACGAAGTCACGCAGCTCCACCTCGACGAGCGCGATGCCGTCGTCGCCGACGCTCCAGATCCGGGTGTGCTCGCGGGCCTTCACGAAGCGCTCGGCCTGCGCGACGGGTTCCCAGTTCACCTCGAAGTATTTGCGCTTCGGCTCGAGCGCGTACTCGCCGGCCTCGCCGTCGCGCTCGTACACCTCGACGCTGACCGTACTCGGGCTGAGCCGCACCACCGAGAACTGGTTGCCCACGGCGCCGGGGCGCTCGTGCGCGGCCGAGCCGAGCGATCCCGTGGAGATGATGACGAAGCGGCTCTTGAAGAGCTCGACGAGCTTCGAGCTCTCCTGGTGCGTGTGGCCATGGAAGCCGATGCGGAAGCCCGCGGCGTAGAGGGTGCCGACGTCCTGGAGCGTCAGGTAGTCGGGGCGCCCGCGCTCGCTCGTGAAGCCGTGGTGCCAGACAGCGACGCGCAGCGTGTCGCGATCGAGGCCGTTGGCGAAGTCGCGCGCGGCAGAGACGGCGCGCGTGGAGATGCAGGCGCCGGTCCAGTACTTGTCGTTCCGATGGCAGGAATTGAAACCGAAGAACGCGACTTTCTCCGTGGGGAAGACATGCGCCGACCAATGCTCGCGTTCGTTCGGGTCGAGAAGATCAAAGGCGCGGCCGCGGCCATCCAAGGACTCGCCATAGAAACGGTCGAAGAAGCGCTGGACGTTCGCGAAGCGCTTGTTGTACTCCGCGCCCGCCCGCAGCTTGACGAGGTCGAGGTGACCGTAGCGGCCCACGTCGATGCGCAGATCCGAGAGATCCGGCGAGCGCTTGAGCCGCTGCATCTCCTGTTCGAGGAGGTCGAAGTCGTGCGCGGTGCGCAGCGACGTGACGCGCACGGGCTCGCCGATGTCGGCGCCCCAGTCGACGTCGTGGTTGCCCGGAACGAACACGACGCGCGCGCGCTCGCGGTTCACGACGAGCGGCAGGACACGGTGCTCCGCGAATTCGAGCAGCTCGTCGTACTCCGCGGCGCTCCCGCGCTGCGTGAGATCCCCGCTCACGACGACGAAGTCGAAGGGGGCCGGGTGCAGCGTCCCCAGCGCTTGCGCCGGGTGCATCCACACGTCGTCGAGCGATTGCCCGGGCTCCGTGACGTGAAGATCCGACAGGTGGAGGATGTACATTCGGTCCCAGCGCTACATCGACGCGCGGACCGCTTCGGAAGTTCTAGCGGCCGCTCGCAGCGCGTCGCCTCGAGGTCGACGGGTTGGAGGATGGCATGGACTCGCGTTGTGTGTTCGGCGCAAAGGAGCCGGACAGAAGCTCCTTCGTGTAGCGGATGGCCTGCATGGCCACCGCCCGGTCGATGACGAAGGGTTCACGAACAAGGACCACTGCATCCTGAAACGCCGCTTCGCGAGGGGCAACAGCGACGGCCGGGGTGTGAGGTCGGTTCTTGGCGCTCATCGTTCATCTCCCAAAAGCCGATTTTTCAGATTTTCCAGGAAACCCTGGCCGGGGTGCAAGCGAAGATTGCCGCTCGGGGAACTTGGGGACGGGTGCAGCGCGAAGGGAGCGCTGCGTTTGCCCCGGCACCGAGTGTGCGCAGCGCGATCGTCCCTCGGATCGCAGCAGCGTGACTCCCTCGGCCCCCAGCGGTCGGCATGCGCCAATCCTACACGATGTGCAGAAGAAGCAAGCCTGACGCGTAGCGGTTTGTGCACGTTCGTGTCGCCCGAGGCGAACCCCCGACCGTCCAGGCTGCGGAATGTTCTTTGCAGCATCAAGCCACCTCGGCGCACCTAAAGCCGAGCCTCTCGAACGGCAACAGTTGCGATCGATTTTTCTGCCGGGACGGGAGGGGGGAGCACGAGTTGGTCGGCCCAGCGCGTCAAACGTGCGGGGGAGGCGGGACCGGCTCGGCGAGGGGCGGGGTGGACGCGGGGCGAGCGCGCGCGAGGCGCGTCGCGATGCGGTCGGCGACGATGTAAAACGCCGGCACCACGAGGAGGCTCAGGCCCGTGGAGATCACGAGGCCGCCGATGACCGCGATCGCCATGGGCGCGCGCACCTCGCTGCCTTCGCCGAGCGCGAGCGCCGAGGGGATCGCCGCCATCAGGGTCGCGATGGATGTCATCAGGATGGGCCGGAGACGAACCGGCCCCGCTTCGAGCATCGCGTCGAGCGCGTTCTTGCCGTGGTTCCGTAGCTCCGTCGCGTAGTCGACCAGGATGATCGAGTTCTTCTTCACGATCCCCATCAAGAGGACGATCCCGATCATGCTGAAGATGTTGAGCGTCTGCTTCATGAGGAGCAGCGCGAACGCAGCGCCCGCGACGGAGAGCGGGAGGATCGTCAAGACGGTGACCGGGTGCAGGAACGAGTTGAACTGCGACGCGAGCACCATGTACGCGACGATGATCCCGAGGATCAGCGCGAAGACGAGGCCCCCCATGGACTCGCGGAAGGCGACCGACGCCCCGCCGAGGACCACGTGGTAGCCAGTCGGTACGTCCTTGCCGAGCTTCTCCACGAGCGCGAGGGCGTCGCTCTGCGACTTGCCCGGCGCGACGTTGCCGAAGAGGGTGATCGCGCGCTCGCGATCCCGGCGCGTGATCGCCTGGAGCGCCGGCTGCTCCTCGTACTTCACGAGCGTCGAGAGCGGAACGAGCTCGCCCGATTTCGCGCGGATTTTGAGGCGCGAGAGATCCTCGGGCCGCGAGCGTTGATCGGCGAGCAGGCGCATGCGCACGTCGACACGTCGCCCGCCCGCGCTGTACTTGCCCACGCGCGTGCCGCCGACGAGCGCGTTCAGGGTCGTCGCGATCTCCTCGACCGAAATGCCGAGATCCGCGGCCCGCGCACGATCGGGCACGATCCGTAGCTCGGGCATGCCGAGCTGGTAGTCGGAGTCGAGGTCGACGACGAGGCCCGCCGCCTGAAGCTCGGCCTTCATGCGTTCGCTGTGCGAGACGAGCTCGCCCCACTCGGGCCCGCGGATCGAGAACTCCACGGGGAAGCCACGCGACGCGGTGAAGCCCGACTGCGAGAGGTCCTGCACGACGGCGCGTAGGCCCGGGATCGCGTTGAGCTCCTTGCGCAGGACGGCGGCGAACTCGTTCTGCGTCGCCTTGCGCTCGCCCCGGGGCTTGAGCGTCACGAAGATCATGCCGCTGTTCACGGCGCCCGTGCCGAAGCCGCCGACGACCACGAGCGTGCGCGCCACCTCGGGCGCGTTGTTCACGATGGTCTCGGCCTTCGTGACGATCTTGTCCGTCTCGCGGATGTCGGAGCCGACGGCGGTCGTGAGCCGGACCATGAGGCGGCTTTGATCCTGCGAAGGGACGAACTCGCCGGGGAGCGCCTGGAACGCGAAGACCGCGCCCACGAAGAGGCCCACGGACGCGACGAGCACGAGCGAGGGGAACTTGAGGCCCCGCGCGAGCAGCCAGCCGTAACCGGCGGAGAGCTTGTCGAAGGCGTGATCGACGAAGATGCCGATCTTGCTGCGGCCCTCGCGCGAGGTCGTGAGGAGCTGCGCGCAGCGCGCGGGCGCGAGCGTGATGGCCTCGACGTACGAGAGGGCCACGGCGATGCAAAGCGTCACGCCGAACTGGAGGAAGAAGCGCCCCATCACGCCTTCCATGAAGATGACGGGGATGAAGATGGCGATGACGGCGACCGTGGCGGCGAGCGCGGCGAAGGTGATCTCGGCCGTGCCCTCGCGCGCGGCCCGCACGCGATCCTTGCCCTGCTCGGCGTGCCGGAAGATGTTCTCGAGCACCATGATCGCGTCGTCGACGACGATGCCGACCGCGAGCGAGAGGCCGAGGAGCGTGAAGGTGTTCAGCGTGAAGCCGAGGAAGTAGATCGCCGCGATCGTCCCGAGCAGGCTCATCGGGATCGCCAGGATCACGTTCAGCGTGCTGGAGAGCGATCCGAGGAAGAGCCAGCAGACGAGGGCCGTGAGCGCGACCGCGAGGATCAGCTCGAGCTCGATCTCGTGGACCGACTGCTCGATGAAGCGCGTCGAGTCGAAGTTGATCTGCAGCTCCATGCCCTCGGGCAAGGTCTTCCGGATCTCGTCGAGCTGCGCCTTCACGCCGCCCGCGACCGCGACCGCGTTCGAGCCGCGCTGCTTCTTGATGCCCATGCCCTGCGCGGGCTGGCCATTCACGCGCGACATGCGCCGCACGTCCTCGAAGCCGTCCTCGATGATCGCGACGTCCTCGATGTACGTCGGGACGCCCTCCTGCTCCCGCACGACGATGCGGCGGAGCGTCTCGAGGTCGAGCGCCTCGCCGAGGACACGCACGCTGATCTCGCGGCCCGTGGTCTCCAGGCGCCCCGCCGGAAGCTCCACGTGCTCCCGGCGCAGGGCCGCGATCACGTCCGTCACGGTCAGCGACTTGGCCGCGAGCTTGTCGGCGTCGAACCAGACGCGGACGTTGCGCTCGAGGTAGCCGCCCAGCATGACCTCGCCGATCCCCGGCACGGTCTGGAGCTTCTCCTTGACGCGGTAGCGCGCGTAGTCGGAGAGGGTCTGCGGCGAGAACGGCCCGGACAACCCGATCCACATGATCGGCTGGTCCTCGGGGTTCGACTTGGAGATGACGGGCGGGTCGATGTCGCGCGGCAGCCGCGACTGGGCCTGCGAGACCTTGGCCTGCACGTCCTGGAGCGCAGAGTCGACGTTGCGCGAGAGGTCGAGCTCGACCGTGATCGAGGCGCCGCCCTGCCGTGACGAGGACGTGAGCGATTTGACGCCTTCGACCTGGACGACCGACTCCTCGATCTGCTCGACGATGTCGTGCTCGACGGCCTCGGGCGCGGCGCCTTCCCAGGTGACGTTGACGTTGATGGTCGGGAAGTCGACGTCGGGGAACTGGCTGATGCCGATGCGGGTCGCCGCGACGATGCCGAAGACGATCGTCGCGGCCATCATCATCCACGCGAGGACGGGCTTGCGCAGGCACGCTTCGGTCAAGCTCATGGCGCGCTCCCTCCCTTCGCAGGCGCGCCGACGCCTTCGCTCGGCGCGCTCGAGGTCCCCGGCGGCGCGGCCGCGCTGGAGGCCCCGGGCGGTCCTTTGCCCGGCCCTTGTCCCGGCGGCACGACGCGCACCGTGGTGCCATCACGCAGCGGCTCGGCCCCACGCACGACGAGCATCTCGCCGGGTTTCAAGCCCTTGCGCACCTCGACGCGCCCGTCGGCCGTGCGCATGCCGAGCGCGAGCACGCGCTCGTGCGCGACGTTGTTCTCCACGACGAACGCGAGGAAGCCCTTTTCGCTCGGTCGAATCGCGGTCTGCGGGATGACGGGCGCGTTCTCGGTCGCGCCGACGCGCACCGTGACGTCGGCGAACGCGCCGGGCCGGAGCGAATCTTTTTTCTCGTCCGCGACCTCGGCGACGATTGGCACCATCCGCGTCGCGGGATCCGCGGCGTCCGCGACGAGCGTGATCTTCGCGGTGAAGTCGTGCTCGATGCCCGTGACCTTGAACGAGACGTTCATGCCGGCCGAGAGGCGCGGCGCATCGGCCTCGGGGACCGGGAAACGAAGCAGGAGCGGGTCCCGGCGCAGGACCGTGCCGAGCACCGCGCCGGGCTGGACGAACTGGCCGGTCTGCACCGTGCGCGTCTGCATCTTGCCCTCGATGGGCGCGCGCACGTACGCGTCGCGCAGGTTCAGGTTCGCCTCGTCGAGCGCGGCGCGCGCCTCGGCGACCTGCGCCGCCCCGGTGCGCGCGCGTGTCCTCCAGCCATCGACGTCCTCCTTCGAGAAGACGCCCGCGCCGTCTTCGCCCGCTTTTTCCCGGCGATCCAGGTTCTGCTGCGCCTCGGCCGCCGAAGCTTGCGCGCGTTCGAGCGTGGCCTTGGCGCTGCGGACGGCGAGGTTGAAGCGGGCCGGATCGATCTCGACGAGGACCTGGCCTTTCTTGACAACGTCACCTTCGGCGAAGCGCACGTGCTCGATCACGCCGGAGACACGCGCCGTGACCTGCACACGCTCGTACGCGTCGACGCTGCCGACGGCGGTGACGGAGTACTCGACGCGCTCGCCCGGGACGGGCGCGAGCTCGACGGGGAACGCCATCTTCCCCTTGCCGCCCCCGGGAGGGCCTGCGCCCTCGTCCTTTTTCGAGCAGCCAAAGAGCGCGATCACGAGGACCGTGACGCCGAGGGTGAGCCAGACCGAGAACCTTCGGGGTGTTGCGAAAACAGGCATGATCACGGGTCCGATGGAGCGAGGACCACCCCCCCTGCGGGGCTGTTCGTGGTCATCCACGTGGTGAGCGAGTCGTACCATTTCGTCACATCGCCCTGACCGTCATCGGTGCCGGACAGGGGATCGATGTGCGTGAGCTTGACGATGTCGAGCACGACGAACGCATCGGGATCCGTGCGAGGTTTGCCCGCGAGGGGCCGGTCCGGTCCGATGGGTACGTTCTGAACGAGCGCGCGCAGCGGGTCGAGGGCGGCCGTGTCCCCGACGAGGCCCGCGACGGCGGCGAAGATCGGGAGGTCCATGGAAGCGCCGTGAATCGCGCGCATTCCGTGCGTTGCGAGGGGCCAATCGCCATCTTTCAAGACGAGCGTGGCCGCGGCCTGGGCGTCGAGCGAGAGGCGCGCCGGGAAGTACCACTCGGCGAAATCGAGCGAGGGGCCCTCGAACCAGGAGCGCGAAATGTCGTCCAGGGAGGTGTGCTCGCGCGGGCTCTTGGCGTCGTACTCCACCCAATCGTACGTGGCCGTAGGATCGGAGGGCTGGATGAGCTTGGTGCCGAAGAGGCTGTCGTACTCGGCGAGCGCGCCGCCCTTGCTCTCGCCGCACGAGACGGCCGCGAAGGAGACGCCGTTCGACGCTTCGTCCATGGCGAACCCCATGGCCGCGCGGTTCGTCATGCGCGGGACCTGGGTGAGCGAGAGGAGCGTGAGGAAGGCGTTGTCGCGGTAGGGATCCTCGGTGATCGCGGTCGGCGACCACATCGCGCGCATGCCGGCGACCGCGGCGACGGGGTAGATCTTGAGGCCGAGCAAGGGGAGCGCGATGTAACGCGTGGTCTTGCGGATCGTCTCGAGGCCCGGGGTGAGGTAGGCGTTGGGCTCCTGGGACGAGCCTTTTAGGTAGTCCTCTTCGGTGATCGTCGGGGCAAGGGCACCCTCCTGCCGCGCGACGCCGTCGACGAGGACGAGGCCCGCGAGCTCGCCGTAGCCAGGCTTTCCGTCGAAATCCCAGGCCGCGTACTCCTCGACGATCGTGGCGCCGAGCGAGTGGCCGACGAGGAAGACACGCGCCTTGCGCTCCTCGGGCGCGACGATCTCGATGACGCGGCGGAGGTCGCCGATCGTGGTGTCGAGCCCCCACTCGGAGGCGTAATCGACCGAGGCCTGATCAACGAAGCCCGGGAACGTCTTGTCCTCGGCGGGCTCCTCCTCGAAGTAGTAGCGCTTCGCGATCTCGGGATCCTTGCGGAACTCGGCGACGTCGAGGCCGTGGTGATCCTCGAGCAAGTTCGAGCGTCGATCGATGGCCCAGGCCTCGAAGGCCTCGCCCTGCTTGGACCTGCGCACGACCGCGCGCGCCATGGAATCGTAGCTGCTGGCGCCGCCGAGGAAGCCGGGCATGAGGACGGCGACCGCGCGGGCAGGCGCCGGCGGATCGGCGTCGACGCGGTACCGAACGACGCGGACGGCGTTGAGCTCGGCGGGCGTCGCACTGCCCGTCAGGGGGTTCGGCGGGGGCGTGACGCCGGGGACGAGGAAGACGTCGCGGCGAATCCGCACGGGTCCGTCCTCGACGACGGTGGAGCTCGGCGGCGGCGCATACGGCGCGGGCGGGATGGGGAGCTCGACAGGATCGGAGCAGGCGACGAGGAGGGCGGCGCTCGCGAGGACGAGCGCCGAGGGACACGTGCGGCGCAAGGGCATGCGCCATCATTAAGGAAGGAGGGCGTCGTGGCGAGGGTTTCGCCCGCTTTCCGACGCCGATGGATCGCGGGCTCAGCGCCGCGGCGTCCTTGTCTCGGCAAACGCGAGGGCCTCGGCGATCGAAGCCTCGTCGCCGTCCGCCGCGAGCGCCGCTTGCAGCGCGGCCTTGGTCTCGGGCGCGGCCGTGAGGTCGACGGCGATGCGCAAGCGGCGCAAGTGCTCGTCGTCCCGCGAGGCGGCGAGGGCGACGAACGCGGCGGCGCGATCGACGACCGGCGCGCCCGGGTTCTCGGCGACGCGGAGCAGCTCGTCGGCGGGGACGGGCGAGGTGCGGATGCCCTCGTGGGCGCCCGATCCGATCGCCCGGAGCGCACGCGCCCAGGCGTCGTAGGGCCTGCCGCCGCGGCCGAGGGCGTCGGGCGCGCAGGCGGGGCGGCGCGCGCTCGCGGCCTCCGCGGTGGCGCGAATCAAGCTGAGGAGGGCGTCGCGCTCGGCCCAGCGATCCTTGAAGACGCTGGTGGCGAAATCGAAGGCGCGGCCCGAGCGGAGGGCGATGTTGATGCCGGGGTGGCGAAGGTAAAACCCGTCGGAGGTCTCGACGTAGGCGATGTCGCGATAAGGGATGAAGCGGGCGCGGATCCAGACGAGCAAGAGCCCATCCTCGCCGACGACGAGCTTGCGCGGATAAAGCAGGACAACGACGACCGCGAGGACGAGCGCGACCCAGAGCGTGGCGCCCCAAGGCCCCACCCGCACGAGCCCGCGCGCGAGGATCGCGACGGCGATGCCGAGGAGGATGCCGATCCAGGGAAGGAGCGGCGAGGGCAAGGAGAAGACGGGGCGCTCGTCGGGCGAGCGGCCGAGGTCCCGGAGCAGGCCTTCACGGGAGGGCAGGCCCGTCGGGGAAGGGCGCGCGGCGCTGCTCGTTTTCGGCCGGCTCATCCGCGGGGCATGATGAACCCGGATGCACGCGGGTTCCATCACGAGTAGGCTCGGGGCGCTCCCATGAAAATCCAGGCGGTCCGGTTGACGGAGTTCGGCGCGTTCAAGGACGTCGCGTTCCAGCCCTGCGCCGGCATCAACGTATTCCTGGGAACGAACGCCACGGGGAAGTCGCACGCCATGAAGGCGCTTTACGCGCCCATCAAGGTCATGGAGCACGCCGAGAGCACGATCCCCCTCGACGCCCGTATGCATGAAAAGCTCGCCAAGGTGTTCCGTCCCGACGACGGATTCCTCGGACGCCTCGTGCGGCGACGCAAAGGGCAAGGACACGGCGACATCGACATCGAGGGCAGCTCCGGGGATTTGCGGCTGACGCTGTATACCCGCGGCAAAAAGAAGCTGGACGTGCGCGCGGCGACCTGGAAGAGCGAAGAGCCGATCATCTTCCTCCCGACGCGCGAAATCCTCGCCATGTACGAGGGGTTCATCGCCGCGTACCAGGATCGGGAGCTCTCCTTCGACGAGACCTACTACGATGCGTGTCTTGCCCTCAGCCGGGCCGTGCTGCGCGGCCCCCGCTCCGCGCAGGCCAAGGCGCTGATCGAGCCCATCGAGGCCGCGCTCGGGGGAAACGTCGCCCTCCAGGGCGGGCGATTCTACCTCGTGCGCAAGGACGGCGATATGGAAGCCCATCTCGTCGCGGAAGGCTTGCGCAAGATCGCTGGCCTCGCGCACCTCGTCCTCAATGGTTCCCTCACGAAGAACGGCATTCTGTTCTGGGACGAACCGGAGGCAAACCTCAATCCCCGGCTCGTCTCCCTCGTGGTGGACATCCTGCTCGAGCTCGGAAAGCGCGGCGTGCAGATCTTCGTCACGACGCACGATTATCTGCTCGCCCACAAGCTCTCCCTCCTCTCGGAGTACGGCCGGTGTCCGGATGTTCCCATTCGCTTCTTCGCATTTCACCGGAAGGAAGAGCACGACCCGGTGCAAATCGCGCCGGGCAGCACGCTCGCCGAGCTGCCGGACAACCCGATCCTCGACGAGTTCACGAAGCATTACGATTTCGAGCGGAAGCTCTTCGACGAAGACGCGCGGAGCACCGCGTGAGCGCGCTTCACGTCGAGGGGCGGCTCTCCTTCTCCTTCGGGGACGACTGGCAGATCCTCAAGTGGGACGACCACACCGCGTTTCAGGATGGATTGAAGCGATTCGAAGGGACCCGGGCCGTCGATTTCGTAGGCCTGCTCTTCGGCGCGCCCTGGTTCATCGAGGTCAAGGACTTCCGGGACTATCGAATCGAGAACAAGCAGCGGCTCACGAGCGGTGAGCTCGCGAAAGAGATCGCGTGGAAAGTGCGTGATTCGATCGCCTCGATGGCGTGGGCATGTCAGCGAACCCCCCTCGACCGGAACGATCTCGGCCCGTTCTTGCGCTCCCTCCTGGGGTGCAAGCACAAGGTCCCCGTCGTGCTCTGGCTCGAAGAGGATCGCCCGCCGACGCCCGCCGCGGCCTCCACGCTCGCCGAGGCGATCAAGCGGGAGCTCACCTGGCTGAATCCCAAGGTGCTCGTCATGTGCCGCGATCTCGCCGAACAGCACGCGATCCCTGGTCTCGTTGTCACGAGCCAGCCCGCGCCTCGATGACCTGAGTGACCCCATGCTTCGGGCCCGCGCCCCTTCCTTGATCCTCGCCTCGCTCGCGTCGCTCGGCCTCGCCGCCGATGCGCACGCCGAGAGCGCGGTGCGCTTGCGATGGTCCGCGCCGGAAGGGTGTCCCACGGCCGCGGTGGTCTCGGCCGAGGTGGATCGATTGCTCGGCGGCCGAGGCGCGCAGGCCGCGCCGCTCGACGTCACGGCCGAGGTGAAGCGCGACGAGGCGGGACGGTTCCGGGTTCGGCTGGAGACACGGAGCGAGGAGGGACCCCGGACGCGTGAGGTCGAGGCCACCTCCTGCGCCGCCCTCGGCGAGGCCGCCGCCTTGATCATCGCCATGATGATCGATCCGGACGTGATCGCCGAACCCCCGCCGGAGGTCCCCCCCACGACCCAAACTGAAGCGCACATCACCCCGAGCCCTCCCCCCCACGACCCGAACCGAAGCGCGCATCGGTTCCAGCCCTCCCCCCCACGACCCGAACCGAAGCGCGTATCGGTTCCAGCCCTCCCCCCCACGACCCAAACCGAAGCGCGTATCGGTTCCAGCCCTCCCCCCCACGACCCAAACCGAAGCGCGCATCGGTTCCAGCCCTCCCCCCCACGACCCGAACCGAAGCGCGTATCGGTTTCGAAGGTCCCTCTGTCGGTATCCCCACAACCGCTACCGCCGCCGATGGCCCTCTCCGTGCGTGCCCTCGCCGACGCCGGCACCTTCCCCACCCCCACCCTCGGCCTCGGCGCCGCGATCTCCCTCTTCGTCGGCAACTACCGCCTCGAAGCGGGCCTCACCTACCTCCCGACGCGCACCTTTCCCTTCCCCACCCTCGGCACCGCCACCGGCGACATCGACCTCACCCTCGCCCACGTCGGCGCCTGCGCGGCCTTCTTCCGGCGCCCCCGCATCGAGCTCGGCCCCTGCGTCGCCTTCGAGGCCGGCCGGATCCAGAGCTCCAGCGCCGGTGTCTCCTCCCCGGGCCAGGGCGCCGCCCCCTGGCTCGCCCTCTCGGCCGGCGGACGTTTCGGCTGGACGTTCGCGCGGCCCGTCGCCCTCGTCGTCGGCCTCGGCGCCGGCGTGCCCATCGTCCACCCGGACCTCGTCATCTCGGGCCTCGGCACCGTTCACCGTGCCTCACCCGTCGTCGGCCGGGCCGAGCTCGGCTTCGAGGTGCGGTTCTGAGATTTTTGATCACGGAACGAGAAGGCGCCGGCCACCAAGGACACGCTTGCCCCCTTCCGCCTCCTGCCACGCTGCCCTCCCCTCGCCGCTCGCCCCCGAGTCCACGGCCGCGGCGCGCCCGGGGGGTGGGGGCGAGGTGGTCGCCGTGCCCCCCTTCGAAGTCGTCTACGAAGAGCATTTTGATCTCGTCTTCCGCAACGTGCGCCGCCTCGGCGTCCCCGACGCGCTCGTCGACGACGCCGTGCAGGAGGTCTTCCTCGTCGTGTATCGCCGCCTCGGCCAGTTCGAGGGCCGCTCCTCGCTGAAGACGTGGATCTGCTCCATCGTCACGCGCGTCGCGAGCGACCACCGGCGCGCCCTGCGGCGAAAGAGCCCACACGCCTGCGGCAAGGCCGAGGCCGTCGACGTCGATTCGGTGCCCGACGAGCGCACGGAGGGCCCGCACGAGCATACCGTTCGGCTCGAAGGCGCGCGCCTCTTGCACAAGCTGCTCGACGAGCTCGAATTCGACAAACGCACCGTGCTCGTGCTCGCCGAGCTGGAGCAGATGACGGCGCCCGAGATCGCGGACGCGCTCGGGGAAAACGTGAACACCATTTACGCGAGGCTGCGGGCGGCGCGGCGCGATTTCGAGCAAGTGGTCGCCCGGGAGCGGGCGCGCGACACGTGGAGGCTCCGATGAGCGAGCTCGGCCCCGAAGCCCGGGCCATCCTTCTTGCAGGGCGCGACGGGGACGAGCCCTCGCCCGCCGATCGCGCCCGCCTGCGCCGATCGATCGCCGCTGCGATTGCCGCAGGTGGAGCCGCTTCGGTCGGGGGCGAGGGCGTCGCCGACGCCGCGACGACGAAGCTCGGCGAGGTCGCCGCCGCCACGAAGATCGCCTCCGCTGCCAAGACCAGCGCCGTGGTTTCCCTCGGCGGTCTCGCGTGGAAAGGAATGCTTGCCTTGATCGTGGGCGGCGCCGCCTCTGCCGTGGCGATCCTCGGGCCCACGGCGACGCACGTGGAGACGCCCCCCGCGGCGACACACCTCGAAGCGCCCGCGCCCTTCGGACAAACCAAGCCCGCGCAAAAGTCGGCGGAGGTCGAGGTGCGGCCTTTGGAGGCTCTCCCCACGGACGAACCGCCGCCGCCGGCGCCCGCGCTCCCGAATACACCGGCGGTGAATGCGCTTCCCAAGCGGCCGGCGGCGCCCATCGCGACGAACGAGCCTCCCCCGGCGCCCGTGGACCCGCTGCTCGCCGAAACGAAGCGCCTTCGCGCCGTGCACGGCGCCATGAAGGAAGGGGATCCCGAGCAGGCATTGCGTTTGCTCGACGAGACCTCGGCGGGCGCGGAAGGGCAATCGCTCCGCGCGGAGCGGACCGCGGCGCGCGTGCTCGCGCTCTGCAAGCTCGGCCGCGTCGCCGAGGCCCGCGCCGAGGCCGCCAGGTTCCTTTCGGAGAGCCCCGGTTCGCCGCTCGCCGATCGCGTGCGGAAGGCCTGCCCCGCGAGCCCTTAACATTTCGACACGGATCGGCGGACGTCCGGCCACGAAGACAGACGAAGACCCGGACAACCGCGCCGCGCGTCCCTTGCGCGGGCGAACGGACGCGCACGCCCATTCCTCCACGAGAAAGACGATTCCCTCATGAAAAACCTTCGTGCTTCCTTCCTCAAGGCCCTGCTCCCCTTCGGCGCCCTCCTCGCGATCGCGCCCTTCGGCGGGTGTATCGATCACGTCATCATTGGCGGCAACGACGGCCCGTGCATTGCCGACTCCGATTGCGCGCCCGGCCAGTTCTGCGTGAACGGCGCTTGTGTCGTGCAGAACGACGGCCCCCAGCCCGAGGTCTGCAATGGCATCGACGACGATCTCGACGGCCAGATCGACGCGACCCCGAACGGCCCCGTCGTCTGCGCCGACGGGGGCATCTGCGTGAATGGCATGTGCGGCGGCCAGGTGCAATGTAGCGCGGACATGCCGTGCCCGCCGAACGCGTATTGCGACGCGAACGGCATGTGCCAGCTCGTGTGCGACTGTCCCCCCGACCATTTCTGCGACATGTTCGGGATGTGTGTCCCGGATCCGGTGTGCAGCGCCCTCCCCGAGCAATGCGACGGGCTCGACAACGACTGCGACGGCCAGGTCGACGAGCAGAACCCCGGCGCCGCGCTCCTCTGCCCGAACGGCGGCGTCTGCATGGCCGGCGCCTGCGTGGTCGTGCATTGCATGACCGACGCCGAGTGCCCGCCCGGCCAGCTCTGCAACCCGATGGCCGCCATCTGCGTGCCGGGCGGCTGCGTCCCGGCGCCCGAGGCTTGCAACGGCCTCGACGACGATTGCAACGGCATCCCCGACGACAACGCGTTCTGCGCCGACGGCACCCCTTGCGTCAATGGCCAGTGCGGCGGCATGTGCTCGCCCACGCCCGAGCTCTGCGACGGCTACGACAACGATTGCGACGGCGTGATCGACGAGCCCACGCCCGGCACGCTCCTCTGCCCGATGGGCGGCGCGTGCGTCAATGGCCAGTGCACGTTCCAGGGCTGCATGACTGACGCCGATTGCCCCGCCGGCCATCTCTGTGACCCGGCGAACGGGACGTGCGTCAACCCGAACGGCTGCTTCCCGCAGCCCGAGGTTTGCAACGGCATCGACGACGATTGCAACGGCCAGATCGACGATCAGAACCCCGGCGGCGGGAGCGCCTGCAACACGGGGCTGCCCGGCATCTGCGCGGCCGGCAAGACGGCTTGCCAGAACGGCGCCATCGTCTGCATCCAGAACAACCTGCCCACCGTGGAGACCTGCGACGGGATGGACAATGACTGCGACGGCATGGTCGACGAGGGCAACCCGGGCTCCATGAACTGCCCCGCGCCGCAGCTCTGCCTGAACGGCAACTGCACGATCCTGCAATGCGCGAGCAACGCCGACTGCCCGGCGGGCACGACCTGCCAGAACGGCCTCTGCAACTAACCCCCCGCCGCGCCCGCCGGTGCCGAAGGGCCCGGCGGGCGACGCGGAGGTTCCGTAGCAGCCTCCGCGCGCCGAAGGTCGGCTTCCCCACGGCTCGTCCTCGGTCCCTCGGAGGGGGTCGGAGAAACCTTCCGGCCGCCGCGATTTTTTTCGTCACATCGGTTCGCAGCGGGAACTCTCTCGAAGAAGGCTGGGGGGCCGTTCGTCCCGCCCGGGGCCTCTTGTTCGTTCTTCCGAGGAGAGTACGCCATGATCAGTGGGCATATCGGCGCAGGTCAGTACATTCTTTTTCAGCGCGATCCGCGCGTTCCGAGCGCGCCGCTGCTCGAGGTCGGGCGCCTCGTGGTGACGGAGCTCGACGGCGATACCCGCGTCGAGCACTGGTTCCTGTACACGAGCGCGCCCATCGGTTCCGGTTACGCGGAGTACGTCCGCCCGAGCAGCTCGTTCCTGGGCACGCCGGTGGGCCTGTCGTTCCGGGGCACCGGCGCGCCGCCGGCCAGCTTCAACGTGAACGACTACCTCGCGCGGCTGACGATCTCGACGGGTTGTGGCATCGAGTACATCGAGGCGCGTTGCGACCGGCTCGCCTCGAACAACGCCGGGAGCATCTCCGCCGCGATGCCGAGCCTGCCGCAGCAGGTCGACCTCGGCATCTACGACATCACCCAGGGCAACCGGCGCGTCGGCGTGCTCGTCGTGACGCCCATCGCCAGCGGCACCCTGGAGACGTGGCACCTCTTCGACCGCGTCACGACGAGCACGCTGAACAACCTCAACGAGGCACCGTACAGCGCCCCTGACGCGAGCCTCGGCGGGACGTACGCGCTGACCTACCTCGGCGCCGTGAACACGCCGGATCTCACGGGCCGCGCCGTCGTGACGGTGAACGCGCTTTGCGCCGTGGCCGCGTGAAACGACTAGGCGCGTGGCATTCCTTCGAGCGCCTCCTCCACCGAGAGCACATCCATCCGATCCCGTCGCCGATCCACAGGGACGAGCGCGACGAGCCTGTTGATGTCGTCCCTCCCCCACGTGACCGGCACCCCGGCCACCACGAAGAGCGCGAGCGCCTGCACGCCCACGCCGGGGATCGGGCACGTCCGCGCCGCCTCGACGAAGGCCTGCACCTCGGCCTCCGGCAAATCGCCGCCGTGCGCGAGGAAAAGCCCCGCGCAGAGCAACGCGCCGACACGCTCCTGCAAAGGCCGCCACACGCGGTAGGCCCGGCCGGCGAGGTCCCGCGCGAGGGCGCGATCCCCCGCGCGGTGGGCGACCGCGGCCTCGGTCAGGCACACGAGGGCTTCGAGGTCCGAGCCGCCCACGAGCGGCGTCGCCTCGACGAGCTCGTGGTCCACGGGACCGCCGTCGATCACGCCCATCCGGTACGCGACCGATCGGAGGATCCACTCGGCTCGGCCCGCGCAAACGGCATGACGGCAGTGCCGCGCGAGGGCGAGCGCCTCCTCGGCCGTGGCCTTCGCCTCCTCGAAACGAAACGCTTCGAGCAGCGCCGAGGCCCCGAAGAGCAGCGCCCACAGCCGCGCCACGGGCCACGCCTCGCCCGCCGCCGCCGTCAGATGGCACGCCGCCGCCTCGTCGAAGCGACCCTGCCGATACCGCAGCCGTCCGAGCCAGCTCGCCGCGCGCGCCTGCGCGACCCGATCCCCTCCAGCCTCGGCCCACGCCGCGACCTCGGCGATCGTCGCCTCCTCGGCCGCGAGCGCCCCGCGCCGCGCCGCGAGCACCCGCACGCCCTGCCGCCGCAGCTCGAGCGCCGGATCCGTGAACGGCGGCACCTCGGCCGCTGCCACGAGCACGCGGGACGTCCAGGGCCCGGCCGCGAGCGCCGCGCGCACGAGCGCCGCGAGGTGCGCGAGCGCCGGATCGTCGGCCGCGCCGGGCCGGCAAAGCTCGTAGAGCACCCGATCGAGCGCCGTCGACGTGTTCTCCGCGAGCGCGATCTCCACCCACGACGCGAAGAGCCGCGCCCGATCCTCGCGCGACGCCTGCGGATTTTGCCGGAGCATCCGCAGGCCCTCCGTGAGCAGGAGCGTCGCCCGCGTGGTGCGCCCCTCGGCCGCGAGCCGTTGCGAGGCCCGCACGACCTCCCGCGTCACGTCGGCCGCGCTTTCCCGATCGTCGGCGGCGCCCTTGAGCAGGTGCATCAGCCGGCCCGGCGCGCCGAGCGGCAAGGCCGCGGCGAGCGCCCGGTGCGCGCGCTGCTGCGCCTCGACCGTCCAGAACTCCTCCACATCCGGCCAGAGCACCGGGAGGAACTTCCCCTCGGGCAGCGGACGCAAGACCTCCGCGCGCACGAGCTCGTCGAGCTCGACCTCGACGTCCTCCGGATCGTCGCCGCGCGCCTCGGCCAGCACGCCCACGTCCGCGTGCGGGAACGCGAGCGCCACCCATGCGACGAGGTCCCACTGCCGCAGCGTCAGATGGCGCCGCATCGCGCCCGTGTCGTCGTGCGGCGCGACCACGAGCCCCGCTTCGAGCACCTCGATCGCCTCGCGATCCATGGCCACGCGTTCGCCGTCCCAGCGCGCCAGGCCCGCGCGCACCCACGCTTCGAGCTCCCGCGCGACGAGCGCAGGCTCGCCCGCGGTCCGCGCGAAGAGCACCCGGGCGGCGTCCTCTTGCAGATACAGCAGGCGGTTCGGACCGGAGAACACGGCCTGGAGCGCCGTGACCGTGCGCGGCGGCTGCCGATCCCGCGGCATCAAGATCGGGCGAAGCGGCGGCGGGACGCGGCTCGAACGAGTCGAGGGGATGACGCGATCCCGCAGCCGCACCACGACCTCCGCGGCCGAGCGGGGTCGATCCGCGGGGTTCGTGGCGACGAGCTGATCGAGCACGAGCGCCACCTCGAAGGGCAGGCTCGGGACGAGCGTACGCAGGTTCGGCGCCGGCTCGTTCAGGCGCGAAAGAATGAACGCGCACATGTCACGCTTCTCATGGGGGACGCGCCCCGTGAGCGCGAGGTACGCCATGACGCCGACGGCGTAGAGATCGGTGCGCGCCGTGGCGCGTTGCTCGCGGAACTGCTCGGGCGCGAGGTACGAGAGCGTGCCGACGATCTGCCCCGCGTCCGTGATCGGATCCGGCGACGCGGCGGAGGGCGACGAGAGGCCAAAATCGAGGACCACGGGGCGCTTGTCCGGCCCCACGAGCACGTTGTCGGGCTTGAGATCACGATGAACGATGCCCACGGCGTGGATCCGCGCGAGCGTCTCCAGCAGGCCGACGAGGACGGGCTCGAGCTCCTCCCAGGAGCAAGGGACGCTCACGCCGGGGAAGGGCCGGCCCATGATGCGCTCGGTCACGAGGAAGGGGCTGTCGCCTTGGAGGCCCTCGTCGACGAGGCGCACCACGCCGGGCAGGCGCAGGAGCCGCAGCACCGCGATCTCTCGTTGCGCGCGCGCCGCGCAGGTCGCCGACACCGAGCGCAGCACCTTCAGCGCGACCCGCTCGCCCGTGAGCGTGTCCTCCGCCTCCCACACCGCGCCTTGCCCGCCGCGGCCGAGCAGCGAGATGAGCACATATCGATCCGCGACCCGGTTGCCCGCTCTCTCCTCGCGCTTGGGGGGCACGGGCACGTCGTCGATGCGCGCGACCTCGCGCAGGAACGAGTCGTCCGACGCGTCGTCCGACGAGGAGCTCCCCGCGAGCGTGGACATGAGCCAGGCGAAGCTCTGCGACGACATCGTGCTCACCCGTCCTCGTCGAGCAGGCCCTCGCGGCGGGCCATCTCGCGCAGCCGGTCCTTCAGGAGCTGGAACTTCTTGCGCAGCCTCATCGCCTCGCGGCGTTTGTCCTCGGCCGAGAGGGGCGGCTCGTCCTCGCCGCGCAGCACCACGGCGAGCTCGTCCCAGGGCAACTTGCGGTCCACGCGGAGCATCAGCAGTTCCTGGTCCTCCTCGGGGAGCGAGGCGCGCAGCGCGGCGAGGCGGCTGCGTGTCGTCGTCCGCAGGTATGCGGCCGTGCGCTCGCGAACCTCGGCCATGACGCCCGAGAGCTCGGCGCTGTCGAGCCCGCCCTCGCGCTTGCGCCTGCGCGCCGCGTCCCTGCGCACGTGGACCGAGGTCTTCCGCGCGACGGCATAGGCGAAGGTGCGGAAGGAGGCGTGGCCCTCGAAACGCTGGAGCCCCTGCCAGAGCGCCTCGCCGAAGCGGGAGAAGACCTCCTCGGCGTCGCTCTCGTCGCGGTGCAGGGCCGCGAGGAACGCGTAGATCTCGGGCCCGTACGTCGCGAGCACGGCCGTCGCGACGCCTCTCAGGTCTCCTCTGGCAAGGCGGGTCTCGAGTTCACGCTCGAGATCGCCCCGATCCTCCGCGGTCATGGTGACGTGGTCCCGGAGCCCGAACGCCGAGCCGACGTCGTGCCCTCGGTCCATCCTACACCATGGGGCGGTTCTCCGATCGCCCATGTCCCCGGGCGAGCCTGCGCGCCCTAGCCCTTCGCGTCCCTCGCGCATCGGAACCCGCTCATCACCATCCGGTAGCGCGCCGGGTGGTGGACGCGGTTCGTCGAGCGGAGCCCCGTCGCGTGATAGTTGAAGCCGCCGCCGCGCAGGACACGCTCGCATTCGGTCGGGATCTTGTTCGACCCGGTAAAACCCTGCTGGCGCGTTCGCCGGAGCTCCGCGTAGGCTTCGAGGGTCTCCTCGCACGACCCGCCGCGCCCCTCGGAGGCGCCGGCGCGCTTGTAGGCGAACGGATCGTAGACGTCCTCGGCCCACTCCCACACGTTGCCGGCGAGGTCGTGGTGCCCATAAGGACCACGCCCCGCGGGGTGTGTCCCGACATCCGCCGTGACGCTGACCGCGAAGACCGCGCGCTCGGGCCCGGGCGGCGAGTGTCCCCACGGGTAGAGCCGACCGCTCTCGCCGCGCGCCGCCTTTTCGAGCTCCGCCTCGCGCGGGAGGCGCTTGTCCACGAATGCGCAATAGGCACGCGCGCTGTCCCACGAGACGCTGCTCACGGGTTGCTTCGGGCCCCGGAACCGTTTGTCCGGGCCCACGCCATTGCGATCCGCGTTGCTCGGCTCGGGCGGCGGGCAGAGCTTCGCCTCGATGCAGCGGGCGTAGGCGCCGTTCGTCACTTCGAACTCGTCGAGGTAATACGCCGGCAGCGTCACGGTGTGGGCCGGCCATTCGTCGGCCTCGCCGCCGGTGTCGGCGCCCATCGTGAAAGGCCCCGCGGGCACGAGGATCATGCCGTCCACGCGGGCCGGGAGCGCGCTCGTCTCCGAGGGCGCGGGCGGCGGGGAAGGCTCCACCGGCGCGGGGGACGCGGGCTTTTTGGGTTCGAGCGGGGGCGGCGCGGCGATCGTCGGCGGATTCGGGACGACCGGCAGCGGCTCGGGCGGCGGCGCGGAGGGCCCGACCTCGGGCGTGGGCCCCCGGCTCGAACAAGCCGTCGTGAGGAGGAGGGCCCCGAGGAGAAGGGGCCTGCGGAGGGATCGAATCATCACGGGCAGCGGCAAATCACGACTTTGATACGAGGATTGGAAGGCAAGGCCCGCGAGGAGTCAACTTCAATACGTCTGCGGGAGCGGGAATCGCTCGATCGAGGCGCCGCCCACGGGCGCGGCGTTCACGTGGTAAAGGTGGTTGTCGCGCGCGAGGGCGATCCGACCGCTCTTCGCGCCCTTCGCGAACATCCCGAGATCGTTGCCGGATCCATCGAGGTCGTGGATCTCGCCGCCGAAAAGCGAGACATAGACGTGGCCGGTGAACGGATCCCGCGCGAGGCTCGTGATGTCCGCCGGCAGGGCCGCGAAGGGCGTCGTCGCGCCGGTGTTCACGTCGAGCAGCACGATCTCCTTCGTCGCGAGCGCGACGAGCAAGCGGCTCCCATCGTAGGGCGAGGCGGCGTAGACGCGGGCCGGGAGCGTGGCGACGAGGCCCTTCGTGCCATCGGCGAGGTCGACCGTGTGGAAATCGCCGTCTGCATCGACATTGCCCACGTACAGCTTCTTCGTGAGGCCCCAGGTGAGGCCCTGCGGGCCGGTGTCGAGGTAGCCGCTCTTGAAGGGGCCCGCGCCGGTCGTGATCTTCGCGCTCGGGATGACGAGCGGCAGAGCATTCGTCATCTGGTCGAAAAACGCGACGCCCTGCGGTGTGCCCTGACAACCGCAGTTCGCGCAGCAGTTGTACGTGAGCCCGACCTCGGTGACGCTGCCGCCGAACGTGCCGTTCTGGCCCTGGATCGCCGCGACCTCGCCCATGTTCAGGTTCGTGACGCCCTGGACCGTGGAGACCTGGCCGGTGGTGCTCACCTTGCGCAGGTAATCGGGTCCGCTGATGACGGTGACGCCCCAGGCATTGCAGGCGAGGTCGAAGTCGATGTCGACGAGGCCATTCACGAACGCCGACGCGTTGAGCTGTTCGAGCGTGGCGCCGGTGCAGGTCGGCGCGGGGCGCTCGCAGGGGCAAGCGACGCCGCGACAAACCGCGCCGAGGCACTCGATGCCCGCGCAAGGCAGGGACGCGACGCAGGTGTTCGTGGCGGCGTCGCAGGTGGTGCCGGGGCCGCAAGTCGAGGCGCCACAAGCGACGAGCGGGCCGGTGACGACGCAGCCGGCGTCGGGCGCGACGCAAGCGCCGGGGTCTTTGTCGCTGACGTTGCAGACGGTGTCCGGCGCGCAAGGGTTTGCCTCGGGAGGGACACAATCGGCCTTGCAAGCGCCCGCGGCGCAGACCTCGCCGGGCCCGGGGCATAGGGAGGCGTCCTCGTCGACGGCGCCGTCGCAATCATCGTCGAGGCCGTTGCAAACCTCGTCCGTGCAGGCAACGCCGCCGGCCCCCGTGCCCGAGGAGGACGACGAACCACCCCCCACGCCGCCCATGCCGCCCATGCCGCCCGCGCCGCCCATCCCGCCGGCCGACGAGGACGACGACGCCGAGGCGGCGCCGTCCCCCGAGGACGAGGCGACGTCACTGCTACAACCGGACGCGGCGAGGGAAGCGACGAGGAGGAACGGCGCAGCAAAATGGAGAAGGCGCATGGGCGTGGGTGCTCCCTGGGAAAACGCCCACGATCGTACCGCGCGGAGCCGCGGCGCCACAAGGCGCATGCGCGTCGCGCGCCTTCAGCGCAAAAGCTCTTCCGGCACGAACCCGTATTCGGCCTTCTTCTCGGCCCCGCTCGGCCTCCACTTGAAGACGGCGTCGTTGCGCAGGAGCATCACGCAGCAGACGCCCAAGGCCGCCACGAGCGGGACGAACCCGAGCACGTTGCTCACCCACGAGCGCTGCACGGCCTCGGCGTCCCGCACGACGTCGATGACATCGGGGTGCTCCGCGAGCAGCTTGTTCCAGAGCGCCCCGTGCACGCGCTCCGCGTCGGCCCGCATCGGGCCCACCGAGAGCGACGCGTCGATGCAGGCGAGCGTGAACGCCGCTTCGAGATACTCCCGATCCCGCATCGACGGCTCGAGCGCGAGCACCCGATACCCCGCCTTCACGGGCCCGCCCTTGCGGTAGTTCGAGCCCGTCATCGCCGCCGCCGCGCGCTCCTCCAGGAAATCACGCAGCTTCTGCGCGATGGCGCCGCGCATGTCCTCGTCGAGGATCGACGGGTGCACCGGGTGCCCGAGGAAACGCGCGTAAAGGAGGCGCTGCGCTTTCTCCTCGCGGCTCAGGCGGCCGATCCTGGAGAACGCCGCCGTGGTCAACCCCGCGCAGGCGAGCACGAGGCCCGCGCCGACATAAGCCGTCGGCACCTTCGAGGTACCCGCCATGACGAGGCCCGGGATGAACGTGAAGAGCGTGGCCGCGATGCCGTACGCGCGGAGATACCCCGTCACGACGCTCTTCCAGTGCATCTTGATGGGCACGACCGTGTGCGTGTCGGCCGCGCCCTCGGCGACGACGATGTGCGACCGCACGGGGAAGAGCGGCAAGAACTGGAGGAAGGCAAACGTCGTCGCGACGTAGGTGCTGCCGACCTGCTCGACCTTGCCGTAGAGGCGTTTCCCACCAACCCAGAGCACGCTCGAAGGCTACCCGCGCTTTCCCCGTTTTTCAACGCTTCGATCAGCGCCGGTTGCGCTTTCCCAGGGTCTGCGCAATCGGCTCGATCACGCGGTACTGGCCCGTGGGGAAGTCGCGGCGGGTCGGATTGCGGCGGAGCGCGAGCAGCGTGATGTCGTCGAACTGCGCGGCGCTCCCGATGTGATGGCGGAGCGCGGCCACGACGTCGCCGAGCATGGTCGTGACGGAAGGCGCGCCGCCCCGCAGCATCGAGAGGAGTTTTTCCTCGCTGAACGGGGCCTCGGAGGGGTCGAGCGCGTCGCTCACGCCGTCCGTGAAGGCCACGAGAGAATCGCCGGGCAGCAACGTCACCTGTCCCATCTCGAATTCGACGTCCCGGATGGCGCCGAGCGCGGGGCCCGTCGATTCGAGGCGGCTCTCCTCGCCGGTCGCGCTGAGGACGATCGGCGCGTCATGACCGCAATTGACGTAGGAGAGATCGCCGCTCTCCGGGTCGAGGACCCCAAAAAAGAGGGTCGTGAACATGGCCGTGCGGCCGTGGTTCTCGGCGAGGTAATCGTTCGTCTGCGTGATCGCCTCGAGGACCGCGGTCCGATGGGGCGCCCGGAGCGCGAAGGCGCGGAGCAGGCCGCGGACGAGGGACATGAAGAGCGCGGCGCCGACGCCCTTGTCGCAGACGTCGGCGATCGCGACGGCGACCTCGCCGGAGGCGAGCTGAAAGACGTCGTAGAAATCGCCCGAGAGCTGGCGCGCCGGCAAGAACCGGGCGGCGATCTGCCAGCCGGGCAAGGAGGGCAGATCACGCGGGAGGAACTCGGATTGGAGGACGCGGCCGATCTGCATCTCGCGCTCGACGGCCGCGAGGCCATTCTCGGCGCGCTCGCGGGCCACGGCGAGCTCCTTGTAAAGGCCTTCGAGCTCGAGGAGGCGTTGCTTGAGCGCCTCGTCGGTCTGCCCGAAGAGCTTGGCATTGTGGATCGCGATCGCGGCCTGCCCCGCGAACGCCTCCAGCAAATCGAGCTTCGCTTGCGAGAACTGCCCGGTGAAGGCGCGGTTGTCCACGTACAGGACGCCGATCACCTTGCCCCGGATGCGCAAGGGCGCCGCCATGATGCTCGTGAGCCGGAACATCGCCACGCTGCGCTGGAGCGCGAATCGCTCGTCCGTCTGCGCATTGCTCGTGAGCACGCTGCGCTCGCTCTTCAAGACCTCCTCGACCACGGAGCTCGAATACGCAAACTCCATGCTCCGAATGGTGTCCTGATCGAGGTTCCGCGCGACCTGGACGTCGAGCTTGCCGTATTGGTCGACGAGGACGAGGTAGCCGCGCTCGGCCTTCGTCAACTCGATCACGGAGTCCATGCACTGGTTCAGCACGGTCTTGAGGTCGAGCGAGGAGGTGATCGCCTTGCCGACCTCGAAGAGCGCGGCCTGCGCCTCGCGCGACATGGCGCCCTCCTGCTCGCGCCGTTCCACGTCGAGGCTCGTGCGAAACGTGGAGAGCTGCGTGATCAGGGCGTCGATCTCGCCTGGCAAATCCCGCGCGAGATCACCGCCGCGTTCGCGCAGGAGGCTCGCGGCCCGGGCAAGGTCGAGCTGAAGCCGCGTGGCGTCGCGGAGGATACGCTCGAGGTCCGAGGCGTTCGGCTCGTCGGGGGCTCTTCGGGTGGCGGTCATGACCTCTCGGGGGGCAACTCGAAGGGGACAGCATATCTTACGTGGCAAGCCGGCGCGCGCCTACCCTCCCGCGCGGCGCCGCGGGAACGTCAGCCAGCGTTCGGATTCGACCCCCGCGGCGAACGGGGCCCTGCGAGCCCCCCGTCCGTGAGAAACCCGCAGCCGAGTCCTTTCGCCCGCTTCTCGACGTCCCGCGCCGTGACCGACTCTTTCGGATTGCTCCACCGGGAAAGAACGGCGCGATACGCGCTGCAAGCGCCGGGTTTGTCGCCCTTCGCCTCGCGCGCGATGCCAAGGCGCGCCTGCTGGTGGACGTACCACCTCGCCTGCCAGGGGTTGGGGCAGATCTGCGCGGCCTTCTCCAGGTAAGGCAGCGCTTCGATCTCCTTGCCGACGAGGAGGCGCACATGACCGAGCGCGCCCGCCCATACCGGCTCGCTCGCGTCGAGCTCGCCCGACGGGAGCCGCATGTACTCCTCCTCCTTCGCGAGGGCCTCCTGCGCGAGCTCGGCCGAATACGCCGGCCAGGCATACGCCCCGTCCCAGGCCACGCGCCGTGTCCCGGGCGTGGAGAGGTTCTGCTTCGCGAGCCACGCGGACCGCGCCGCCTCGTATTCGGCGCGCGACTCCTTGCCGGCGCGGAGCCGGAGCGAATGCATGTACACCGTAGGGTCGAGGACGTGATGGCCGACGAAATACCCCGTCCGGAGCGCACTCTTCGCGAGGAACTCGTCCGCGACCTTTGCCGCGCCCTCGATGTCCCCGAGCTCCACGCGCGCGAACGTCCGCAAGTGATACACGGCGACCTCGTCCTGCGGCATCGGCGCGGTCATGGCCATCAGCGAATCCGCGACGCGCGCCCCCGTCGTGAACTCGCCAAACGCCATCGCGCGGCGGGCCACGAGGTCCTCGGCTTGCCAGAGATGACCCGTCGCCCGGAAACGCCGCTCCGCCTGGTCGAGCGCCGCGCGGACGGCCGCCTCGGGCTCGCCGGCGCCATAAAGAGCGCCGCCGAGCATCACGTGGGGCTTCGGCGAGGAAGGCTCCTTGGCCATCCACCGCCGCGCCGTCTCGGCCGCGACGTCACATTGGCCGAGCGACGAAACGATCTTGATCTTGTCGTTGAGGCAATCGACCGCGCCGGCCGAGACCTCGACACATTTTTCGAGCGCGACGAGCGCCTCCGCGTTCCGGCGGAGGGGCAAGAGCGCGTATTGCTGTGTCTGCCAGCAATCGGCATATTGCGGGTCGAGTTCGACGCAGCGCCGCGCGAGCGCGAGGGCCTTCTCCGATTGGGAGCTCTTCGTGGCTTCGAGGAGCTGGCGCGCATACCAGAAGACGAGCTCCGCGTCGCCGGGCCATTTCTCGACCATCGCCTCGAACCTGCGGGCCGACGTCGCGCAATCGCCCGGGTCGTTCTGGAGCATCGGCTCGAGCGCGTCGAGGAACGCCTGGTCGCGCTCGGTGAGCGAGGCGCGGAGGCCGATCGCCTTGCGAAACGCCTCGCGGGCCGCGTTGATGTCGAACGAGGCCTCGAGCGCCGCAAACCGGAGGTGCGCCGTGGCCATGCCCGGATCGGCTTTGCGCGCCCGATCAAACGCGGCAATCGCCGTATCCCAGGTGGCGTCCCGGATCGCCTGGAGCCCCTCGCGAAACGCGAGCCGCGCTTCCGCGTTTTCCGTGGGCGGAAGGGGCAAATCAGTGACGGCCGTGGGCGCGGGGCCGGCCGGCACGACCGCCGAGGACGGCGCCGACGCATTCCCCTCGGCCGGAGGTTTGCGCAGGACAAACGCGGCGCCGCCCGCGACGACGAGGGCAACGAGGGACGCGACGAGCATCCAGGGCCGGCGCGCGGCCGAAGGGGGCGGGAGCGACGCGGCGACCGGCGCGCGGGTGTCGCCGGTGGAGGAGACGAGGACGACGTTGCGGCGGCTCGTGATGGTCCGTGTATCTTCCGCGGTCACGAACACGTGGAGGTTTTGCGCGACCTCGTCCATCGAGGCGAACCGCGCCTCGGGCTCCTTGGCGAGGGCGCGCGCGAGGATCTGCCAGACGCCGTCGGGCACGGTCGGGATCGGGGGCGGTTCGTCGCTCAGGATCGAGGCCATGAGGCTGACCGCGCCTTTGTCGGAGCGAAACGGGATCTTGCCCGCGAGCAATTCGTAGGCGAGGACGCCCCACGCGAACTGGTCGGCCCGCGCGTCGATGTCCTCGCCGCGGAGCTGCTCGGGCGCCATGTACGCCGGGGTGCCGACGAGCGCGCCCTCGGCCGTCATCGTGGCGAGCCCGCCGTCGGCCGTGGGCCCGAGGGGATCGGCGCTCGTCCGCGCGAGCTTGCGGGCGATCCCGAAATCGAGGACCTTCACGGCGCCGTCGGCGCGAACGACGACGTTCTCGGGTTTGACGTCGCGGTGCACGAGGCCCGCCTGATGCGCCGCCGAGAGGGCCCGCGCGATCTCCAGGAGGAGACGCAAGCGCGTGCCGAGGGGTTCGTCCCCGCCCACGAGGGCCCGCAAAGGGCGGCCTTCGACGAGCTCCATCGCGATGAACGGCGCGCCCTCGTGCTCGCCGACGTCGTAGATGGCGACGATGCCCGGATGCGAGAGCGCCGCGACCGCGCGCGCCTCGCGGAGCATACGCGCGACCGCGCGGCCCCAGGTCTCGCTGTCGGCCTCGTCGCCCTTGCGCAGCACCTTGAGCGCGATTCTGCGGCGGAGGCGGGTGTCCTCGGCGCGATACACCTCGCCCATGCCACCCTCGCCCAAGAGTGACTCGATGACGTAGCGGTCGAACGACTCCCCCGGCGAGAAACGCATGACGGGAACATCGTAGCCCGTCCGCGGGCTCCCGCCCAGGTACGATGGCGCGTTCGTCAGGGTTTGCGCCGGGGCGCGCACCCGAGCGCCTTCTGCCGACGAGCCGCGTCGCGCGCCGTGATCGAGTCCTTTGCCGCGCCCCACCGCGAGAGGACGCTCTGATACGCCGCGCACGCGAGGTCCTTTTCACCGCGCGTTTCACGCGCGACGCCGATGCGATGCTGGTTCTGCAGATAGCTGACCGGATCCATCAACATGGCGCAATGGCTCGAAGCCTGGACGAGGTCCGGCAAGGCCGCGTCCATCTCGCCCGCGAGGAACCGGATTTTTCCACGAAGCGCGGCGGCATAATGACCACGATAGAAAGGGACGTCCTCGGGGCGCACGGCGAAACGCGACATCGCGGCGAGCGCCTCGCGCGCGTCCTCGGGCGTGAGCGCAGGCAGGGCATACCCGGCGTACCAGGCGGAGGCGGCGTCACCCTGCTCGGTGCAGCGTTGCAACCAGGCGTCGCGATGCGCAGCGCGGTCGTCCGCCGAGAGCAGGCCCGCGCGATGGGCGACGGCGTAAAACAACGGGTCCGGGTCGACGATGCATCCCTCGACGGTGGAGCGGAGCGAGGCCGTCTGCCGCGCGAGGAAGTCCGAGGCGACGCGGCCGGCATCCGCGGTGCGCCCGAGCTCGAGCAAAAGAAAGGTATGCTTGGCCGTGGGGCCGGCCCCGTGATCCGTGTCGCCGACGTTGCCCGTCTGCTGGAGGGCCTTCAGCGCGGCCTCGAAATCACCCGTGCCCGCGGCGAGCCCGAAATCGAGCGTGAGGGCCTCGACCTGGAAGCCCGAGAGGCGGAGCTTTTGCGTCGCCACGTCGACGACGGCGCGCACGGCGGCGTTCTCGCGGCCCTGCCCATAAAGCGCGGACGCGAGATACCCATGCGCTCGGCCGAGGTCGGGCTCACGCGCGATCCAGTTCCGCGCGACCTCTTCGAGGCCCACGCAGCGGCCCGACAGGATCTCCACGGTGGCCCGGTCGAACATGCAGTCGCCCGCGGTGGGAGCGATCTCGACGCATCGATCGAGCGCGCGCCGCGAGTCCTCGCCCCGACTGAGGGCGAGGAGCGCGCGGGCCTGGGTTTGCCAGCAATCGGCGTATCGATCGTCGAGCCTGAGGCAACGCTCGGTGAGCGCGAGGACCTCGGCCGGGGTGTGGTGGACGAACGGGAAAAACTGCCAGTACACGAGCTCGGCGTCGCCCGGATACCGGGCCGAGAGCGCCGTGACGCGGCGGCGCATCTCGGTGAGGTCGGGCGGGTCGCGCTGCAAGAAGGGTTCGATCGCGTCGAGCAGCGCATGATCACGAGCGCCGAGCGAGGACCGCAAAAGGAAGGCGACCCGGTAGGCCTCGCGCGCGGGGTCGAGGTCGTCGGAGTCGATCGCGGTCATCGCATAACGGAGATGCGCGAGCGCGAGCGAGGGGTCGGCCTTGCGGGCGCGATCGAAGGCGAGGCGCGCCGTCGACCAGGAGGCGTCACGGATGGCCTGGACCCCCTCGCGATACGCGACGAGCGCCTCGGGTTTGTCCGTGGTCGGGAGCGGAAGATCGGTGATCGCGACCTTGACCGGCAGCACGGCCGACGCAAACGGCAAGGCCGGCCCGATGTCGGCATGTTTTTCCGGGCGAAACACGAACCACGCGACGGCGGTGAGCGCGGCGAGGACGGCGGCGAGCGCGATCCCGCGCGCCGCAGGAAAACGGGCCGTGGCGGGCGGGGGCGGCGCGGGGAGCGGCGCGGGCGCGGGCTCGATCGAGAGGAGCGCGAGCTCGTCGGCGAGCGCGGCCATCGAGGGGAATCGATCGGCGGGGTCTTTGGCGAGCGCGCGGCGGACGAGGTCACGGACGCCCTCGGGCGCGCGGGTCATGGGCTTGGGCTCGTCGGCGAGGATCGCGCTGATGAGGGCCGCGGGGCCCTTGTCCGCGCGGAACGGCAGCTCGCCCTCGAAAAGCTCGTGGGCGACGACGCCAAAGCCGAACTGATCGGAGCGCGCGTCGAGGGCCTCGCCCGTGAGCTGCTCGGGCGCCGTGTACGCGGGCGTGCCCTGGAACATGGACTCGGGCGGCTCGGCCTCGAGCGTCCGCGCGCCGGGATCGGTCTCGCGATCGAGCCCGCGCGCGATGCCGAAATCGAGCACCTTCACGGCGCCCGCCTGGCTCACGACGATGTTCTCGGGCTTGACGTCGCGGTGCACGAGGCCGGTCTGGTGGGCCGCGGCGAGCGCGCGCGCGACGTCGTGGAGGATCTGGATCTTGCGGGCGTCGGGTACGTCCTTTCCGACGAGCGCGCGCAAGGGTTCGCCCTCGGCGATCTCCATGGCGATGAACGCCGTGCCGTCGAGCTCGCCGACGTCGTAGATCGCCACGATGCATGCGTGCGAGAGCGCCGCGGCCGCGCGCGCCTCGCGGAGCATGCGCGACGACTCGTAGGCCCACGCGTCTTCGGAGAGCTCGCCGTCCTTGCGCAGGAACTTCAGCGCGACCCTGCGGCCGAGGCGCGTGTCGAGGGCGCGATACACTTCGCCCATGCCCCCCTCGCCGAGGAGGGATTCGACGACGTACCGGCCAAAGACCTCGCCGCTGGCGAATCGCGTGGACTCCGCCATACGTCAGCCGGCCTTTGCCTCGCAACCGAGCGCCTTTGCGTGCGCGCGGACCTCGGCCGCCGTGCGCGAGGCGCGCGCACCGCCCCAGCGCGCGAGGACGCGGCCAAACGCGTCACACGCGCCCGAGCGGTCGCCGAGGGCCTCACGGACGAGGCCGAGCAGGTGGAGGCTCTTCGTGTGGCGCATGGGGTGCGTGGGCATCATCGGCTCGACGAGGCCGCTGCACGAGACGGTCGCCGCCGTGAGGTGCGGAAGCGCGGCGGCGGGGTTGCCCGCCAGCCAATACGTTTGGCCGAGCGCGCTGTCCAGGACGAGGCCGAAGTGGAGGGCGAAGCTCCGCGGCTTGGTCAAAGCCTCGGACGGCATCACCGCAAGCGCGGCCTTCGCTTCCGCGGCGTCGCGGACGGCGAGCGCATACCCCGAGACCCATACGCCCATCCGATACGCGGGCTCCGAATGGTTCTTCGCCCAGGCCGCGCGCTCCGCTTCGTACACGTCCCGCGTGATGAGCCCCGCGGCGAGCTCGGCACGCAAGAGATACACGAAAGAATCGGCGCTGATGGGATCGGTGATCAGCGCGCCGCGGCGCGCGAGGAAGCTCTGCGCCTCGCGGCCCGCGTCGGCGTCGCGGCCCATTTCTTCGAGCACCTGGACGAGCATGCTGGCCGTCCAGCCATGTGCGCCCGCGGCAGGATCGTCGGCGACGAGGCGCTGGTGGTCGCGGAGCATGCGCTCGGCTCGCTCGAATCTGCCCGTGGCGATCTCGTGCAGGATGAGCTGCTTGGAGGCCTCGGCTTCGAGCCCCTGCGCTCGAAATTGCGCCGCCGCGGTCTCGACGGCGGTCTTCACGGCGGCCTCGGGCGCGCCGCGCGCGTAGAGCGCGCCCGCGAGCTGCATGTGCGCGGCCGGCGCGGCGCTGACCTTGGCGATCCATTCACGCGCGCCGGCCTCGACGACCGAACACCGGCCGAGTGCGAGGTTCGTATCGCCTCGATCCATGAGGCAATCGGAGGCGGCCGGGGTCGCCTCGATGCAGCGCTCGAGCGCCGCGAGGCCCTCCTCGATGTGCCCGGTGCGACGGATGAGCAGGCGCGCACGGCCCTGCAAGCAATCGCCAT
Source organism: Polyangium sorediatum (assembly GCF_029946465.1). Taxonomy (NCBI): domain Bacteria; kingdom Pseudomonadati; phylum Myxococcota; order Polyangiales; family Polyangiaceae; genus Polyangium; species Polyangium sorediatum. Next base: position 54,378 of record NZ_JARZHI010000025.1, read on the forward strand.
AAAGGGGATCGAGCTCCAGGCAACGATCGATGCGCGGCAGGACGTCGGAAGGCGGCAGGTAGGCGAGCGCGTACATCGAAGCGAGGTTCGCGAGCTCGGCGTTGCCAGGGAATCGAGCGGAGGCGAGCGCGAGGCGCCGGGCGGTCTCGGGGACATCACTCGGCTGACGCTGAATGAGGGGCTCATGCGCGTCGAGGAGGGCCTGGTCGTGGGGGTCGAGCGTCGCGCGCCCCAGGACCGCGCGGCGAAAATGCTCGCGCCCCGCCGTGAAGTCCGCGTCCCAAATGAGGATGGCCATGCGCAGCCAGGCCGCGGCGAGCCCCGGATCGGCCCGCGTGGCGCGCGCGAAGGCGGCATACGCGGTCCTCCAGGCCCCGTCGCGCAGCCCCTGAAGCCCCTCGCGATACGCCGCGCGCGCCTCTTCATGGGCGAACTTCGGCAAAGGCAGGGCCGTGACGGCCGTCGGCACGGGCGTGAGGGAGGTCCGCGCGAGCACGGGCGGCGGCGCGGTCCTGGCCTTACGGACGAAAACGATCCCGGCGGCTGCGACGCCCAGGGTGACGAGGGCGGCGAGGCCGAGAAAGCGGCGTGCGCGCGCGGGGGCGCGCGAGGTCGTCGTCACCGGGGTGCGATTCGTGGCGGCGTGGCGCACGAGCGAGCGCGTCGTCGTGCTGCGGGAGGGGGTGCTCGCCTTCGGTGGCGGCGGCTCTCGCACGGAGGGACGCGCGGCGTTCGCGGGCCCGTCCCTTCTCCGCAGGAGCGTGGTGATCGGCGTGGCGAAGGGCGCGAGCGCCGCGACGATGTCGTCCATCGACGCGTGGCGATCGGCGGGCTCCTTGGCGAGCGCACGAGCGACGACGGCCTCGATCTCGGCAGGCACGTCGTTCATCGGCGGCGGGTCGTCGCTCAGGATCGAGGCGATGAGGCTCACGGGCCCGCGATCCAAACGGAACGGGAGTTTGCCCACGAGCAGCTCGTACGCAGTGACGCCCCAGGCGAATTGATCAACCCGCGCGTCGATGGGATCCCCTTTCACTTGCTCGGGCGCCATGTACGCGGGGGTGCCGACGAACGAACCATCCCCGGTGCGCGTGGCGAGATCGTCGTGCCCCTCGGAGAGCGCGATCTCCGCGTCGGTGCGCCGCGCGATGCCGAAATCGAGGATCTTGATGACGCCGTCCTCGCGCAGCATCACGTTCTCGGGCTTCACGTCGCGGTGCACGAGCCCGGCGCGGTGCGCGACGCAGAGGACCTGCGCGATCGCGGAGAGCAAGGTGATCTTTTCGCCGAGCGGCGCATCCGCGTGGACGAGGTCGCGCAAAAGCTTGCCTTGCACGAGCTCCATCGCGATGAAAGGCGCGCCCTCGTGCTCGCCGACGTCGTAGACCGCGACGATGCCGGGATCATTCAACGCCGCGGCGATCCGCGCCTCGCGGAGCATGCGGCGCACCTGCCGTGCCCAGCTCTCGCTCCCACCCTGGATGTCGCGCCGAAGCACCTTGAGCGCGACGCTGCGGCCGAGACGCGTATCTTGCGCGCGGTACACCTCGCCCATGCCGCCTTCGCCGAGGAGCGCTTCGACGACGTACCGATCGAACCTTTCTCCCGGGGAAAGGGGCATGCGGCAGAGGGTAGCGCGAAGGTGCCTTCGCAGGAAGGAGGCCGGGCAAATTCAGCGCGCGAGGGCCGCGCGTTCGATGCCGAGCGCGGCACACGTCTCTTCGTCGAGCACGTCGCCACGGGCCGGGGGCACGTAAAGCGTGGTCGCGGGCGTGAGCTCGGCATCGGCGAGTTTGCCGAGCGCGATTCGCTCGATGCGCGGGGGGCAATTGATGAAGACCGCGGCCTCGTAAAGGGTGACCTGGTGGTCCTCGGGGTAATGCTGGAGCAGGCGATCGACGAGCACGTGAATCCATTGGCCGCGGTTGCCCTCGGGCCGGTACGTCGCGTCGCCGAACATGCCGACCTGCCAGAGGATCAACCCCGACGAGGGGTCGACGGCCTTCTTGTACAGGACGAACCGCGTGGCCTCGTGGCTGTTGCAGCCAGGGTTCGCGGGGTCGACGCCGAGATCGGCGAAGAGGCAATCCTCGGCGGAGACGGCCGGGTACATCGTGGCCTCGAAGCCCTCGGCGCGCGCCCGGCGAATGGCCTCGTGCGTGGGAAAAGCGAAAACGCCGGGGTGGCCGTACGCGGCGCAGCAGGTGCGATGGCCGTCGCGGACGGCGCTCATGATCCGCTCGACCATGGCGTCGTACGCCTCCCGGCGATTGCGGCCGAGCCGGTAAAACCGGCCGAGCGACTCCGCCGCGGGCTGAATTTGCTTGATGACCTGCTCGCCGACGAGATCGGCGATGATGTAAAAGACTTTCGTGGAGGTCTTCAGCCTTGCAATGGTATCGCCGGTGAGCTGACCGACCGTCCGGATCCCGGTGCCCACGACGACGAGCGAACCTTTTTCTTTGATCATGCGGCCTGATGCCTCCCGTGGCATGCGCCGGGCTCGCGCCTCATTCGACGCATTTCAACGCTTTTGCCCGGGCCGCGGCGCCCTGGGCCGTGACCGAGCCCTTCGCGCGCCCCCAGCGATCGAGCACGGCTCGATACGCGGAGCACGCGCCTTGTTTGTCGTTGCGCTGCTCGCGCGCGACGCCGAGGCGATACGTCGCGACGGTATGGAGAATGGGCTCGTCGAGGGCCGTGCAGGAGCGGGCGGCGACCTCGAGGTGCGGCAAGGAGCGCTCGACGTCGCCGGCCAGGTAATGGACGCCGCCGACCCACATCTCCACCCGCGGCGCCATTTGCGCATAAAAGGTCGCCGGCTGGAGCGCGGGCTGCGCCGCGAGCGCCTCCCGCGCCTGGGCCTCCGTTCGGGCCGGCATGGCGTACCCGACGAACCAGATCGAGGCCTGCTTCATGTCGTTCGTGCTGCTCGCGAAGCTGCTCTCCCACGAGGCGCGCGCCAGGGTGAACTGCACGGCGTCGAGCCCGCCGCCCCGCCGCTTCGCTTCGAGGAACGCGACCGTCGGATCCCACCAGATCGACCGGACCACCGGCTGGGTCCACGCCGAGCGTTGCGCGAGGAATCGATCCGCCACCTCGGCCGCGCGTTTGTCCTGGCCTAGCTCCCCATAAAGCTGGACGAGCGCGAGGGCCGGGACGACGTGCTTTTCTTCCAGGGATTCGTCGGCGATGTCTTGTTCGAGCTCGCGCGCGATGCGCTCGGCGGCCTCGAAGTCACCGCCGATGATCGCGTGATGAATGCGCAGCCGGCCGGCCTCCTCGATGCGCCCCTGATCCCGGAATTTCCTCGCCGCCTGCTCGACGGCCGCCTTCACGGCGGGGCCCTGCTGCCCGCCGGCCTGCAGGGCCACGGCGAGCTCGTTGTGGGCGCTCGCCGAGCTCGGATCCTTCGTGATCCATTGCCGCACGTCCGCTTCGAGCAAATCACACTGGCCGAGGTACTTCCGCGCGAGGACCCGCTCACGCAGGCAATCCACCGCCGCCGGCACGAGCTCGACGCAACGATCGAGCGCCGCGAGCGCCTCCCGCTCCTGGCCGGTCCGGAAGAGCGAAAACGACCGCACATGCCAGCAATCGGCATATTTCGGATCGAGCTCGAGGCACCGGTCGGTCAACGAGAGGAGCCGCGAGGGCTCGGCGCGCATCTGCAGCGCCACCAGCAAATTGACGAACTCGGCGTCCCGCGGATACCGATTCGAGGCGTCCTCGATTCGCTTGACCGTCTCGTTCACGTCCGGAGGATCCCGCTGGAGCAGGGGCTCGAGCGCGTCGAGGAGGACCTGATCCCGCTCCGTCATCGTGCTCCGGAGCTGCACGGCGCGCTGGAAGGCGAGCCGCGTGCTCTCCGTGTCGGTGAGGAACCGCTCGATGAGCGCGAGGCGCAGATACGCCGCGCCAAACCCATTGTCGGCCTTCGTCGCGCGCTCGAACGCCCCCCGCGCGAACTCCCAGGACGCGTCCCGCAAGGCCTGCAAGCCCTCCCGGAACGCGGCGATCGCCGCGGGGTTCGACGATCCCGAAATGGGCAGCTCCGTGATCGGCGTGGGCGCGGGCGCGGGCGTGATCGTGGCCACGGGCGGAGGCGCGATTTTCTTCCGATACCAGAAGGTCCCCCACACCGCCGCGGCCACGACCCATATCGCGCCGAGGCCCAACATCGGCCAGCGCGACCATCGCCGCCCGAGCTTCGGCGGAGCCGCCGTCGCCAGGGCCGGCGATTCGAGCGTGGTCATCGCCGCCGTCGTGGTCTTCCCCGTATTGCCGGGCATTTCCACGCGCACGACGGGCGTGATCGGCGCCGGCGTGGGGCGCCCGGCCCTGTCGAGGTCCGGCGAGCGCATCGTGTGCGTGGCGGGCGTGGCGCGCGCGGGCGGCGGCGCGGACTCCGACTTCGTCGCGATCGAGACCCTGGACATCCTCGGCCCGGGCGGCATCACGCGCGCGTTCGGCGCCACGTCCTCGGGCGCCAGCGTCTCCGGCTCCGTGGAGTCGGGCCCGGGGATCACGACGTCGTGCAGGCCGCCCGCGTGCTCGGACGCGACATAAGGCGCGAGCGCGTCGACCACGAGATCCATCGAGGAGAAGCGGTCGACTTTGCGCTTCGCGACCGTGCGCTTGAGGACCCGCTCGATCACCGGCGGCACGAGGCCGTCGAGCGAAGGCGGCTCGTCCTGCAGGATGGCCGAGAGCAGCTTGATGCCTTCGAGGTTCGCGCCGAACGGCACGCGGCCCGTGATGAGCTCGTACGCGAGCACGCCCCAACCGAACTGATCCGTCCGCGCGTCGACCGGATCCCCCGTGAGCTGCTCGGGCGACATGTACGCCGGGGTTCCGACCATGACGCCCTCGCTCGTGACCGTGTCCGCGCTGCGTAGCGACCCGATCTTGTTCGCGATCCCCGTGCCGCGCTGGGTGGAGGCGGCCTCGTCGGCGTCGAGGTGCACACGCCGCGCGATGCCGAAGTCGAGGACCTTGATGGCGCCGTCCTCGCGCAGCATCACGTTTTCCGGCTTCACGTCGCGGTGGACGAGGCCTGCGCGGTGGGCGGCGGAGAGGGCGCGGGCCACGTCGAGCAGCCATCCGAGGCGCGTGGAGATCGAGGCGCCGCCGCCGATCAAGCGCCGGAGTGAGAGGCCCTCGATGAGCTCCATCGCGAGGTAGGGCAGGTTCTCGGCCTCGCCGATGTCGTAGATGGAGACCGTGTTCGGGTGGTTCAGCGCTGCGGCGGCCCGTGCCTCGCGGAGCATGCGGACGAGGGCGCGTTGCCAGCCCTCGGGATCGGCCGCGGCGTCCTTGCGCAGGACCTTCAGCGCGACGCGGCGCTGCAAGCGGACGTCGCGCGCTTGATACACCTCGCCCATGCCCCCCTCGCCGAGGAGCGCTTCGATCACGTACCGGTCGAAGGTATCGCCCGGGCGCAGGCGCATGGCGTCATGCTAACCCGGTGCGGCCGGGTTCGCTAAGAACATGCTGAGCGGCAATTTTTCGACAGGCAGCAGCGCGCGCAAGCTCACCTGCGGGCGTACCTGATTATGGCGTGACGCCCGAGGGCCCTCCGGGACGAACGGGGGCCCTCGCCGGCGTGGCTCAAAACAAGACGGCGAGCACCGGGCAGTTCCACGGGGCCGAGGCGGGTCCTCCACGCTCCGTGCAAAGCCAGTCGGACATCAACGCGGGGTTCGCGCTCTGAACGACGAGGCGCTCTTCCTCCCCCAGGTTCACCCGCTTCATCATCGCCTCGGGATCCTGGAGGAACGCGGCCAAATGGGACGGATCGAGGGCCATATCGGCCAAAAACCGACCAAGAGAAGCTTCCATGGGAGGCTCCGAGTGTCGTGCGGCTCTGAATCGACGATGACTCCATCGCCCAATTCGAGGTGGGACGACAGGCCGGCAGTGTTCTTAGTTTACGTGTGAATGCTCGCTGGGGGCAAGGCTTTTCTTCCCCGGTGGGATCTTTCGGGTTCGGGGCCCTTGGCCCTACAAGCAGCCGGTCGGATTGAACACGTCGGAGGCGACGGACGTGGCGCCGACCTGGAGGCTGTCCTGGAGGGTGCCCGCGATCCGGATGCCCGCGGGCAGGCAAAGCGCGTCCACGGTCCCCTCCGGGATGATCTTGTCGAGCTCGAAGTCGATCATGACCTCGCTGTCCGGCTGCACGGTGACGGGGAACGGCGTCGTGGAGACGAGCGAGAGACCCGACACGAGGGACTGCTGGTTCGGCGCGTCGGTGATCGCGACGGCGCCGACCTGCACGGTGCTCGGCCCACTCGCGCGCGGACCGAGCACGAGCGTGAGCTTGAACGAGCCGGTCAACGTGGCGCCGAGCACGCCGACCTTGACGTCGACGGTCGGCGCCTCGATGCGCGGCTCGACGAAGACGACGTCCTCGTTCTCGCCGATGCACCCCGCGAGGAGCGAGGACAGCCCGAGGAGGAGAGCAGGAAGGGCGCGCAGGTTCTTCATGACGAGACGATAAAGCAACGAGGCACCTCGCGGCGCGTCGATGACACGCATTGCGAGGGCGCTCGATCTCGCCCATGCGAAGCGCAATGGGAGGCGGGCTCGATTCTCCGAGAGAAATCCCGTTCAGGGCGCCGGCGAGTTGATCCCCTTCGAGCGCGCCTTCTCGCAGCCGAGCTCGACGCCCGTCGGGCCCGCGTCAGTCCGGACGATCTTGAACTCGACGCGGCGGTTCTTCTCCCACGCGACCGCGTTGCTCGCGGGATCGATGGGGCAGAACGGGCCGTAGCCTATGGCGCGCAGGCGGCTCGCGTCGACGCCACGCTCGATGAGCGCCTTCACCACGGACTCGGCGCGGGCCTGCGTGAGCTTCACGTTGGCGAACTCGGCGCCGCGCACGTCGGCGTGGCCCTGCACTTCGAGGAGCTTCAAGCTCGGGTTGCCCTTCAGCGTCGCGGCGACCGCGTCCACGATCGGGAACGACTGCGCGAGGATCTCGGCGCTGCCCGTCTTGAAGAGGATCTTGTCGAGGATGAGGACGTTGTTGTCCTGCACGATGACGCTGCCCTTGTCCGGACAGCCGTCCTCGTCGTCCTTGCCGTTGAAGGTCTCGGGTTCGTCCGGGCACTTGTCCACGCCGTCGAGGATGCCGTCGGCGTCGTTGTCGTCCTCGGGGCAGCCGTCGTCGTCCTTGAAGCCGTCCTTGTCTTCCGGCGTGTTGATGCACTTGTCGCGCACGTCGGGGATGCCGTCCTTGTCGTTGTCCTCCTCGGGGCAACCGTCGGTGTCCTCGAAGCCGTCCTTGTCCTCGGCGTTGTCCGGGCAGCCGTCCTCCGCGTCGAGGATCCCGTCGCCGTCGCGATCGCCGCTGCGAACCTGGACGGGCTCGTCGACCGGATCCTGCTCGGGGCAACCGTCGGTGTCCTCGTCGCCGTCGCGATCCTCGGGTTCGTCGGGGCACTGGTCGACGTCGTCGGGGATGCCGTCCTTGTCGCGGTCCTCCTCGAACGGCTCGAAGACGAACGCGAGCATGCCGCGCTGCGAGGCGGACTGAAAGCCGGGCAGATAGCCGACGCCGCCCGCGAGCGAGAGGTACGAGTTCTTCTGGATGAAGACCTTGAAGCCGCCGAGGACCTCGGCGCTCAAGCGTTGCTTCGCGTCGGAGTTGCCGGCGAGGAGATAACTCGCGTAGGTCTCGGCCGTGATGTCGAACTTGTCGCCGATGCGGATGCTCGCCGCGAAGCCGCCGGTGCCGAGATTGTTGTACTGAAACACGCCCGAGGCGAGCTGCGGCGCGCCCGCTCGATCGAGGCCGAACGTGGCGTTCTCGCCGGTGTGGCCGCGGTAGCCGGCGTTCAGGCCGAGGCGCACGACGTTCGTCTTGCCGAACTGCTTCTCGACGATGAGCTGAGGCCAGTAGAAGAAACCGGCATCGGCGCCGAAGTTGCGCTGCCCGCCGATGCCGTAGCCGCCTTGCACGAGCAGGGCGAGGCCGATGGGGCCGTCGGGCGAGAGCAGGCGGAGCTTTCCGTGGACGGCGATGTGGCCGAGGGCCTCCGCGGTGAGGCCGTCGTCGTCGTAGTTGCCGGTGCCGCCAGGGCCGATGTCGGTGACGCTCGTGCCGTAGTTGAGGACGACGGGCGCGCTGAGGCCGAGGACGAGCCGATCGGCGATGCCGTAGTTGAAGCTCAACGTGCCCTGCAGGGCGTGGTCGACGAGATAGTCGGCGCCGTGGCCGGGCGCGAGCTCGAGGAGGTTCCTGCCGTAGTCGAGGACGAGGCCGAAGCTGATGGCGCCGCCGGGCAAGACGCTCGCGCCGTTGACCGTAAAGAAGCCACGCGAGTCGACCGCGGGTCGGAAGAGGTGCAGGTCGGCGCCTTCGCCGTTCGACGCGGGGATGCGATCGGTGCTCTGCGCGCGCGCGGGCGCGGCGAGGGTGGTGGTGGTGAAGAGCGCGGTGAGCGCCACGAGCGTCGCGACAGGGCGGCGACGCAGGCCGGTGAGCAAGCCAAGGGTCGTCATGTCTCGGACCTCGTCAGGCGAATCGTGCAGGCGCGGTTTCGAAGAAGCCTGAAAAACCCGTATCACCAGCGCAATACAACTGCAAAAGGATCGCAAGGATCACGCGGCCCTCTCCGTCCACGTTCTCCGTCGATCTGCTAGGGTGCACGACCGTGCGCTGCACACGTTCCTTCGCACGTCGCTCGCTCGTGGCCCTCGCGCTCGCCACGACGACGGCCTGCTCCGCGAACGCGAGCGCCCAGGGTAAACCGACGCTGAGCGGCTCGTGGTCGGCAAGCTCCGTATCGGAGAGCTGGTCGTTCGATGGCTGGGTGGACGCATGCGGGCCAAAGCCGCGGGGTCAAGGCGGGGGCGGCGGGTCGGTGCAGATCCGCGAGCAGGGCGGCGAGCTGTCGATCGTGGGCGCAGGGCGCGCGTGGAGCACGGCCGAGTGCTGGGAGCAGGCGCCGGGGCTCGGGCGCGTGAGTCACTCGCAGTCGGGCGGCGGGCGGTTCTGGCGGACGCGGTGCAGCCTCTCGAACGAGAAGGAGCGCATCACGGTCACGACGACGGTGTCGGCGACGGACACGTCGATCGCGATGCAGGAGACGTCGGAGCACAAGGTCACGGCCGAGGGCGTGACCTGCACGGCGACGGCGAGCCGGTCGCGATCGTTCGGGCTCGTGAAGCGCGACGGCGAAGAAGCCGCGCCGAGCGCCTCCGCGAGCGCCTCCGCGAGCGCCGCGCCTCCGAGCCCCTCCGCGAGCCCGCCCCCGAGCGCCGCCGCGAGCGCCGCGGCGCCCGCGCCCAAAGCCCCACTGAACGGGTGCAAGGTGGCGGGAGATCCGGCGCGGCTGGAGGTGGTTCCGGCGAAAAAGACGCTCCGGCCGGGGGATCGTTTTTCCTTCCGAACCGTGGTCACGGACAGCGAAGGCTGTGCTGTCTGGGTCAAGCCGACGTGGACGGTGACGCCCGGTCCCCTCGCGGCGAAGGTGACCGTCGACGGGACCGGGACGGTCACGGTGGCGGAGGGCGCCGAGGAGGGGCGCGTCGAGCTCGTGGCGACGGTGTCCGGCAAGGGCGTGCCGGTCGCCGTGGAGATCACGAGCCCGACGAAGTACGACGCGCTCCTCTCGGCAGGCACGCTCGATCCGCAGGGGGAGCAGGGCGCGGTGGTCGTGATCGCCACGGGCGCGGTCGGCGGGCGCAAGGGCGTCGCGGACGACGTGGGCCGGGAGCGCAAGCAGACGTTTGTGGCGATCGTGATCGGCCTCGCCTTCGCGCTCGGCTTCGCGGGGCTCGTGCTGATGCGGCGCGGGCGGAGGCCGGCGGAGACGGACGCGGAGACGGACGCGGAGACGGACGCCGAGCGGAACGAGGAAGCGCAGGCAGAAGCGGAAGCCGAGGCCGACGCGGAGGACGAGGCGAACGCGGAAGCCTTCGTGGAGGCCCCGAAGGCCCAAGCCCCGGCACGATCTTCCCCTACCCGCGCGGGGGGTCCGGCGGGGAAGGTCTGCCCGACGTGCGGGGAGCGCTACGGCGCCGAGGCGCAGTTCTGTGGGGCAGACGGCACGACGCTCGTACCCCTGAACCGCTGACGCCTGGGCCGGGTAGATCCGGGTGGCTTGCTCGCACGTCGAACGAGCACCTGTAGGTTGCTTGATCGCGCTCGTGCGAAACCGTTATGCTTTGTGACGGCGTACGGAGAAGCCGGTAACGACCGGACCGCAGGTCCTCGGCGAGAGAGCAAGACGATCGTTCGTGCACGTGCGCGAGACCCGGAAGGGCAGCTTTCCCCATGAAGATTACGTGTCAGTCGTGCCAGGCGAAGTACACGATCGCCGACGAAAAAGTCGTCGGTAAGACCGTCAAGATCAAGTGCAAGAAGTGCGGCTCGGCCATCGTCGTCAACGCGAACGAAGCCGCGCCCGATGCACACGGCCAGGGTGGCTACGAAGAAGAAGACGACGGCGCGACCCGCGTCTTCTCAGGTGATCCGAGCGCAGCCGCAGCAGGCGGCGGCGACTGGACGGTCAACGTCGGCGACGACGACCAACGCACGATGTCGACCGCCGCGATCGCAGCCGCGTACGCGACAGGCACGGTCACGAACGACACGTACGTCTGGAAAGACGGCATGTCGGACTGGCTGCCGGTGTCGCAGGTCGCGGAGCTCATGTCGGCCGTGGGTCGCAGCAGCGGCGCATCCGCAGCCGCCGCAGCGCCGCCCGCAGACGACATGAACGCGACGCTGATGATGCCCGAGGGCGCGGGCGCCGCGCCCGCAGCCGCGCGCAACCAAACGGCGGCGCGCAAGACGGGCGGTCGTCAAGATCTCTTCGGATCGCAGAAGGGCGAGCCGGAGCCCGCGCGCGCCTCGGTGCCGCCTGCGGGGCCGAAGGGCAACCAGGTCGGCGAGCGCAACGAGAACTCGGTGCTCTTCTCGCTCTCGGCGCTCACCGCGGCCGAGAAGGCCGCGACGAAGGACGAGCCGAAGAAAAAAGACGGCCGCGGCGGGCTCGACGACATCATGAACCTCGGCGGCGGCGGCCTCGGCGGTCCGATGCTCGCGCCGCCTCCGCTCATGGCGCCCGTCGTGGAGCCGCCTCCGCAGCCGATGATGGCCGCGATGCCGGGCATGATGACGGGCACGCAGATCCCGATGACGGGCACGCAGATCCCGCTGACCGGCACGCAGCTCCCGCTGACCGGCACGCAGATCCCGCAGGTCGTGATGGTGCAGGTGCCCGAGCAGAAGAAGAGCTCGGCGGGCCTCGTCGTCGGCATCGCGCTCGGCATCGTGGTCGCAGGCGCGGCCGCGTTCTTCCTGCTGCGCGGGCAGCCGCAGAACACGACGACGACGGAGAACACGACGACGTCGGCGACGCCCACGGCGTCCGCCGCGCCCACGACGCCCACCCCGACGCCCACGGACACGATCGCGGCGGCGCTCCCGACCGCGAGCAGTGCGACGCCCGCGACGACGGATACGGCGAAGGCCGGCGGTGGTCCGGTCGTGGGCTCGGGCGGCGGAACGGGCCCGAGGCCGACGAACACGGCGGCGCCCACGGCGACGACGGCGGCGCCCACGACGACGGCTGCGCCCACGGCGGAGCCCCCGCCTGCGGAGGGTGGCAAGGAGTTCAACCGCGGCGCGGCCTCTTCGGCGCTCGGCTCGGCGGCCGGCGCGGCGAAGAGCTGCAAGACGGCGGACGGCCCGACGGGCACGGGCAAGGTGAAGGTGACGTTCGCGCCGAGCGGCAACGTGACCTCGGCGCAGGTGCAAGGACCGCCCTTCGCGGGCACCTCGGTCGGCGGCTGCGTGGCCGGCGTCTTCCGCGGCGCGCGCGTCCCGCCCTTCGACGGCGCGCCCGTCAGCGTCACCAAGTCCTTCACGATCAATTGACGGGCTGGGCTCGCAAACGCGGGCCCTTCCCCGTACCCTCGGCAGCCATGTCCCAACGCCGAAGCTTCGTGCATCTCGGCCTCGGTGCGCTCGCCGTGGCCGGCATCGCCCTCCTCAGCGCGTCGTGCGTGGTGAAGAGCCCAGGCAGCGTCGCTTGCGGCGAGGAAGAGCGTCGCTCCATCGATTGCTCGAGTGATCTCGCCGCGGGCGACATCGGCGTCCTGAACCTCGCCTCGGACACGGCGACGTTCGAGGACGTGGCGATCCGCCGCATCTCGGCGGAGACCGAGAAGTACGTCGCGGCGCACACGCGGCTCTGCCGGGACTACAACGCGTGCGCGATCGACAAGAAGACGTACGACACGGAGAAGAAGGCGCTGCTCGGGCTCCTGAGCCCCGTCAGCTCGATGGTCGCCGCGGTGAAACAGGCGTCCTCGGACGAGGAGCGGCAAGCCGCGCTCGACACGCTCTACCAGCACACGGTGCCGGAGGCGGAGCGCAAGGAAGAGCTGACGCTCACGTTGTCGATGGAGGCGGAGCTGCCGGAGAGCGCGGGCGGCGGGACACGCACGGTCAAACCGGACGAGCCGCTGCCGACGAACGCGCGCGTGTTCTTCAAGGTCGACGTCAAGCCGCGGGCGTACGTCTACATCTTCCAGAACAACGCGAGCAGCGGCCTCACGGTGCTCTTCCCGGACGAGCGGATCGGCACGAAAAACCCGCTCGAAGGGAGCCAGGAGTCACGCATCCCGAGCGGGGACGCGCGGTTTCGTTTGAACGACAAGGATCTCGGCTTCGAGGACATTTACGTCGCGGCGTCGCGCACGCCGCTCCGGAGCCTCGACGAGGCGCTCGCGCGCGTGCGGGACGGCAAGGTCACGCGCATCAAGGACGACAAGCTCCTCGACGGGATGAAGCGTCTGCCGGTCGCGGACGCAGCGGCGAAAAAGGACGCGAAGTGCCGCGACGTGGGGATCGAGCGGTGCCCGCGCATCCGTGGGCTCGAGCTCGACCTCGGCGGTGCGTCGGGGAGCAAGCCGGGGTTCAAGCCCGCGTCGTTCGTCGCGCGCACGGAGCCGGGTGATGGGCTCATCCTGAAGGTGTTCTCGTTCCAGCACACGGGCGAGGGCGCGGCGTACAAGGACGCGGCGGACAAGTTCGCGAAGCTGCCGGCGCCGAAGACGCGGGGCGTCGTCATCATCGAGCGCGCGCGGACACGCGGCGTCGTCATCATCGAGTAGACGAAGCCGTCACGAGCCGCCGCGCCTCGTCGACGAGCCGCTTCGTCGGGGCGCGCAGCGGAGCTTGCCGCGCGTCGACGGAGCGCACGACCTCCGCGAGCGTCGCGCTCGATCCCTCTCCGCCGCTCCGCGCATGATGCAGCGCCGACCAGACCTCCGCGCGCGTGACGAGGTCGATGTCGCCGACACTCGCGGCGCGCTTTCGTGCGTGCTCCGCATCCTCCTCGGCACGCGGATCGCCGAGGCGAGACCGGATCTCGGCGCGACGCAGCAAGCTGACGGTGGCGTAATAATCTTGCCCACCGCTCATCGCGATCTCGATGGCCTCGTCGGCAGCAGCCTTGGCGGCCCCCAGCTCCCCGACTTGCGTGAGGGCGTCCGCGCGGACCGATTGCGCCCCCATGAGCAGGTCCGCGTTCCCCGCAGTTCGCGCCGCGTCCGCTGCGAGCGCCGCGGCAGCGGCGGCTCGCGCAGGGTTGCCCGAGCGCAGGTACGTGGTCGCCGTGTTCACCAGGACCTCGCGTTCGAGCGTGCCAAACTTGAACCGCTTCGCGCGCTCCGAGATGCTCTCGAAGAGGGGCAGCGCCGTGGCGAAGTCCCCCGCGTTCGATCGAGCACACGCGAATGCGTTGTCCGCATCGAGCTCGGCCCACGGAGACCCGAGCTCTCGCGCCGCGGTCCGCACGACCTCCGTCGCGCGTTGCAGCCTCGCCACGTCGCTCGGATCGACCTCCGCCAGGAGTTCGAGTCTCATCCCGAACGCGCGGTACCGAAGCTCGAGGGGGCTTGCCGCCGCGAGCACGATCGCCTCCTCGGCGAGCGAAAGCCCGCGGTGCCCCCGGGAAAGCCTCGCGACGGCGAGCCGCGTCTCGACACGCAGAGCCATGTTCCCATGGGCATCCGCGTCGGCGACGAGCGTCAGGTCGTGATCCGCTGGCAAATGCCGGAGAATCGCTGCAATCGCGAGGGTGAGCGTGCGCGCCTCCAGGCGCACGCCCATGTCCACGGCGCCGTCGAGGTGGATCCGCTCCAGCCGATCTTTCGCCTCTGCCGCACGACCCGCGCGAAACAACGCGTCGACCACGCGCAGCTCGGCGCGCACACGCTCGGCGCCCTTGGTCACCTGCGCGAGCTTCTCCGCGAGCTCCATCGCCCGCTCGAACTCCCCGCCCGCAAGCGCCTTCGCCACGGCCCTGCCGTACCAGCGCGCGGCCTCCTCGCGATCGCCGAGCGACTCGTGGCCCGCCGCGAGGAACGCCGCGTTCTCCTCGGCGACCTCGCTCCGCCCCACGGCTTCGAGCAAGCTCCGGTGGACACGCCGAAACCACGGCTTCTGCCGCACGTCTTCGAGCGCCGCTTGCCGCACGATCTCCTGGGCGAACCCGTGCTCCTGCCGCTCGCCGCGCACGATGAGCAGCCCCGACTCCACGAGCAGCTCGAGCGCCTGCTCCACGCTCCGCGCGGACGTCCCCGCGGCCTCCACCGCCGCGACGAGCTGCTCCACCGGCAAACCCGAGCCGTAGAGCGCGACGCACGCGAGCACGTGCTGCGCCGCCCGCTCGCCGTCCGATCCCGGATCGAAAAACGAGTCGAGCCGCGCGCGCAGAAGGTCCCGCACGCCCGGCACCGAGGCGCGCAGGATCGACTCGTCGCGCGGTCGCCACGCTGCGTCACGCCAGACGAGCGCGCCCGTCTCGTTCCATACGAGGAGCGGCTGCACGAGGAAAAACGGCACGCCGCCCGCGCCCTCGACCACGGCACGCTCGATGTCCTTCGCGATCGGCGCGACGTTCTGCACGAGCGCCGAGGCGTCCTTCGCAGAGAGCGCGTCGAGCATGACGCGCGTCGCGCCCGCGCCGATGCCTTGCTCGACGCGACCCACGAAGCGCCGCAGCGCGACGCTCGGGTTTGGCTCGTCGCGCACGGTCACGATCACGAAGAGCCGCCCGCGTCCCTTGCGGATCGCTCGATCCGTCAGCATGCGCAAAAGCCCCTGCGTGTGCTCGTCCGCCCACTGCGCGTCGTCCATGTCGAGCACCGTCGGCTCTTCGAGGCTCGCCTCCACGAGCGCCTCCTCGATCGCCTCGATCGACGCCTCCAGCGCGGCGCGCGTCATCGCGGCCTCGACCGAGAGCGCGCGCTCGATCGCGTCGCGCATGCGCCCGAGCCCCTTCACGCCCTCGATCGCGGTGCGCAGCGCGCGGAGCGGCGTCCTTCGCTCGACCGAACATCGCGCGTCGATCACGCGCCCAAACCCGTACGCCGCGGCCGCCTCGACGATCTCGTCCGCGACCCGCGTCCGACCCACGCCGAACGATCCCGTCACGAGCGCCATGCGCACGCTGCCCGACGCGGCCTCCTCCGCGGCGCGCTCGAGCGACTTCACCGCCGCGTCCCGACCAACCAGGCGGGGCCGGTCCGTCAGCTCCTGCGGCGCGTTCTTGTCCTCGCCCACGAGCTTGCGGATCGCGCGGTCGACCGGCGGGTGCTCACGATGCTCGCCGATCTCCGGATCCGTGCAGCGCCACGGTTTGCCCGGCGCGTGCGGACCGTCCGCGAAAAGGAGCCGTTTGTCGACGAGCGGCAGGTACGGCGACACGGGCATCCACGTCCCGTCCTCGCGCACCACGTACGCGACGCCGGCCTCGACGCCCGCGGGCAACGCGCCCTTCGTCTTGCGCCAGACCCCGCCCCGCAGCGGCGTGCCCATGCGCGCCTCGTACGTCGGCGGATCGAGCGACACCACGCACCGAAGCGAGAGCGACAAGAGCGCCTCGGTATTTTCGAGCAGCGCCATCAGCTTCTCCAGCGCGTTGTCGCCGGAGCCGCCGCGATGGATGAAATCGTTCCGCGCCGAAATGAGCTCGGTCAGCGGGCGCTGCGACGTGAACGCGAGCATCTGCGCGAGCGCCGGGTCGTAGGCCTTCAGCGCGTTGCCGACCGTGCGCGTGAGCTCGCACCACATCCCGTCCGAGATCCGCGCCGCGCGCGCGAGCGCCTCCGCCAAGGGCCTCGGCGCCGCCGCGCCGCCGAGCTTCGCCACGAGCGCGGCGATGCCGAGCGAAAAGCCGTACCGAACGATGCCGATCCCGAGCTCGAAGAGGCGCTTGCGCACGCCGGTCGCGTCCCCCTCGGCCCGCGCGATCTCCACGCCGACGGCGAGCGTGGCGACGGGCTCGGGCATCGTCGCGAGGCGCGCCCCGAGCTCGTCGAGCAGGTCCTCGTCGAGCGGCTTCGGCGGCCGGATGCTGCGGAAGGTACGTGGCTCCGCGCTCTCCTCGCCTTCGGGGAGTTCGTCGCGCGCCTCTTGCGGAGCCTTGCCTTCGTCCAGAGGTTCGACCACGGCGAGAGCGTAGCGCGTAGCCGCCTTCGCGGCGGCACAACACGCCGCAAAATCAGGTCGTTGGATGCCCCACGAGGTCCTCGACCTCTTCCGGCCGGAAGCCGAGCATCACGGGCTCGGGCACGAGCCGCACGCCGAAGCGCGCGAGCACCCCGTCGCGGATGCGACGCGCGAAGCGGAGGATGTCCTCGGCCGTCGCGCCGCCGCGGTTGACGATCGCGAGCGCGTGGCGCGTGGACAGACCCACCGGACCGTCGCCCGCTCCCTTCTTGAACCCCGCGCGCTCGATGAGCCACGCGGCCGGAAGCTTCACGCGACCCGGGCCCGCCACGAACTGCGGGAGGTTCTCGCCGGGTTCGAGCACGTTCGCGGCCTCGATGCGCGCGCGGGCCTCGGCGAAGGCGGCCTCGTCGAGCGTCGGGTTCACGAAAAACGAGCCTGCGCTGCGCGCGTTCTCGTCCCCCGCCTCGACGAGCATCGACTTGCGGCGCCGCAGCTCCAGCACGGCCTTGCGCACCTCGGCGAGCGAAGGCGAAGGCGGAGCGCCCGTATCGCGCAGGTGCCGATCGAGCTCCGCGTACCGCACGGCCGCCGAGCCGCCGCGCTGAAGGGAGAACGTCACGCCGACGATCACGAACCTGCCGCTCGCCCGGCGCTTGAAGACGCTGTCGCGGTAGCCGAAGCGGCAGCCGAGCCGATCGATGCCCACGGTCGCGCCGCTGCGCCGATCGATCCCGTAGACGAACGTGATCACGTCGCCCGCCTCTTGCCCGTACGCGCCGATGTTCTGGATCGGCGCCGCGCCCACGTCGCCCGGGATGCCCGAGAGGCACTCGAGCCCGGCCCAGCCTTGCTCCACGGTCATCGCCACGAGCGCATCCCACGACTCGCCCGCGCCCGCGGTCAGCGTGACCCGATCGCCCTCCATCGCGTGGTTCACGCCGGAGACCGCGACCCGGAGCACGAGGCCGTCGACGCCGCGATCCGCGACGAGCACGTTCGAGCCGCCGCCGAGCACGGTGACGTCGAGGCGCTGGCTGCGCGCCCACGCGAGCGTCTCGTGCACGGCCTCCTCGGTGCGCGCCTCGATGTACCGCGCAGCCGGTCCGCCGACGCCGAGCGTGGTCCGCGGCGCGAGCGGCACATCCAAGAGCATGCCCTCCGGCGCGCGCGGAGGCTCGGGCGGCTGGGGACGCATGGTACGCAGGCTCAGGGCGACACCTTCACGCGCGTGCCGGCCATGAAGCCGTCGTCCACGGCGCGCACGCGGTCGACGAAGCTGTCGTACTCGTCCGCCGACACCGTGCCCGTCGGCAGATCGAGCACGAACGCCTCCTCGATCACGCCCTCCTTGTACGAGCCTTCGCGGGACGCCGAGAACCCCTCGTGCGCGACCTTCACCGACGACGGCGCGCGCGCGACCGTCGCGCCCTTGGGCAGCTCGATGCGACGGCGGACGCGGTACTGGAGCGGCCTGTCGATGGTCAGCGCGCTCTCGCGGCCCGCGCGCGACGCGTAGAACGAGGCGAGCGTGCTGGAGAAGCCACGCGCGAGGTGCATCGGCTCGAGGCCCGGCAAGAGCCACGTCTTGCCGTCGCGGGTCTCGGGCTGCGAGTAGCCGAAGATCGCGATCTTCGCGCGCACCGAGACCTCCCACGAGCCCTCGCTCGATCCGAGCTCCACGTCCTCGACGTCGGCCCAGGGCACCCACGTGAGCACCACGTTGCGCAGCATCTCGCGCCGATCCGTGCCGACGACCATGTCGAGCGAGTCCGCGAGCGACTGCGCCTCGCGCCCGCGCAGCGCGATCGAGAACGTGCCGCGCGCGACGCCCGACGCGTCGAGCGCGAGCCGGATCTCCACCTCGTCGCCCTTCTCGCTCGCGTCGCCCTGCACCGTCACGAGGCTGCCGTCGGGCAGGATCGCGTTCCTCCCCCGCAGCTCCGGGCTCACGCGGCCCGGAGGCAAGGGCGGACCGTCCACGTCCGCGTCGATCCACAACTCGCCCTCGGGCAAACGCGCGACGACGAGCGGATACCGGAAGCGACCCACGTGCGGCGGGAAATCAGCCGCGCCGCTGAACGGCTCGGTCTCGGCAATCGCGAGGCGCGCGTCCACGCCGAGCTCGCGCAGCGCGCGCCACACGACGAGCGCGCGGCTGCCCTGGCCGAGCTCCAGCACCGTACGTGCCGTCGTCTGCTGCGGCCCCGTGCCGTACATCGCCGACACGTCCGACAACTCGCCGCCGCCGGGCACCTTCACGCGCTTGCCCACGGCCGTGACCACGCGCTCGACGAGCGCGCGCGAGGGCGCCGTGACGCTGCCCGCGGCCTCGCGCGCGAACCGCGCGACGTACGGATCCTTGTCTTCGAGCGCGCGGACGTGATCGTCGAGCAAACGCCCGAGGTTCGCCCACGTCTGCGTGCCGAAGCTGATCGTCACGGCCTGTTCGAGCCGTGGCACGCCGTCCTCGATGCGGCGCGGCTCCTTGTTCTCGATGCGCCAGACCCGGACCTCGTCGCCCTTGTCGGTGCGAACCTGCGGCTTGCCGAGCAGCGGGTGCGACCAGAGGCCGAGCGTGAGCGAGGCGGGGCGGCGCAGCTCGATCTCCGCCTCGCGCACGCCGGTGCGGGCCGGCAGGAGGTCGGGCCCGTCCACCACGATCTGCCCGCCCGCGTCCGGCACCACGAACCCTTCGAGGATCTGCTCGACGTAGTCGCCCTTCTCCAGCTCCGAGAGATCGCTGTGGCTCTGCGCGGCCATCGCGACCTGATCGGGCTCGACCACGCGGCCGTCGCGCTTGTGGATGCGGCGCCGGAGCAAGCGCTGCGCGGCGTTCGCCTCGATCGAGGGCCCGTACGAGACCGCGCCCTCCGCGACGTCCGTCGTGCCCGACACGCGCCGCAGATCGTAGACGAGGTACCGGAGCACGCCGCCCGCATCCACGGCGTACCGCTCGAGGTGCCGGAGCACCGCCGTGCCCGCGCCGGGCATCACGTTCGCCGCGCGATCCGCCGACACGAGGCGCGCCCCTTCGGCCTCCAGGTCGCGCGCTTGATCGGGTTCGAGCGCGAGGATCCGACGCAGGATCGGGATCGCATACGGCGCGTCGGCCGCCACGCGTTGATCCCGTTCAAGGCGCGGACGCACGAGGTCCGACCGGTTCCGGCCGGCCGCGAAGCCGAGCGCGTCGAGCAAACGCCTCCGCGCCGGCGGCGTCGCGTCGTACGCCGCGATCGCCGCGTCGAGGTCTCCTGCGAGCACATGGAGCCCGACCTCCGAATCGCGGAACGCATCCGGCGCCGAGCGCAGGCGCCGCACGCGGCCGAGCTCCTCCAGCGCCGCGCGCGTGTCTCCGCGCTGCTGATGCGCGTACATGCACGCGAGATCCGCGCGGCTCGTCCCTCCCGCGCACGCCGCCTTCACCGCGTCCGCGCCGACCCGCCCGTGCAGGTACGTGTCGACCCGCGCGAGCAGCGGCGATGCCGGCACGGCCGTCTCCAGCGCGCGGTACGCCTCCTCCGCGACGTCGAGCATCTGCCCCCGCTTCGCCGCGGCCGCCACGTACGTGAGCGTCATCGGGTCCGTCACGGCCTTCTCCGCCGCGGGTTTGTCCGCGGCCTGCCCCGACGCCGGCGGACGCACGCCAAGCTCACCGAGCGCGTCCGCGAGCCCCTCGACCACGCGCCTGCGCTCCGTCAGCGCCGCGCGCGTCACGAGCGCCTCCCAGGCCTTCGGCCAGGCCACGAGCGTCTTGTCCGTATATGCGCGCAGCCGCTCGATCTGCTTCGAGTCCGGCAGATCGTCGGCCTTCGCCGTCGCGCGCGCGGCCAGCAAGAACGCGCGCGGGCTGCTCGTCTCCGGCAACCCTCGCTCTTCCAGGAGATGCTCGGCCACACGCGCCTCCCCGAGCCCGAGCAGCGCGGCCGTCGTGAGCGCGAGCGTCGCCTCCCCGGACCTCGACGCCGTGATCTCGATCGGCGTCGCGCCCGAGGCCTTGTTCACCGTGGCCACGTCGCCCGCCTTGGGCGCGCGCAGCGGCAAGGGCAGGCCGTCGTCGCCCCACACGTCGAGCTCGATCTGATCGCCGTCGCTCATCTGCCCGACCCGCACGACCACACGCGCGCGCCCCGCCGGCAGCGAGACACGCCCGAGCCGCGTCACGGCTCCATCGCCGGCCTCGAAGCCACGACGGATCACGCGCGCCCCCGCCACGTCGACGACCGCCGCCGACCTCGACGCGAGCGACACGAACACCGTCTGCTCGCGCGGGTTCTCGATGTCGACCACGACCGCGCGCACGCCGGGGAGCGAGAACGTCGCGTTCACGTCGAGCGCGCACGCGTCTGCGCGCACCACGAGCGGCGTCACCTCGGCGAAGAACGGCCGCGCGCCCGGGTACGTCGCGCCAAACGCGCCCGTCGGCACGACCTGCGAGGGCTCCGCGAGGCCTCGCAGCGCGGCGAAATCGAGCGGCGCGACGAGGGCGGCTTCCCGCGCGCATCCCCGCCGCTCGCCCCACACCATCGCCGCCTGCTCTTGCCCCACGTACATCGCGAGCTCGTGCAGCGCCGTCGCCAGCATCCCGCGCATCACCGGCAGCACGCCCGGATCGTCGCCCTGCGCGAGCCGCTCGCCCGCCGCCGTCCACGCCGCGCGCAGCCGCTCCACGACGGCGGGCATCACCTCGCGCGAGCGATACGCGACGGCCTGTTCTCCGGGCAACCCGAGCGCCTCGACCTCCCGGAACGCGAGCGCGTCGAGCGACGCGACGACCGTGGCGAGCGCCTCGGGATCACGCCCGTTCGCGACGGCCCGATCGATCGCGTCGAGGTACTTCGCCGACGCGAGTGGATCGGCCGCCTCGGCGTCGAGCGCCGTGACAAACGACTCCGCGAGCTTGGCGGACGGCGGCGGCTGCGGCGCGACGGGCGTCGGGTTGGTACAAGCGGCGAAGAGGAGCGCCGCGGACACGAGCCCAAGACGGGGATACTGCTGGGGGTTTGGGGGCGTAGCTCGACTCGCCCGAGCGGAGCCCCCAAGCGTTAAATGGCGCATCGGCGGGCTCCATGCTGCCTCATTCACGCGCGCTTGGCACGCGCGGCGAGGTCGTCATGCCGCGGGCGATTCTTCGTACACGCGCACGCCGTACTTCTCCATGCACCAGAGCAGCCCGATGACCAGGCTCCGCTTGTCGTCCACGAACGAAGGCTTTTTCCCTTCGAATGCGTGCCCCACGAACTGGAAACCCCAGCCCACGGTGAACATCGCCCCCGCGAGCGGCAGGCCGACGAGGGTCGCGCCCACCGGAAAGCTCAGCGCGATGAGGGGGATGCCCACCTTGTGGCAAGCCTGGTTGCGCGGATCCTGGTGATCGTCCTGGTACTTGTGGAGAAGGCGGGTCCACTCGGCGTTCAGGGAAATCATGGTCGGGGCGCAGAGACTATCACGCGCGCCCCGGACGCGGCCCCCGACGTGATGCCGGGCCGAAGATCCGCGACGGCGGACCCGAAGGCGGCTCCGCTCCGGCGAGCAGGCGCGTCGCCTCCTCGCTCACCGCCTCGCCCTCGGACCCCTCGCCGCTCGTCGCGAGCGCGTCCCCGAGCCGCCAGAGCGAGTCGGCGAGCTGGTAACGCACCTCCGCGTTTCTCTCGCTCGCCGCGTAGAGCTTCCGATCGATCGCCACCGCCTCGCGATACGCCGCGACCGCGCCGACCACGTCGCTCGCGTGCACACACGCGTCGGCCAGCCGCTTCAGCGAATACGACACCTCGCCGAGCGCCTCCGACCCCTCCCCGATCACCGCGAGGACCCGGCGCCGCAGGAGCAGACACTCCGAGAACGCCACCGCCGCGTCCGCCGGCTTGTTCGCGGCGAGCCGCGCATCACCGATCCGTTCGAGCGCGTCCGAGAACTCGAACAAAGCGTCCGGCCCCTCGTCGCCTTGCCGCATCGCGCGGATCGCCCCGAGCGCGAGCTCCTCGAAGCGCGTCGCCGCCACATGCTCGCGCCGCTCCCGCGCGATCCGCGCCGCCAGGCAATACCAGGCCGGCGGCACCTGCCCGGGCATCCGCGCGCCGTACATCGCGAGCGCCTTCTGCACGTGCACCGCCGCGCGCGACAGGTCTTCGTTCTCCGTCGCGATCTCCGCGAGCACCGCGAAGACCCGCGCCTCGTCGAGCGCGTCGCCTCGCACGCGCAGCAGCGTCGCCGCCTCGTCGGCCGCGTCCTTCGCGTCCTGCAGCCGGCCTTGCCGCAAGAACCCTTCGGCGGCGTCGACGAGCGCGTGCGCGCGGACCACCTCGGCCCGCGGCGGAGGCGGCGGCGGCGTCGGCCGCGCGTTGAGCGTCGCGGGCGCGAACGACGCCGCGGGCATCGGCGGCGACGACGTGCGCGCCGAGTTCTCGGCTTGCCAGACCTTGAGCCGCTCCGGGTCTTGCGAGATCGCCACGAGGTCGTCCGGATCCGCGGTCGCCACGCGCATCGAGCTCGTCGAGGGCCGTGATCCGCCACGCACCGGCAGCGGCGTGCTCGGCCGCACCGCGCCCGCGTTGGGCGGCGTGATCAGGAAGGACATCGCCTTCACCTGCCAGAGATCCGGCGCGGCCTTCGACATGGGATCGACCACGCCCGGCGGCGCGGCGAGCACGATGCCTCCGAGCAGCACGCCGCGCAGCTCCTCGAAGAGCGCCTCGATCTCGATCACCGTCTGCTCCCAGGCGCGTGTCCACGGCGTCTCGGGCGCGCCGGGCGCCTCGGCGTGCAGCGCCTCGATCCAGACGAGCGAAGCATTCGCGAAGCTACGATCTTCGAGCAGCCGCGTCGGCAAACCGAGCAGCTCCTCCGGCGTGCTCGGCACGAGCGTCACCATCACGTGATTCGCGCCGGTCATGTGCCGCTCGACCCGCCCGCGCAAGATGCGCAGCTCGGCCGGCACCGGTGAGAACGCGAAGCCGACCCAGAACCCGATCACGTTGTCGACGCGCTCGCGTAGGTACTCCCACGCTATTTCGCCGCGGACCGCCGGTGCTTTCGGCCCCGGTGGTTCTCCCTGTCCCCAGCCTGCCATCGGTTCGTGACCGCGTAGCCGCCTCATCGAGCGGCCTCCCGGCTCCCACGAAACCTTATCACCATCGCGGCCGTGTGGGCCTCCTGCGCACGCGAACCTTTACGCCCTCGCCCACCTTGGCCTACCCTACGCGCACCTCATGGCGCGCCGAGTCACTCGATTCCTTCATTCCGTCCCGTGCGCGGGGCTTGCGGTCGTCCTCCTCGCCTCTGCGTGTGGCGGTCAGCAAACGCAGACCAAGACGAAACCCGTCACGAATACGAAAACCGAGGTCACCGAGCCCGAGGACGAGGGTCCCGCGCTCGGCCCCCTGACGCTCACCCTCCCCGACGCCGCGGCCTCGGCGTGGGTGGGGCAGCGCGGCAACTACGTCGATACGCTCAGCGGCATCTGGGGCCTCGACAAGCTCGTGATCGCCGTCGGCGGCGGCGGGACGATCCTGCGCAGCGAGGACGCCGGGATCAACTGGACGCGGCAGGCCTCGCCGAAGGACGCGTGGCTGCGTTGCGTGTGGGGCAGCGGCCCGGACGACATCTACGTCGTCGGCGGCAATGCGATCATGCACTCGACGGACGGCGGCATCACGTGGACGCCGCAGAAGATCCCGATCACGGGCACCTTTTTCATGGCGGTGTGGGGGAGCGGCCGGGACGACGTGTACGTCGTGGGCGGCGACGGGAACATCCTGAACACGACGGACGGCGGCAAGACGTGGACGAAGGACACGAGCGGCGTCGTCGGCACGTTGTACGACGTGTGGGGCAGCGGCGCGGACGACATTTACGTCGTGGGACAGGCGAGCAAGGACGGCGCGCCGATCGTGCTGCAATCGAAGATCGGCGGGCATCTCTGGGCGAAGCTGCCGGTCGACACGCTCGACGCGCCGCTCCGGCAGATCGACGGCGCGAGCATCGATTACCTGTACGCCGTGAGCGCGAAGGGCACGGTGTACGAATCGAACAACCGCGCGGCGACGTGGAAATCGATCGGGAGCTTCGACGGTGACGAGCTCCTGGGCATCCGCGTGGTGGGCAAGGGCGACCTCTACGTGATCGGCCGCAACCAGCAGTTCCAGCACACGACCGACGGCGGCAAGACCTGGAAGGACGAGCTCAACTGGCCCCACGGCGCCGCGGCGCTCCAGGGCATCTGGGGCAAGGGCCCGACGGAGCTGTTCCTGGTGGGCGAAGGTACACTCGAAGCCGGGCAGAAGGGGAGCCTGGTCCGGCGGCGGTGACGACCCCGCGGCGGCGCTCGATGCGCACCGGGGGAAGGTCGTAGGGGGGAGGACCCGAACCGATACGCGTATCGGTTCAGGTCGTAGGGGGGAGGACCCAAACCGATGCGCGTATCGGTTCAGGTCGTAGGGGGGAGGACCCGAACCGATGCGCGTATCGGTTCAGGTCGTAGGGGGGAGGACCCCCTCGTCGGCGCAGGGGCCCGCGTGGTTCATCCCAGCGCCGCCGGCAGCGACATGCGGACCGTCGTCCCCACGCCGAGCTGGCTCGTGACGCAGAGACGCCCGCCATGGTCCGCCACGAACCTTTGCGTGAGCGTGAGCCCGAGGCCCGTCCCCTGCCCCGGCGGCTTGGTCGTGAAGAAGGGCTCGAAGATGCGGTCGAGGTTCTCGGCCGGGATCCCACATCCGGTGTCGCGCACTTCGATCTCCACGGCGGGGGCGGCGTCCTCCCCCTTGTCGAGCGACCGCGCCACGACGGAGACGGCGCCCCCCTCGGAGACGGCGTCGAGCGCATTGCCGACCACGTTGAGCAAAGCCGCATCGAGCTGCGCGGCATTCGCGAGCACCGCCTGCGGAGCCTCCGGATCCTGCCAGACGTCGAGGCGTACCTCGCGCGCGCGTGCCTGGGGCGCCGTGAACGCGAGCACCCGGTCGAGCGCGGCCCGCACGTCACACGGCTCGCGACCGGTCGGATGTTCACGCGCGTAGTCGAGCAACGTGTGCACGAGGCGCGAGCAACGCGTCGATTGGGATTCGATGGTGTGCAGCGCCTTGCGGAGCCCGACCTCGTCGAGGGCCGCCCCTTTCGCCGCGTCGAGCCGCCGGAGCAGGAGCTGGGCGTTCATGAGGACGACCGCGAGGGGATTGTTGATCTCGTGCGAGAGGCCCGCGAGCATCGTGCCCACCGCCGCCATCTTCCCGGCCTGCACGAGCTCCTCCTGCGTCTCGGAGAGCCGCTGCAAGGTCGCCGTGAGCGCGCGGTTTTTCTCGGCCAGCTCGACGTGCGCGCGGTGCAGACGCGCCGCTGCGCGCACGCGCGCCGCGAGCTCGGCCGGCTCGAACGGCTTGCTCAGATAATCGTCCGCGCCGGTATCGAGGCCCCCGACCGCCGCGGCGGACCCCGCCCGCGCCGTCAAGAGGAGGATCGGAATGGCGCGCGACGCGGGGTCTCGCTTGAGCCGGCGGACGAGCTCGAAGCCGTCCATTTCGGGCATCATCACGTCCGATACGATGACCTCGGGGCGCCGCGCCTCCACGGCTCCCAGCGCCGCCCGGCCGTTCGTCACGAGCTCGACGTCGTATTCGGCGGAGAGGAGATCCACCAGATACGAGCCCATGTCGGGGTTGTCCTCGACCACGAGCACGCGCGGGCCACGCCCGCTCGTCTCGACGCGACGGGCGCTCGCCGCGCGCGCCTCGAAATGGCCCGCGCGGGGCGCGGACAGCGGCGCCGAGGCCGGCGCGGGCGCAGGCCGCGGATCGGCCATGCGGTCCGCGACGCACGGCAGCCGCACGAAAAAACGCGAGCCCACGCCGAGCGTGCTCTCCACGGAGGCCTCGCCGCCCATCAGCTCCGCGAGCTCCTTGACGAGCGAGAGCCCGATCCCCGTCCCTTCGTGCTTGCGCGTCGCCGAGGCGTCGATTTGCTGAAACTGTCGGAAGAGCAGGTGTTGTTTGTCCGCCGGAATGCCCGGCCCCGTATCCTCGACCGCGAATTCGAGCGCGTCCTCGACCTTCCGCAGGTGGACCACGACGCTCCCGCCCGGCGGGGTGAACTTCAAGGCATTGCCGAGCAGGTTCAGCACGATCCTCTCGAATTTGCGCCGATCGAGCGGGACGGGCCCGAGGACCGAGGCCCGAAGCGAGAGCGTGATGCCGCCGCGCACCGCCGAAGGGCGCGCGGCGTCGACGAGCTCGGCGCAGAGCTCCGCGGCGTCGACGGCCTCCCAGTCGACCGTGAGCTTGCCGGCCTCGATTTTCTGGTAATCGAGGATGTCGTCGACGAGGCGATGGAGCCTGCGCGCATTGCGCTGGATGCGCTCGAGATCCGCGCGTGCGCCCGGCGAGAGGGGCGCGCGCTCGTTCGCCTCCCCGGAGAGCAACGAGGCGAGCGGGCCGAGGATCAGCGCGAGCGGCGTGCGCAGCTCGTGGCTCATGACCGTGAGGAATTGCCCCTTCGCGCGGGCGGCGTCGTCGGCGGCCTCCTTGGCGTGTTGGAGGTCGATCTCCATCTGCTTGCGCTCGGTGATGTCGGCGTAAATGCCGAGCAGCCCGGTCACCTGGCCGCTCTCGTCGCGAATCGGGACCTTGCTCGTGAGCAGCACGCGCCGCGCTCCATCCGTGCGGAGGACGGGCTCTTCGATGTCGAGCATGGACGCGCCGCCCACCATGACCTCGCGGTCGGCCTTGACGAACGCGTCGGCGTCCTCGCGCCGACCCCAAACGTCGTAATCGGTCTTTCCGACGAGGTTCTCCAGGGTCTTCGTGCCCGTATCATTCAAAAAGTTCTGGTTGCCGCCCAGAAATCGACCCTCGCGATCTTTCCAGAAAATGGCGTGAGGGACGTTCGCGATGACGTACTTGAGCACCGCTTGCTGCTGCTCGAGGGCGTCTTGCGCGCGCTTCCGCGCGGTGACGTCCGTGGCGACGCCGAGCACGCCCGCGCTCTTGGTCTCCGGGAGCCGGAGGGGCATGAAATCCACCTCGTACCAGACGCCCTGAAACTCCCCGACCACACGCACGCTCTCGCCGGCGAGCGCTCGCCGCGCGCTGTCCGTGACCCACGGGTAGTCCTGGTACAGGCGGAAAATCGACTGGCCGATCTCCTCCTGCGGGTGGAGCCTCGCCGCTTCGAGCCCGCGCCCCTCCTGGAGCGTGAAGACACCGCGTTCGTCGAGCGTGAAGAGCACGATGGGAGCGTGGGCAAGCACAGTCCGCAAGTGTGACGTGGCTTCCGGCCCTGCGCGAGTTCCCGCCGCAGGCGTCGAGCGCCTCGGCCGGGCAGGCCGCCTGCCGGCGCGTTGGCGATTGGATGGCATGGGTGCTGCGTCAATATAGGGTGCCGAGTTCCCAGGTGGGGACGTACGGCTCCCGATACGCTTGGTTTCGTGTCCCCCGCCCGAGCCCGTCGGGCGGGGACAAAAGCGAGCCGCGCAGGCAGCCGCTTCAGGGTGTCAGGAAAAACGGATTCGAAGCCGCGAACGGCCTTCGCCCAGGGTGCAACGGCGCGAGGTCTCCGCCGCCCTTCGCGTGGAACAGCACCCAGTTCCTCGGGCGCGACGGGTCCAGCGTCACCGTGACCTGATTGACGAATTTCTTCGACGGGCCGGCCCACCCATCCACCGGCACGAGCGGCTCCGTCGACACCGTCGCCCCATTCACGATCGTCTCCAGCGTGCTCGCGTCCACCCAGCTCGCCGACTCGATCGTGAGCGTGAACGTCGCCATCCCGCCCGCGCCGGTCTTCACCATCTGCCCGGGCGCTTCCCCGTTCGGGCCCGTCGCCGTCATGAAGAGGCCGCCGCTGATCGTCGCCGCGCCACTGCCGACCGCGTCACGCACGAGGAGCTTCGTCAGCTTCGTCGGATCGTCGTGCCCGAAGGGCAAACACGTCCGCGGGTACCCCACCGGGCTCGTCCGCAAATAATGGCTGTCGGAGCTGCCCACGGCCCACACCGTCATCCCCGCCTCCAGGAGCGCGAACCAATCGGCGATCGAGTCCTTCCGGTTCGCCTCGAAATCGGAGTCGTTGAAGACCTCGATCGCGTCGAAATCGTCGCTCCAGAACCCGTCCCGCCCCTTGCCCGTCTTCCGGTCGAGCCCCGCCGCGCTGAAATAGGCGCCGAATCCGCCGCCGCTCGGGTGGTTCACGATGAGCACGGGGTTGTCCGGGAGCGCGCGCACGAGCGCGAAGACGTCCTTCGGGTCCTTGCCGATCCAGTCGACCGCGCCGTTGTTCGCCTTCGTCAGGTCCGGCGTCATCGGCAGCACGCCGAAATGACCCCACGTGAACGTCGTCAGCTCCTCCGACGCCATCCCGAACGCCCATGGCGAAAGGCCCATCTCCTGGACCAAGGGCTGGAAATCGACGACCCACTCGTGCTCGCTCGACACCGGGATGTCGAGCCCGTCCGCGATCGCGCTCCGCAGCTTCTGCTCGATCCGGTCGCTCGAGTCCGCCGAGAACTGCGAATGAATGTGGAAATCGGCGCACATCACGCCCGTCGAGTCCACCGAATGCGCGAGGTTCGCCGGGACCTCCAGCGTCTGGCCCGCCGCGACCGTCACGTCCGTCGAGAGCAGCTCCCATTCGTAGCCGCGCGACACGATCACCGTATGCTCGCCGGGCGGGACCGACACGGTCGCATTCCCGTCCATCGCGAAGACCTGGTGCAATCGCCCGTTCACCTCGTCGGGCACGCCGAACGCCTCGGGCGTCGCGATGAGCGCGTCCTTCGGCACGACCTGCACGCGCACCGGCAGCCCCGCGCCCGTCGCCGTGTCCTTCGCGACGACGTGAATCGTGCCGTTCGGATCGAGCGGGATCGTCGCCGTCGCCTCGTTCGCGCCGACCCCGAAGCCCATGTGCGGCGCGTATCCCTGCTTCTGCGGCACGAGCGTCGCGGACGCGCCCGGCGGCGCGTGCACCACGAACGCGCCCTCCGCGTCCGTCCGCGTGCGGCTCAAATAGGCGCCGTCCGCGCCCACCACGTGCAGCCACGCCGAAGCGATTCCGTTGCCCTGCGCGTCTTCGACCTTCCCCTTGATCTCGCGCCACGGCGCCTCGCCGGTCACGCGTCGCACCGCCTCGCCGAGGCCATCGTAATCGGGGCCGCCCGCGATGATGTCCGCCCGATCGACCGAGTTCGCCGAGCAAGCGTCGACGACGAAGCCGGGACCATAAAAGAGCGAGAAGCCGCTGACCGTCAGGCCATATGCGAGCTCGTGGTCCGGAATGCGGAACGCGAATCCGAAATCGCCGCCGTCGAAGCCCGCCCACGCGACGCGCCCCTTGGGCTCCGCGAACCCGAACTCCGAGGTCACGAGCTGCGTGTTGCTGTTATGGAAGAAGCCGAGCAGCTCGTCCGGATCGGGGCGCTCCACGCCGAGGTCGAGCGGCTCGTTCGTCGCATTGACGAGGCCCATGCGCATCGTGACGCGCTCCTCCCCCGGCCGGAGCACGTAATCGTAGACGGCTTCGAGCTCGTACGTCCGCGGGAACAGATACGAGAGCGGCCCCTGCATGAACGGGATCTTCGAGAGCTTGCCCGCGACCCGCACGACGGCCTCGCCGCCGTCCGAGCCGTCCTTCAGCACCGTGACGCTCGTCGGATCGATCATCTCGACCGAGATCCCGGTCAACGTCTCGGTGTACATCGAGACGCCCGTCGGCTTGCCCTCGGCGTTCGCCTTGTCGATCGAGAGGATCTCGCCGCCGAAGCGCGCATACCCGTCCGAGAAGTCCTTGTCCTCGATGAACACGACGATCTTGTCGTTCGCGAGGACGAAATCCCCCGGCTCGATCCGCTGCCGGCCATGCCCCGGCTGCGCGATGCCCGCGAGGTCGGTGACCTTGCCGGCGCGCGCCTGCCCCGCCGCCTTGGCCCCGAACGGGTCCTTGTGCCCGTTCGGATCGCCGACCTCGAACTTCAGGGCCGAGCAGTCGGTGGCCCCGGGCGGCTCCTCGTCGGGGCCGCTGCACGCGGCGACGAGCGGCACCTGAACGAGGACGCAGAGAAGGGCACGAAAGGAAGGCGCGGCAAGCGAAGGACAACGCATGAGACCTCCTCGCGAGGCGGGGGACGCCCGACCTCCATGGATATCTCTACGTTTTGGTGACGATCTTGTGAAGTCTTTACGGCAGCGCGCGTCGGTCGTTGGGGCTCAAAACGAAGAGCTCAACGCGAGGGCTTCTCCGCCGTCTTTTGGGGTGCCGTCTTGCTCGGGTCCCCGGGCACGAGCCGCACGACCCGGTGCATCAGGCCGTCGACGCGCTGCAGCCACGCGCGCCATTTCGTGTACTTGTCGACCGAAATCGTCGACAGATCGAACACGAGCGTGCGCTTCACGACGACCGCGCCGCCTTCCCCCGGCGAGAACTCAATCTTTGCGCGCCCGAACTCGCCGCCCGCCTCTTCCCCGCCCGGCGGCAGCTCCGCGAAGACGTACCCCTCGGGCGGCACGATCGTGATCGCGCGCGTCTCGTGCCGCGGCGCGAGGAAGGGCGGGAGCACGACCGGGAGCGTGCGCGACGAGAGCGGCGCGAGCTGCGACGTGAGCGTCGCCGTATCGCTCACCGGCACCACGAGCTCGTTTCCTTCCCGCCGCGCGATGCCCTGGCTCGTCGCCTCGTACGAGAGCTTCGCCGCGCCGCCCGGCAGCGCGCCGTCGAAGCCGACCTCGCCCTTGAGCTCCACGCCGGGCACCCACTTGCCCGTGAGGTACGTCTCGGCCCATTGCTTGCGCGCGTCGGGCTCGACGAGGTTCGTGCGCAACTCGAAGGCCGCATCGCCGACGTGCCGCTCGTTCGCCGTGAGCTTGCCGCGGCCCTGCGTGTCGAGCTCGATGCGCCACTCGGCGTCGATGCCGTGATCGTCGGGCGAGCTCGCGGGCGTCTCGATCATCTTCGCGGGGCCGTCGTCGATGAAGAACGCGAGCGTGCGCGCATCCATCGCCGGCAGCGGGCCGAGGCGGCTCTGCGGGCTCGTCGCGTCGAGCCACATCGCGGGCGCGCCGTCCTTCGCGGGCAGGTACGCGATGCCGTGATCGAACATCGGCACCGCGACCTTCTCGCTGCGGAGGAGCATCGACTGCCCCGTGTACCGCGTCTGCACGAGCACCTCGGTCGCCTCGATGCCGATGGCCTTCAGCAGCGTGATGAGCAGCATCGCCTTGTCGTCGCAGTCGCCTTGCTTGCGCGCGAGCGAGATCTGCGGGCGGTTCGGCAGCCACGCCTCGCCCGAGACGTAGTTCACGTAGCGGATCGAGTCGGCGACGTAGTCGAAGACCGCGCGGATCTTCTCGTCGCGTGTCTTCTTGCCCTTCGTGAGCTCGGCCGCGAGCTCCTTGATGCGCTCGTCGGGCGTGGAAAAACCCTCGATCGCGCTCTTGTACCAGGTGCGGAAATCGCCCCAACCCGCGAACGTCGAGCCCACGACGACCGGCACCGTCTCCGCGATCGGCGGCGCGAGCGGCTCGTCACGCACGTTCGTCGGGTTGTCCCATACGAAGCGCTTGATCACGCGGTCGCCGACGGTCTTCGTCTCCGCCCGATCGGCCTTGCCGTTGATCACGTCGACGGCGAGCGGCGAGGCGGCGGGCGAGTCCACGACGACCTCGTTGAAGAGGATCGGCCGCGTGTCCATCGAGCCGACGTAGTCGATGAAGTAGAACGGCGCATCGCCGCGCCGGCCCACGGGATCCCGCGTCCACGAGCGCACCGCGATCTCGACGACGTCGCCCGACGAGAGCTTCGGCCAGCGCACGTACGCGCCGCGCCCGCCGCCGCCTTGCTCCTCGGGCAGCGCGATCGAGCCGTCCTTGCGGTGCACGCGCGCGAAGAGCAGCTCCGTGCGATCGCCCTCGGCCGGGATGTCCGGCTCGTAGAGGTCCATCTCCGTGCGCGGCTCGACGACGATCTCGCGCGCGTAATGCATGAGCTGCGAGACGCGCCGATCCGCGTGGTACGTCACGACGCGCGTCCAGTGGAGCTGCCGATCGAAGACCTCGCCCTTCTTCGCGGGGTTCGCCTTGGCCCGCGCGAGGAAGACGCTCGGCTGCACGATCGCCTGCTCGTCGGGCATCGTCGTCTTGCCCTGCGGCGTGCGCGTGCGGAGCGCGATCTCCGCCTTGCGTTGCTGGTCCGTCGGTTCGAGCGCGAGCGCGCGGGCGAGCGCCTCGGTCACGCGCTCGGCCGGCTCCGACGGCGGTTTGCCCTGCCGCGCCTCGTCCGCCAGCACCGCGGTCCGCGCGGCCGCGAGCCCGTCGAACGCCGACGCCTTGTTCGGCGAGACGAGGGTCGCCACGTAATACACTTCGCGCGCCCAGGCGTTCCTGCCCGCTTCGAGGAGCTGCCCGCCGATCGCGACGAGTTCGTCGGCCGATCGCTGGTGCGCGAGGCTCTCGGCCGCGGCGCGCTCGAGCTCGGCGCCGCCCTGCACCCGGAACGCCGACACGTAACGGCTGTCCCGCGCGCCCGCGCGTTGCTCCACGAGCTTGCGCGCCGCGATCAGCGCCGTCTGCGGATCGGCCCGCGTCACCGAGGAGAGCTCGGCCCACACGGCCGTCGGCGCGCGCCCGCGATCCTCGCCCGACATCGCCAGGAGCTCGTCGCGATGCGCCCGGTACGCGCCCTGCGCGCCCATCTGCGAGCGGCCCGCGATCTTGAGCAGCCGCGCTTCGAGGTCCGTCGCCGTGGAGAGCGGCGCCTCGCGGACACGCGCGATCGCCCAGTCGGGATAACGCGCCGCAAGCGACGATTCGAAGAGCCGCCGCTGCGCGAACGCCGCCGTCGCCTCGTCACTCGCGGCCTTGCCGCGTTCGAATGCGAGGTTCAGCCGCTCGCTCCGCTCCGCGCCGAACGGCGAGACGTACCCCGCGAGCGCGAGCACGTCGGGCGGCGTCTCCTTCGCGCGGAGCGCCGCTTCGAGCAGCCCCGGCGCGCGCGGCGAACGCGTGTCCTCCGCGCCCCCGAGCGTCCGCAGGATCGCCGCCCGCAACGCGGCATCCGGGGTCGGATTCGCGCCCACGTCGAGCCCCACTTCGAGCTGCGTTTTGACACGCGTGACACCCTTCGGCGGCTTGATCTCGGCAGCGACCCGCGCCTCCTTCGCCGGATCCGCTTTCCCGGTTTTGCCCGGCTTCTTCTCCGCGGCCGCGGGCAGCACCACGCTCGTGATGTCCGACGACGACGACACCGTGATCGACGCGCCCGCTTCATCCGTGAAGCGCAAGCGCACGCGCCCCTCGTCCGAGGTCGCGCCCGAGCAGACCTTCACCGCGACGAGGTGCGGCCCCGGCGCAGGCTCGATCCGCGCCGCCAGCCGATCGAGCACGAGGCGCGGATGCACCTCCTCGCTCATCGCGACATCGGCGCCGTCCCAGAGCAGCCGCACCTTGCCCGTCGACGCCACGTGCACGAGCACGGGCTTCTGCGCCTGGCCCGCGGGCGGGTTCGGGAAGACGACCTTCGACGCGAGATACGTGCAGCTCTCCGCGCGCGGATGCACGTAGAGGTCGAGCGGGACACCCCGCCACGTCGACGACTGCGGCAGGATGCGCCGCCACGCGACGTCGTACACGCCCCACGAATACCGCGCCGACGTGTCATTGAACTTCTGCCCCGGCGCCTCCGGCCCTTCCTTGTCGCGGATGCCTTCGCCCTTGTCCTGGAACGGACCGAGGATCGCCATCGACCGCACGAGCCCGCCCGTGTCGGGCGCGAAGTCGTACGTGATCGACTTCGATCCGGCCCACGGAGCTCCCGCCGGGCCCGGCGTCAACCACGCCGCGAGCGCCCGCGCATCCCCGGAGACCGGCGACTTCGTCGCGGCCACCGCGCGCAGCCCCCCGCGCACCTTCCCGAGCGTCGCGCGCTCGTCGAGCGTCGTCGCCACGAGCAGCCCCGCGAGCGCGTCCGGCCCGCCCGCCGTGGCGCGCTGGATCGCGAAATCCACCATCGGATCCGGCTGCGCCGCCGTCCATCGCGTGGGCGCCTTGGGCGCAGACGGCTTCGCGCTCGAAGCTTTGTCTTGGACGCCCTTGTCCTTGTCCTGGACGCCTGCGGCGGGCTTCTTTGCCGCCGCGGGTTCGGCCTTTTTCCCGGGTGATTGCGCGAGCGCCGTACCCGAGACGAGCCCGAGCGTGATCACCCACGCGATGCCCCACTTCCACGACGCCCCGGCGCGCAGACGTCGTGTTCCCTCGCCGATGGCCTGCGCGATCGAAGACCTTTCCATGGGTACCTCGATGCATAGCGCGGTCGCTCAGAGGGAGCGAGTCCCTCGGTCCGGTTCTTGGCCCACCCCGAAGCGCGCCTCTACCCTCCCGCGCATGCGCCGCGTCTCTCGTTTGATCGCTGCCCTCGCGCTCGCCTTGACCGCCTCGCTCGCGCCCGCTTCGAGCGCGTTCGCGCGTGGCAAGGCCACCGTCGAGTGGACCCGCGTCGACGCCCCGGAAGGAAAAGAGGGCGACCGGATCGCCCGCACCCTGCGCAACCTCCTCAAAGAGGCCAGCCGCAAGGCCGATTTCGGCAAATCCGGCAAGGTCGCGCTCCGCGCCAAGATCACCGAGTACGTCGTCGAGAAGAAGGGCGACGTCCTGCGCATCCGCTGCACCGTCATCGGCCGCGTCGAGGGCGGCGCCAGCGCCAAGAGCCGGATCTCCTTCGGCGGCGACCCGAACGACCCGAAGGCCCTCGAAAAACAAGTCCTCACGATGGTCGCGCACGGCGTCACGAGCCGCCTGGCCGCGATCGCCCGCTCCCGCGCCGAGGCCGAGGAAAAGAAGAAAAA
Organism: Polyangium sorediatum; assembly: GCF_029946465.1. Lineage (NCBI taxonomy): Bacteria > Pseudomonadati > Myxococcota > Polyangiales > Polyangiaceae > Polyangium > Polyangium sorediatum. Next base: position 89,675 of record NZ_JARZHI010000025.1, read on the forward strand.
CGCGGCCCGTGAGGCCGAGGACTAGAACGCGACTCCTTTCTGAATCGCCTCTCGACCCTCGCGGCAAATTGATTTAGTCCAGGGAGTCGACATGGAATACGACCGCATGCTCGCGACCCTCTTCGAGGAAGAGGACCGCGCGCGCGAGATGGCGAGCAAGCTGATGAAGGTCTCCCAGGAGTCGCGCGAAGCGTCCTCCGCGGAGCGCCAGAGCCTCGTCGCCTTCCTCAAGGGCCCGATGGAGCGGCACATGGCGTACGAGGAGCGCGCCGTCTTCCCGCAGCTCGACCGCCGCGGCCTCGGCGCCGAGGTGCAAGTCGCCCTCCGTCACCACGCGATGATCCGCGAAGACGCCGAAAAGCTCGCCGCCGCGAGGCCCGGTGACGACGTGAGCCAGCTCATCTTCGACGTGGCGCGTCGCATGCTCCATCACACGAACTTCGAGGGAGACTACATCTACCCCGAGCTCACCTACGAAGCCTGGCGTGATCTCATGAAGGAGACCGCGGGGTGAACGCCGCGCTCTTCTCGACATTGGCCCCGGGCGCCACGTACTCTGTGGGTTCCTGATGAGCCTCGAGGCAGGCCGCGTCCTCAGCACCCGCTACCGGCTGGTCCGACCCCTCGGGCAGGGCTCGCAAGGGGCCGTGTGGATCGCGGATCACCTCGCGCTCAACACCGAAGTCGCGGTCAAGCTCATCGACCCCGATCTCGCCAAGCGCGAAGACGCGGTCGAGCGCTTCAAGCGCGAAGCCACCGCCGCCGCGCAGCTCCGCAGCGCCCACGTCGTCCAGATCCTCGATCACGGAATCGACGAAGGACAACCCTTCATCGTGATGGAGCTGCTCGACGGCGAGGACCTGTTCGAGCGGCTGAACAAGCGCGGCCGGCTCTCGCTGCGCGAGACGTCGAAGGTCATCACGCAGGTCTGCCGCGCCCTCGCGCGCGCACACGCCGCGGGCATCGTGCACCGCGATCTCAAGCCCGAGAACGTCTTCCTCTGCAACAACGAGGACGACGAGGTCGTGAAGGTGCTCGACTTCGGCGTCGCGAAGGTGACCGACCCGGCGAAGGCCACCATGCAGCGCACCAACGTCGGTACGCTCATCGGCACGCCGCACTACATGAGCCCCGAGCAGGTCAAGGGCATCTCGGAGATCGATTCTCGCACCGATCTCTGGGCGATCGGCGTGATCGCCTACCAGTGCGTCGTCGGCGAGCTGCCCTTCGACAGCGAAGGCGTCGGCGATCTGCTCATCAAGATCTCGGTCTCCGAGCCGCCCATCCCCTCGAAGGTCTGGAGAGGCGTCCCGCACCAGTTCGACACGTGGTTCGCGAAGGCCTGCGACAAGGACCCGAACAAACGCTTCCAGAGCGCGCGTGAGCTCGCCGAGGCCCTCGCCCGCGTCGTCGCCTCCGTGCCCGAAGCGATGCGCGGCGAGCTGCCGCCGCGGCCCGCGTCGATCCGACCGCCGCCCGTCGCGCCCACGTCGGCGCCCGGCACGCCCGCGCCCACGAGCGCGAAGCCGAAGAGCACAAAGGCGCCGGCGTTGCCCCCACGCGCGACAGCGTCCCCGGCAAAACCGCCCCCGCGCGCCGAGCGCGCGAAGACGGAGCTGCTCGATCCCGCCGACGTCGAGGTCCTCGCCGACCACACGACACGCGGCCCCGTCTCCGAAGACATCGACGACTTCGAGTTCGATTTCGACGACGAGCCGCCGGTCGTCATCTCCACGGCGCCGCCCCCCGTCGTCGCGCGCGTGTCCGCCACGGCGACGCCCGCGCCCGCGCCGAAGGTCGCCTCCGGCGTGCGCGCGCCGATGCCGTCGCCCGTCACGCAGCCCCCCCAAGCCGCGCAGCCCGCGCAACGCGTGAGCGCGCCGCCGCAGTCGCAGCAGCCGCCGCTCGCCGCGAACCCGTTCCTGTCCGACCTCGGCGCGCCCGTCCTGCCCGCAGGTCTGCTCGATGCCCCCGCGCATCGGCCCTCGGCCCCGGCGCCGGAGCCCGTGCAGGCGCAGCTCCCGCGGCATCCCGCGCCGATCACGGCGCCCGGCGTGGACAGCGGCGATCGGATCTCGGCGCCGCCCGAGATCGACGGCTCGCGCCGCAAGCGCGTGCTCGCGTTCGTCGGCGTGGCGTTCGTCCTGGCCGCGGGCGGCATCGCGTACGTCGTGGTCCGATCGAACATGTTGCCGCCTGGCCCTGTCCCGGCCGCGTCGGCGCCGCCTCCGCCCGAGCCCATCGAGCCGCCGGTCGTGGTGGCCGTCCCCTCGCCCACGGCGAGCTTCGGCTCGCCGGTGCCGACCACGAAGAAGGGCACGGGCAAGACGGGGGCGACCACGAAGAAGACGACGTCCCCCGTGAACACGTCCAAGGCAAACGCGACGGCGACGGCCAAGCAGCCGGATCCTCCGCCCGAGGACGGCACGATCGTCATCCCGGATCCGCCGAGCGAAGTCCCTCCCGCGGACTGATCGAAAAGAAAAAACCCCGCTGCCGCAGGACGCGGCGCGGGGCTCTTCCAGACGCCCCGGCGTGTTCTCGCCGGGGCGTCCTCGTTTCGAAGGATCAGGAGCCTTCTTCGAACTCCGCGTCGATGACGCCGTCCTTGCCCTTGCCACCGGCGGGCGGGGGCGGCGCGCCGCCGGCGCCGGGGGGCGCGCCAGCCTGCGGACCGGCCTTCTCGTACATCACGCTCGCGATGCGGTGCATCTCCTTCTCGAGCTTCTCGAGCGAGGTCTGCACGGCCGCGTCGTCCTGCTTCTCGATCGCCTGGCGCGCCTCGGCCACGATGCCGTTCAGCGCGGACACGTCGCCCTCGGGCAGCTTGTCCTTGTTCTCGGCGACGGTCTTCTCGATCTGGTAGCAGAGGTTGTCGAGCTTGTTGCGCCGCTCGATCTCCTCGCGCCGACGCTTGTCCTCGGCCTCGTGCTCGGAGGCCTCGCGGACCATGCGCTGGATCTCGTCCTCCTTGAGACCACCGGAGGCCGTGATCGTGATGCGCTGATCCTTGCCCGTCGCCATGTCCTTCGCGTGCACGCTCAGGATGCCGTTCGCGTCGATGTCGAACGTCACCTCGATCTTCGGCACGCCGCGCGGCGCCGGCATGATGCCTTCCAGGTGGAAGCGGCCGAGCGTGCGGTTGTACCGCGCCTCGGTGCGCTCGCCTTGCAGCACGTGCACCTCGACGGAGGGCTGGCTGTCGGTCGCGGTCGAGAACGTCTCCTTCTTCTGCGTCGGGATCGTCGTGTTGCGCGAGATCATCGGGGTCATCACGCCGCCGAGCGTCTCGACGCCGAGCGAGAGCGGCGTGACGTCGAGCAGCACGAGGTCCTTCACGTCGCCGGAGAGCACGCCCGCCTGCACCGCGGCGCCGACGGCCACGACCTCGTCCGGGTTGACGCCCTTGTGCGGCTCTTTGCCGAAGAACTTCTTCACCGTCTCCTGCACGAGCGGGATGCGGGTCGAGCCGCCGACGAGCACGACCTCGTCGATCTGCTGCGGCGTCTTCTTCGCGTCCGAGAGCGCCTTGCGCACGGGCTCCATCGTCCGCTCGATGAGCGGCCGGATCATCTGCTCGAGCTTCGCGCGGCTGAGCTGCTTCTGCAGGTGCTTCGGGCCCGACGCGTCGGCCGTGAGGAAGGGCAGGTTGATCGTCGTCTCCTGCACGTTCGAGAGCTCGATCTTCGCCTGCTCGGCCGCGTCCTTCAGGCGCTGCACGACCATCTTGTCGGCCGCGACGTCGATGCCCGTGTCCTTCTTGAACTCGGCGATGAGCCAATCCATCACGAGGTGGTCGACGTCGTCGCCGCCGAGGTGCGTGTCGCCGTTCGTCGAGATGACCTGCACGACGTTGTCGCCGACCTCGAGGATCGAGATGTCGAACGTGCCGCCGCCGAAGTCGTAGACCGCGATGACCTCGTCGTTCTTCTTGTCGAGGCCGTACGCGAGCGCGGCCGCGGTCGGCTCGTTGACGATGCGCTTGACCTCGAGGCCCGCGATGCGGCCCGCGTCCTTCGTCGCCTGGCGCTGCGAGTCGTTGAAGTACGCGGGGACCGTGATGACCGCCTCGGTCACCTTCTCGCCGAGGTAGTCCTCCGCCGCCTTCTTCAGCTTCTGCAGGACCTTCGCCGAGACCTCCGGCGGCGAGTTCTGCTTGCCGCGGATCTCGAGGATGGCGTCGCCGTTCTTGCCCTTCACGACCTTGTACGGGACGCGCTTGGCCTCTTCGGTCACCTCCTCGAAGCGGCGGCCCACGAAGCGCTTCGCCGAGTAGATCGTGTTCAGCGGGTTCGTGACGGCCTGGCGCTTGGCGATCTGCCCGACGAGCACCTCGCCCTTGTCGTCGAACGCGACGACCGACGGAGTGATCCGTGAGCCCTCCTCGTTGACGATGACCTTGGGCTCCTTGCCCTCCATCACCGCGACAACGCTGTTCGTCGTGCCGAGATCGATGCCGATGATCTTGCCCATGGAAACCTTTTCCTCCGAGACGGTCGCGCACGGTATTCGGCGCGTGCGAGGCAGAGCGGCCGGGGAGAGCCTGCCCGGGAAACGCTGCGTAAATGAGCCGGAAACCTCTGAAATTCTTCCTGTTTCTCGAGTCGCTCCGGCTTCGCGGGTCGCTTTGGCGTCGAAAGTAACCACACCCCCCTGCGCGTCAACGGAAGCGCTGGCAGAACCCGGAAAAATCCATGCCTGGGTCGGGACGCCCCGGAAGAACCTGCCCGGTTCGATGACCGTCCCTTGCGATCTCCAGGAGGTGCGTGCTAAGAGGCTCGGCCCTTTTCGGAGGAAGGTCCTGTCGCCATGAAGCAAGGCATTCATCCCAACTACGTCATGTCGACGATCAACTGCGCCTGCGGCTCGGTCGTCGTTACCCGTTCGACCCGCGGCAGCTTCACCACCGACATCTGCTCCGCGTGCCACCCGTTCTACACGGGCAAGGCGAAGGTCATGGACGTCGCCGGCCGCGTCGACCGCTTCCGCAAGAAGTACGCGCAGACGCAAAAGGCGACCTGATTTCACGCGGAATCTCGTATTCCGCGTATCTCCCCCCGTGGGGCGCCCGCTCTGCGGGGGGGCGCCTCCCACTCGGGTACTTCCCGCGCTAGAGTCTTCCCGATGAGCCAGGAAGTCGCGCGCCCGTACATCGGCGGGCAAGCCGTGATCGAGGGGGTCATGATGAGATCCCCTCGCTCGCTTTCCATCGTGTGCCGAAGGCGCTCGGGCGAGCTCGTGGTCCGTGAAAGGGCCGCGCCTACGCTTGCCCAGGGCCCGCGCACCTGGCCGCTCGTACGCGGCATCGTCACCGTCGTCGAATCCCTCAAGCTCGGCTCGCAAGCCTTGCGCTGGTCGGCCGATCTCTACGAGCAGGACCTGGACGACGACGACAAGCCGAAGTCGAAAAAGACGCCGCCGTCGGCGAGCAACGTCCTCACGGCGCTCTCGCTCCCGATCCTCTCACTCGTCACCTCGAGCGGAGAGGCGGCCCCGTCCACGGGGAGCAAGGGCGCGGGCGGGTTCGGGTTCATCTCGATCCTGTTCGCCGTGGGCCTGTTCGTCGCGGCACCACAGGCCGGCGCCGAGGGCATCAACAAGCTCCTGGACCTCGGCCTCCCCATCGGCTCGCCGGGCTTCCAAGCGCTCACGGGCGCGGCGAAGCTCCTCATCGTCGTCGGCTACATGCTGCTCATCCGGCAGGTCGCCGAGATCCGCCGCGTGTTCCAGTACCACGGCGCCGAACACAAGGCGATTTCGACCTACGAGGCCCACGAGGAGCTGACGGTCGAGAACGCGGCCAAGAAGACCACGCTCCACGCGCGTTGCGGCACCACGTTCCTCGTGATGGTCGCGCTCGTGTCGATCCTCGTCTTCTCGGCGATCGGCGCGTTCCTCCCGACGATCCCCGGCGGACGGCTCGCGCAGAGCGTGGGCTTCTTCTTCATGAAGCTGCCCTTCCTGCCGTTCATCGCGGCCATCACCTACGAGCTGCAGCGCTTCTTCGCGCGCTTCTGCACGGTGGGCCCGCTGCAAGTGCTGCTCTGGCCGGGCTTCCTCGTCCAGAAGATCACGACCGCGGAGCCCGAGCCCGCGCAGCTCGAGGTGGCGCTCGCCTCGCTCCGCGCGACGCTCTGGCGCGAAGCCGCGACCCAGGGCGCGCCGGCCGAGGTGCCCGATCGCGTCTTCCCCGATTACGGCCGACTCCTCGCGGACCCGGGCTACGTCGGCGCGCGCGTCTGAGTCCGGAACCTACCCATGTTGCCGATCGTGAAGCTCGAAGCCGTGGCGCGGCGCTTCCGGGAGCTCGAGCACCTGCTCTGCTCGCCCGAGGTGCTCGCCGATCACGCGAAGCTGCAAAAGCTCAACAAGGAGCGCACGGACCTCGAGCCCGTCGTGGCGCAGTTCGCGCGCCTGAACGACGTCGAGCGTCGCATCACAGAGGACCGCGAGGTGCTCGGCGATCCCGAGCTCGGCGAGCTCGCGCGGGCGGAGCTGCCCGAGCTCGAAGCCGAGCGCGAGACGATCGCGAACGAGCTCGAATTGCTCCTCTTGCCGAAGGATCCGAACGACGCGAAGAACACGATCGTCGAGATCCGCAGCGGCGAGGGCGGCGAGGAGGCGGCGCTCTTCGCGGCCGACGTCTTCCGCATGATCGTCCGGTACGCCGAGACGAAGCGCTGGAAGGTCGAGATCCTCAGCGTGAGCGAGGCCTCGGCCGGCGGGTACAAAGAGGTGATCGCGCTCGTCACGGGCCAGGACGTCTATTCGAACCTGCGGTACGAGGGCGGCGTGCACCGCGTGCAGCGTGTGCCCGCAACCGAGGCGCAGGGCCGGATCCACACGTCGACCGCGACGGTCGCGGTGCTCCCCGAGGCCGACGACGTCGACGTGCAGATCGACGACAAGGACCTCGACATCTCGATCGCGGCCTCCGGCGGCCCCGGCGGTCAGGGCGTGAACACGACGAACAGCGCCGTGCAGATCCGCCACATCCCGACGGGGATCATCGTGAAGTGCCAGGACGAGCGCTCGCAGCTCAAGAACAAGGCGAAGGCGCTCAAGGTGCTGAAGAGCCGGCTGCTCGACATCGAGCGCAAGCGGCAGGAAGAGGCGCTCAGCGCCGAGCGGCGCACGATGGTCGGCTCGGCCGAGCGATCGCAGAAGATCCGCACCTACAACTACCCGCAGAACCGCGTCACCGATCACCGCATCGGCCTCACGATGCACAAGCTCGATCGCATCATGGACGGTGACATCGACGAGCTCATCGCCGCGCTGCGCACGCATCGCCAGGCCGAGCTTTTGAAGCAGGGCGGCGCGGAGGCTCGCCCCGCCGAGTTCGAATGATCACGCGGCCCGACCTCGAGGCGCTGCTCGTCGCGCTCGTGCTCGTCCCGGGGACCTACTCGCGCAACCGCTTCTTCGCGCTCTACACCGACCCCGAGGCGGCCCGCGTCCGCCGCCGCGCGAAGCTCCTCCGCAGCGTCATCGCCGAGGTCACGCAGAGCGATCCCGCGCGTCGCGGGCACATCGTCGCGATCGACGAACGCGACGACGGCGGCGCGACGTTCACGTACGTCGTCCCCTCGCTGAACCTGCGCCGCACGACGACGCTCTCCGAGCTCGAACTCGCGATCGTGCGCTACGCCCTCGCGTGCCGTGCGGGCTCGATCGCGCCCGCGACGCCGCCCGACGAGAAGGCGTTCGCGCCGCTCGGCGAGGACGATCCGGTGCGCGCGCGCATCGAGGACACGCTGCGCAAGCTCGCGCCCGATCTCGCCGCGCTCACGTCGAGCGGCCCGCTCGCCGCGGACGAACCCGACGACCTCGACGAACCGGGTGATCCGGACGAACGAGACGAGACCTCGGCGTCCGGCGCGCCTTCCGGTCTTTCTGCTTTACCCGAGGGAGCGACCGAGCGATAACGCACGCTTCGTGCATCCGGGGAGGACGAGATGTGCATCTTCTGCAAGGTCGCGAAGAAAGAGATCCCGGCGAAGATCGTGCTCGAGGATGATGACCTCGTCGCGTTCCACGACATCAACCCCGTGGCGCCGATCCACGTCCTCGTGATTCCCAAGCAGCACATCACGGGGATCGGCGACGTGTCCGCCGAGCACGCGCTGGTGCTCGGCAAGCTGCTCGTCGCGGCGCGTCGCGTCGCCGAGGATGCGGGGCTTTTGCAATCGGGGTTCCGCGTGGTCATCAATCACGGCCAGCACGCGGGGCAGACCGTGCATCACGTGCACGTGCACGTGCTCGGAGGACGGCTGCTCGCGTGGCCGCCGGGCTGATCGAGGCGAGGAACACGATGCGTAGAGCATTCTTCATGGTTTGCCTGGCCGCGTCGACCACGCTCGTGGGCTGCGGGGACGAGAGCAACGGCCAGCCGGCCCCCGACTACGTCCGGAAGGTCATCGAGCTCGTCGAGCACGTCGAAAACGAGACGGTCACGCACACCGACGCGGAGAAGGTGGATTCGGTCGGCGACATCCTCACGTTCGCGAACCCGGTCTTCGACAAGGCGAACGCGAAGCAGGTCGCCACGGACCAGGGGTATTGCATCCGCACCGAGGTCGGGAAGTCCTGGGAGTGCGAATGGACGATGTTCCTCGCCGACGGCCAGATCACGGTCGCCGGGCCGTTCTTCGATACGGAGGAGTCGGAGCTCGCCATCACGGGCGGCACGGGCGCCTACGTGCAAGCGAGCGGCGAGATGTACCTCGGCTTCCGGGACGTGCCGCCGCCGAAGGTCGAATACGATTTCGTGTACCACGTGATCGTCCCGTATTGAGGGACGTCCCCGTCAATCAACGCGCGAGGCGGCCTCGGCCATTCGATCGATCCAGGCCGCCTCGGCCTGGCCGAGCGGCGGATTGCGTTCGAGGCGCGCGTCGAGCGGACGCGGGCGGGTGAGCGGATCGCGGGAATGCGCGCGCAAATGCGCCGAGCGGATCACGCCGGCGCGGCCGTTCATGCCAAAGAAGAGCGCGAAGAGGTCGGGGCCGACGGCGCGGCGCGGAGAGGGGCGCACCTCGAACTCGACGCCGGAGCGCAGGCGCGCGGTGAAGCCTGCGACGAGGTGATCGGCCGGATCGAGCCACGGATCGGGCGCGCCGGGGGCGCCACGCGAGAGCCATGCATCCACGGTCGTCGCGGCGAGGTCGGGCGCGCCTTTGCCGAGCCCGAGCGTGAGCCCCGACCGCGCGAGGAGCGTCTCCACATCGGCGAGCGTGGCCTCGCCGCTCGCGTGGACGAGGAGCGAAGCGCGGTCGAGCGTGGGGCTCGGGGGCGGCGGCGGGACGGGGCGGCGCTCGGGCGGATCCCGCGGCAGGAGGTTGCCGGGGTTCATGATGCCGCGCGGGTCGAGGACGTGCCGCAGGGCGTGGACGACGTCAATGCCGCGGCCGAGCTCGGCCCCGAGGCGCGGCGCCTTGCTGCGCCCGACGCCGTGGTGATGCGAGAGCGTGCCGCCCGCGCCGATCGCCGCGTCGAGCGCGGTGCGCCAGGTCCAATCGTAGACGGATTGCATCGCCGCGGGCGTGGGCGCGCTGCCGGCGAACGTGAAATAGATGCTACAGCCGTCCGGATAGGCGTGCGAGAGGTGCGCCATGACGAACACGTTTTTGCCGAGCGCCTCGCGCACCGCGCGGTAAAGCTCGCCGAGGCGCGACCACGGGGCCGCGACCTCCATCGTGTCGCTGAAGGCGCCGGCCATGAAGACCGGCGATTGCCGATAACTCACGCTGTACCGATGCGAGAGCCAATGCCGCGCAGGACCCTCGCCGAGGTCACGCGCGCCGCTCGCGAGCGCGATTTGCTTCGCCCGGGCAAAATCCGCCTCGCTCTGCGCGGCTTGCCCCTCGAAGACGAGGATCAACGTGGCGCCACCGAGCCAGTCCGACGGCGCCGCGTCGACGATCCGATTGAGCACGCCCGGGCGGCGAAGGATCCGCCGCAGGACGGCCGCGCCAAACCCGGCGCCTTCGCCCCGCTCTTCAAGCGTCTTTTTCGGTCCGGCGTGTTTGCGCCGGCGCACCGACCCGAGCCGGGCGATGAACGAATCGAACACGTCGTAGAGGCGCGCGACCGCGGGGCGGATCCCGCTCTGGAACATCTGCCGCATCGCCTCCCAGCCGGCCTCGACCGAGGGAAACGAAAACGCGCCGAACGCGCGCGCCGCGGGGGCAGCGTGCAGCCGGAGCCGCGCAGAGGTGATCACGCCGAGCACGCCTTCGCTGCCAATGAGGAGCGGCGTCGCGTCGGGGCCGTGGAGGCGGCGATCGAAGCGAACGATCTCGCCTTCGCCGACGACACATTCGAGCGAGGCGACCATGTCCTCGATCTTGCCGTAAAGCCCGGAGCATTGCCCTGCGCTGCGGGCGGCAACCCAGCCGCCGACCGTCGAGCAGAGGATCGACGAGGGGAAATGGCCGAGCGTATGGCCCGCCGCGTTGAGATCCTCTTCCAGCCGGATCCCCAGCGCGCCAGCCTCCACGTCGAGCACGCCCGCCTCGGCGTCGAGCCGCCGGACGCGATCGAGGCGCTTCAGATCGAGGACGACCGTGCGTTCGTCCGGCAAAACGCCGCCGCACACGCCCGAGCCCGCGCCGAACGGGACGAGCGGAATGCCCTCCTTGGCGCAGAAACGGACGACGGAGGCGACGTCCTCCGTGGTGTTTGGCCAGACGACCACGCCGGGCCGGTGGTCGGCGATGCGGCCCTCGGAGACGGCGAGGTGGTGGCGCGGCCAGAGGTCACGCGCATAGGCGATGCGATCGACCGGCGAGGCCGAGACCGTGAGGTTCGGTAGGGCCTGACCGAGCGCCGCTTCGAGGTTCACTTGCGCTCGGCCACGATGACGAGCCGCGGCGACTCCGAGCCGAAAAAGACGCCCGGATGCGCGGGGTGGCCCGTGACCTCGACGACCTTGAAATCGGCGTCGTGCATCATCTTGCCGATCTCGTGCAAGGCGTAGAGGCGGATCGAATACTCGATTTCACGCGCGCGGCCGTCGTCGAACATGGCCGTGCGCTTGACCTTGAGGCGGCTCGTGAAGAAGTCGACCTGCATCTCATCCATGCACACGCAGCCGTCGCCCTCGAACCAGACGAGGCTCGGCTGGCGAGGGGCCACGTAATCACGGTTGATGATGTCGAGGACGAGGATGCCGCCGATGCGCAAGGCGCGGTGCATGCGGCGGAGGACGTCGAGGTTCTTCTCGTCGTCGAAATACCCAAAGCTCGTCGACCAGCAATACAGGCCGTCGAAGACCTGGTCGAACGCCATCTCCCGCATGTCGCCCTGCAGGAAATTGAGCTTCTGGGCGCGGCCCTGCGCCTCGTCGGCCGCGAGCGCGAGCATGTTGAGCGAGAGGTCGTAGCCGACGACGCCATACCCACGGCTCGCAAGCTCCACGGCGTGCTGGCCCGTGCCGCAAGCGAGGTCGAGGATCGTCGCGCCCTTCTCCAGGCCGAGGCACGATTCGATGAAATCGGCCTCGCGACGGATCACCTTGGCCTCGGTGCGATCCATCGTGCGGATCATGTCGTCGTCGAAGAGGTCCTCCCACCACGGGCGCTGACGGCGGCGGCTCGGCTCGGGCAGGCTGACCGGCTTGGAAGGCGCCGAAGCCGCAGGCGGCGGGGTCGCCTGCGCGGCGGCCGGCGGAGGGGGCGGGCCCTTCGGCGGCGGGAGCGAGGTCGCCGCGGCGGCCGGCACGACGTCGGGGACCGTCGCCGCTTGACGCCTCGGCGGCGGCGGCGGCGGCGGCGGCTTCTTGGGCGCGGACGCCTGCTGTGCGTCGGCGGCAGCGACAGACCCCTTCGCCTCGGAGACACGCTCGGGCTCGATCTCCTCGAACGCATCGACCTCGTCCGCCCTGGCCTCCTCGGCGACGGCGGAGACGACGTCGTCGTCTGCCTCTTCCTCGGCGACCTCGACCACGAGCTCCGGCGCCGATTCGTGCGGCCTTTTCCGCGGGGCCGCTTCGAGCGACTCGATCGGCGTGACCGGCGTATCCATCGCGGGGCGAGGCGGAGCGGCGGGCGGCGGCGCGAACGCCACGGTCTGCGCCTGCTCGGACGCGAACTGCGCGGTGATGGCCGCGACCTCGGGCGGGCGCGGCGTCCAGCCCTCCTCGACGAGCTCCTCCCCCGGGAGCTTGGCCGGCGGGACCCACGAGCCCCGCGGCTTCGATGTCGCCTCCGCCGCGGGCATCGCGGGCGGCGGCTCCGAATACACCTTGACGGGCGGCAGATCGTCGCCGACCGAGAGGATCCGCATCGGCTGGATGACGCCCGCTTCGCTCGCCCCCGGCGCAGGGAGCGGCTCGGGCGCCGCGGCTTCGGCCACGGGCTCCGGCGCCGGCGTCGCCGTGTCGTCCGGCAGCGCGAATTGCCCCTCGGACGCGGGCATCGTGTCGTCCTCGATCTTCACCGCGCGGCGCGAGCGACGGCGCGGCAGCGGCGGAGGCGCCGCGCGCTCCGGCTCCGCGGCGGCGGCCGGCGCCTCCGTGGGCGTCTCGATCTGAGGAACGGCAGGCGCGGGAGGCACGGCGGACGCGGCGGGCGGGTTCGACGCGCGGGGCGGCGGGACGTTGGTGTTCGGGCGCGGCGGCGGAGACGAGCCGCTCACGGGCACGCGCGAGGGGCGCGGCGGCGCCGGGACACTGCCACCCGGGCGGGGCGGAAGGGGGCGCGGCGAGGCCCCGTCCACGCTCCCCGCGGCACCGGCGACGCCCGAGACGCCGGGAGGGGGCCCGTCGATCCCGTTCGAGGTTTGCGTCGCCGTGGAATCTTCAATCCCGCGGGGAGGTGTGTCGTTCATCGGCTGTCTGCTCCGTGCAGCGACTCGCCCATCCGGATCGGGCCGCCCTGGATCCCCCAGGGACGGGCCTTGCCCTGCTCGACGAAGATGACGGCGGTCGAGCCGAGATGGAACATGCCGATCTCGTCCCCGCGCTTGACGGCGTACCCCGGCTCGAGCCGGTGCTCGCCGAACGGAACGTCGCGCGCCTCGATCCCGCTCACCGTGATACGACCGACGATCATCGCGGCGACCATCACCACGGTGACGCGCCCGTGCGCCTCCGTGTCGATGCAGATCGAGACGCGGCGGTTCACCGAGAAGAGCTTCGGCACGTGCATCTCGCCGACCGAGTTCACCGGGAAGTACTCGCCGGGGAACGAGCGCACGAGCGAGATCGTGCCGCCCGCAGGAGCGTGCACGCGGTGGTAGTCGCGTGGGCTCAGGTAGACGATCGCGAACTGGCCGCCCTCGTAGCGGCGCGCGTCCTCGGCGTCGCCGACGAGGTCGAGGGCGGAGTAGTCCTTGCCCTTCACCCGGAAGACGCCGTCTCGTTCGACGGGCCCGAACGAGTCGATGCGCCCGTCGGCGGGGCTGACGAGGGCGCCCTCGTCGGGGCAGAGGGGACGCGCGCCATCGCGGAGCGGGCGCGTGAAGAAGGCATCGAAGGACGTGAAGCCCCCGTCGGGGGTCACGGCTTCGGCCATGTCGACGCGATAGGCGCGGGCGTAGATCCCGACCACAGCGGACGTGACCGCTTGGGGCATCGGGAGGTCGCAGAGCCGGCCTACGGCCTTGGTAATGCGCTCGCGCGGGAGCACACGCAGGATCTGAGCGGCAGCGTACGTAGCGATCATCGTAGAGATCGGAAAAAGTCGGCCTGGCGGAGCTTAGGCACCGGGCGGGATTAGGGTCAACGGCGGAGCGCGACCGCCGAACCGGTTTTCACGGGGTTTCACTCGTACGACCCTGCTGCCCTACGCACGGCTGGGCACGCTCGGACGTCTGGTTCGTGAGGCGTACGTGTGTTTGGACCAACATGACGGGCTGTCTCCGCCTCGTCAACGTGGACGGGCGCCCGTCGATGGGCGCCGCGGGCGGGGGCGATCCGTTTTGGCGCGGCGCCGCTCGGTCTTGGTGCAGTGCCGGAGGCCTCTCCTCGTGATCCGCTGGAAAAGAGCGGGATTTCGGGTCGGCACGCCTCTCGCAAAGGGGAAGCGTCGAAGGCAACGACGAGGAGGCATCACATGGAGATCACGTTCTGGGGTGTTCGCGGCAGCATTGCTTCTCCGGGTCCGGACACGATCGGCGTCGGCGGCAACACGAGCTGCGTCGAGGTCCGCTGCGGCTCGACGAAGATCATCCTCGACGCGGGCACGGGCATCCGCGCGCTCGGCGACAAGCTCCTGCGCGAGGGGTCGGTCGAGGCGTCGCTGCTCCTCTCGCACGTCCACTGGGACCACATCCAGGGCATCCCCTTCTTCGTCCCGGCATACGTGCCGTCCTCGCAGATCCAGGTGATCGGCAGCGCGAACGGCGTGATGTCGCTGCGCGACGCGCTCGCCTACCAGATGACGGCGCCGGTGTTCCCCGTGCGGCTCGACCAGCTCGGCGCGAAGATCGACTGGCGCGAGGTCCGCAGCGGCGAGCGCTTCCAGATCAACGACGTCGTCGTGCGCGTGGCGCGGCAGAACCACCCGGGCGGCTCGTTCGCCTACCGCCTCGACTGGAACGGCCGGAGCGTCGTGTACGCGACGGACACCGAGCACTTCGCGTGTATCGACCCCGAGCTCTACGCGCTCGCGCGGGGCGCCGACGTCCTGATCTACGACTCGCAGTACTCGCCCGACGAGTACCGCGGCACGGCGCCGGGCAACTCGAAGGTCGGCTGGGGCCACTCGACATACGTGGCCGGCGTGGAGCTCGCGAAGGCCGCGGGCGTCGGGCAGTACGTGCTCTTCCACCACGACCCGCGCCGCTCGGACGCGGGGGTCGCGGACCTCGAAGAGAAGACGCGCGAGCTCTTCCCGAACGCCGTCGCCGCGCGCGAGGGCATGGTCATCGGCCTCGACTCCGTCGCCAGGGCAGCCTGATGGGCCTTCCCGCGCTCCGTGTCCGGGACGAGCCATCGATGGTGACGGCGGCGGCGTGGCACCTTATGCTCGAGCTCGCCCCAGGCTCCATGTCGCGCCTCTCTCTCCTCGTCGACCTCGCATCGCTCCTCGCGCGCGAGGTCGACCTCGACGCGCTCCTCGGCACCGCGTGCGAACGCCTCGCGCAGGCGATGTTCGCCGACCGCGCGACGATCTGGCTCGTCGACGCCGAGCAAGGCGACCTCGTGACGCGCGTGGCGCTCCTGCCCGAGCTGCCCGCGTTGAGGCTCCCGCTCGGCCGCGGCATCGCGGGGTACGTGGCCCGCACGGGTGAAGTCGTGCGCGTCGACGACGCCTCGACCGACGCGCGCTTCGATCCGACGGCGGACCGGGCCACGGGCTACACGACGCGCTCGATGCTGGTCGCGCCGATCCGCGAGGAGGCACGCGCGCCGGTGCGCGGCGTGGTGCAGCTCCTCAACAAGCAGGGCGGCGGCAGCTTCGACGAGGAGGAGGAGCGCTACCTCGTCGCGCTCGCGAGCCAGCTCGCCCGCGCGTTCACGATGACCACGCTGCGCGCGGCCGACGGGGGAAACCCCGGCCTCGTGCTGCAAGGGCCCTTCAACCGCATCGTCGGCCGCAGCGCACCGATCACGGCCGTCTACGAGAAGATCCAGCTCGCCGCGCAGACCGACGCGACGGTGCTCTTGCGTGGCGAGACGGGCACCGGCAAGGGCCTGTTCGCCCGCGCCATCCATGTGAACTCGCGGCGCCAGGCGCGCCCGTTCGTCACGGTCGACTGCACGACCCTGCCCGCGCAGCTCGTCGAGAGCGAGCTCTTCGGCCACGAGCGTGGCGCGTTCACCGGCGCCGATCGGCGTGTCCCGGGCAAGGTCGAGCTCGCCGAAGGCGGCACCTTGTTCCTCGACGAGCTCGGCGACCTGCCGCTCGACATCCAGGGCAAGCTCCTCCGATTCCTTCAAGATCGTACCTTCGAGCGGGTCGGCGGGCGGAACACGATGCGCGGCGACGTGCGCGTCGTGTGCGCGACGCACCGCGACCTGGAGACCGCCGTCGCCGAGGGCCGCTTCCGCGAGGACCTCTACTACCGCGTGCGTGTCGTGGAGATCGAGCTGCCGCCGCTTCGAACGCGCGGGCGTGAGGAGATCGAGGCGCTCACGCGGCACTTCGCCGACGTCTACGCGCAGCGCTACGGTCGGCCGAGCCCCACGTTTGATCCGGCCGCGCTCCTGGCCATCGGCAGCCACACCTGGCCGGGCAACGTGCGCGAGCTCGAGCACTGGATCGAGAGCGCGATCGCCCTCGCGCCCGACGGACGCATCACGCCTTCGCACCTGCCCCAGCGCAGGCGCCCGACGACGATCTCCGACGGACGCGAGGAGGAGGTCCGCCTGCCGCTCCACCTCTCGCTCGACGACGCGATCGAGCGGTACGTCGGCTCGGTCGTGGCCGCGTGTGACGGCAACAAGACCGAGGCCGCGCGCAGGCTCGGCGTCGGTCGAAACACGATCGCGCGCGCCCTCTCGCGCCGCCACGGCGGAGGCCCGTCCTCGCGCGGGCCGGACTCGCTCCTCGGCGGCTCGCAGAGCCGCGGCGACGACGACTGACGGACGTTCCTAGCGAGGCATGCGGCGCGCGGCCTCGCAGATCGCCGCGCGGATCGCGTCCTTCGGGAGCTCCGGCGCGGCCTTCTCTTCGCACGCCACCGCAGGCTCGAGCGGATCGAGCGCGATGCCGAAGCGGAACGGGCGATCGAGATCACTCGTGTCCGGGTGCAGGAGCCCGTTCAGCGAGTGCCACCGCCCGAAGCGGTTGAACACGTCGTCGATGCGCTCCACGAGCGGCGCTGCGTTCTGCGTGTCGCCCATCGCGAGCAGCGACTCCGCGAGGTGGCATCGCACGGAGGCCTCGTGCGGGATGAGCGCGTGCGCGCGCGCTCGCTCGATCGACGCCGCGCGCGCGTGCCCGCGCCCCTGCAAAAGCTCGCCGAGACGAATGCGCCGCGCGATCTCCTTCACGTTCGCCGGCATCGCGCCGGGCTCGAGCTCCTGCGGCAGGTCCTTCGGCAGGCCCGTGATGTGCGCGCGCCAGCGCTTCACCCACGTCTGGAAGTCTGCGGCGCTCACCTCGGCGATCGCCTGCTCGAAGTCCTTCGAGCTCTCGGCCGCCTTGAGCCGCACCACGAGCTGCGGCAGCGCCTCGTCTCCTGCTTCGCGGGCCCAGTACCGCACGAAGCTCGCCACTTCGGCGAACGCCACCTGCGCCTGCTCCGCCGACGGCAGCATCGCGATGGACGGCCCGATCTTGTCGAGCTCCACGCCGAGCCCCTTGTCGAGGCCCACGCGCGCGACCACGTCGACCGGCGGGAAATCGTCGAGCGGCTCCTTCTCGCGCCACCGCACCTCTTGCCGCTTCGCCACGCCCTCCTGCAGCCAGAGCGGCGCCTTGTCGCGCGTGCCGCGCGTGAGCGCAAGGTGCGTCAGCTCGTGCGCCAGCGTGTCGAGCCACGCGTAGCCGTTCGACATGGCGCGCGGCGAGAGCATCGTCACGCGCCCCCACTTCGCCACGGCCACCGTGCCCGTCGTCTGCGCCGCCTCCTCGGGCAAACCCGTCATCGCCGCGAGCGTGAACTGATCTCGCACGAGATCGATCCGCATCGGCAAGGGCAGCTCCACGCCGAGGTCCTTCGCCAGGTTCTCGCGCGCCCGCAGCGCCACGTCGACGATCAGCGGCACGAGCGCGCGATCCTCGTCGTCCTGCAGCCGCACGACGACGCCGCGCTCATCGTCGCGCACCGTCAACGTCCCCGCCGTCGCGCGCGCGCATCCACGCGACACGTCGCCGAGGTCCATCGCCTCCGGCCGGTTCGTCAGGTCCGGCCGCGAGAGCACGGCCACGGCCCCGTCGCAATCGCCCTCGTAGAGCCGAAGGCGCGCGGTTTCGAGCGCGAGCGCCGTGTCCGACGTGTCCGCGCCGTCCAGGATCTTGCGCGCCGCCGCCACGTCGAGCTCCAGCGTCGCTTCCCGCGCGCGCCGCGCCCGATCGAGATCACCGAGCAGCGGCACGTACGCCTCGCTCGACACCGCGACGCTCATCGACGTCACGACCGCGAGCGCGCCCATGAAAACCTTCCGCATCGCGACCGACCTCATCGCAGGAGCCCCTCCGCGTAGCGCTTCACGGCTTCCTTCAACAGCGGATCCGACGAGCCGCCGAGCCCTTCGAGCACGCGCTTGCGGAACGCGTCGGGGCCCTTGTGGCCTTCTTTGCCCGGGATGTCCGCCTTCTTCGCCATCGACCGCCCGTCGCTCGACTCGGGCCGCTCCTGGTTGCTCTCGTTCTCCTCGTTGTTCCGCTCGCCGCGCGCCATCTCCAGGAGCCGCTGCGCGTTCTGCTGATGTTCGAGCCCCGCATCGCCGTCGCCCTCGGCGAGCGCGCGCTCGGCGTCGCGCATGCTCTTCTCGGCGCGGTCGAGCAAATCGAGCGTCTCCTCGGGCAGGCTACCGTCACCCGACGCGCCCTTCTCCCCGAGCTTGCGCGCGCGTTCGGCCATCTGCGCCTCGCGCTTGCCGCTCTTCTCCAGATCACCCTTCGCGCGCTCCGCAGCCGATTTGCGCAGCTTTTCGAGCGCCTGTTCTGCCCACGCGAGTTCTTCCCCGAGGCCCGGCCGCGCTCGCTCTGCCTCGCGACCGGCGCTCTGCTCGCCCATGTCCCATTGATCGGCGTCTTGCCCGCGCTTCTTCGCGTCTTCGAGCGCGCGCAGCGCCTCCTTGCCGCTCTGCACCGCGTCGCGCGGCCGCCCTTGCTCCAGCGCGTCGGCCATCGACTCGGCGAGGTCACGCGCCTGTTTGCCCGCGGCCGTCGCCGAGCCCGGCTCGCCCGCGCGCCTTGGAAGATTCTTGATCGCCTCGCGGATCGCCTCGGCGTGCTTCTTCGCCTCGTCCTTCAGCTCGTCGAGCTCGTCCTGCGAGAACGCGCGTTCGAGCGCCTGCTCCACGTCTTCGAGCTCATTCGAGTGCTCGCGGATCAGGTCCTCGAGCTCCTGCTCGCCGGCCTCCGCCGCGTCGTCCGCGCTCGAAGGATCCCCATCCCCCGTCCCGCCCCCACCCGCGGCCGACTCCGTGCCGCTCCCGCTCCCGCTTCCGCTTCCGCCTCCGCCTGCGAACGATGGATCGGGGTTTCGCAGCCGCGCCGCGAGGTCGCGTGCTGCGAGCTCCGCGTGGAACAGATCGTTCGCCTTCCGCGCCCGATCGATCCGCCGCAGCCCGTTCGCCACGATCTCGCCGAGATCCAGCCCGAGCTGCCCGAGCCGCAGCAGTTGCTTCCCTCCCCCGTCGAGCACCGTCACCGCCGCGTCGAGCCGCGCCACGCCGTTCGCCGCTTCGCTCCCGCGTTGCCCTGCGGCGACAGCCGTCGCCTCCGCGGCCTCGTCCGCGACCGTCGCGAGCCGCTTCGCCACGCGGCGTGTATCCGACGTCCCGAGCGAACGTGCGGCCGCGTCGATCGCGAGCAGCACCTCCTCGCTCTCCTCGACGAGCTTCTGGTGCGTCGCGGCCGACGGCTGCTTCTGCTCCTCCGCGAGCGCGACCGAAAGCCTGCGGAGCTGCCCCCGCGCGAGCGCGAGCGCGCGGCGCGGGAACCGCAGACCGCCGTACGTCCCGGAGAGCGCCTCCTCGACCACGCCGAGCGCCTTCTCTTGCGCCTCGCGCTCCTTCTTCACGTGCTCGGCGTTCTGCTTACCCTTCGGCGTGTCCTCCACAAGCCGCATCGCGACGAGGTCCGTCAGCGCGTCGCGCGCCCGCACGAGCGCCTCGTACCGGATCGCCTCCGGCTCGCCGACCTGCGGCGGGATCACCACGATCGCCGCGCTCTTGCCCCACTTCGGCCCGACGATCGGATCGTTGTCGCGCGCCTCGACCGTGATCTCCACGGGCAGGAAGTTGCGCTTGAAGAACGCGTCGCCGCCGAAGACGATCCGGTGCGAACCTCGATCCGACTTCGGATCGCCCTGCGGCCGCGACAGCACGCGCCGCGCCTCGCGCCCGCCCGAGCGGTACACGAGATCCACCTCGCGCAGGCCGTGATCGTCCGTCGCCTCGTACGACACGACGATCTCCGGCTCGTCGAGCATCCGCACCGTGCGCGGCGCCTCCTCGACCAGCACCTTCGGCGCAAGGTCCGGAATCGACGTCACCTCTTGCTCGTCGGCCTGCGCGATGCGCACGTCGCCGAAGCGCGCCGCGATCCGCAGCGTCGCCGACTCGCCGAGCTCCCACCGCGCCACCACGCCGCCCCCGCCGTCGAACGCGAACGGCACCTCGACCTTGCCGTCCGTCAGCACGAGCGTGCGGCTCGGGTACGTCGGATGCCCGTGCACGGTGAGCATCGTCCCGCGCGGCAACGACGTCGCCTCGAACGTGTCGATCACCCGGCCGTGCTGATGCAGGTACTCGGGCGGCTTCGCGACGATGTCCACGTTCTCGAGGTACGCGAGCGGCAGCGGCGCCTCGCCGTTTCGCGCCACGAGCACGTCGAGCCCTTCGACCACGCGTTGCTCGATCGCCGCGCCGAACACGGCCACGAGCGCGAACACGAGCCCCGCGACGGACCACCTCCGCGCCGCGACCGACGCGCGCTCCGCGATGCGCTCCGTCGACGCGCGGCTGAGCAGACGCGCGAGGTGCAAGCGCGCGAGCGACGCCGACCCGCGCGTCGCGTCCTTCGCCGTCTGCTCCACGAGCCCGAGACCTCGCACCGTCGCCGCGGCGAGCTCCGGGTCCGTCGGGCCGATCGTCTCCTGGATCGTGCGCCTCGGATCTTGCCGGCGCCGGTGCAGCACGATCGCGCGGACCACGAGGAACACGCAGAACGCGGCGAGCAGCGCGGCCACGGTCGCTCGTACGGCGGGGGTCCCTCGGCGGGCGAGGTGCGCGAGCCCGATCAACAGGGCTGCGGCGAGCGCGACCAGCGCGCGGCGCGCGGAGGGACGGATCTCGGCTTCCCAGGTGGAACGGAGCTGGGCGAGCAAGGCAACCGGGACGTCGTGCTCCACGGCGGAGAACGTAGCAGACCGGAGGCTCGTCGCTTCTCCCCTCCGTTGCCGCCCCCGAGCGCCTCCCGTACGATGCAGAGCGGCCCTCGTCCTCGCGGCGCGCCGGCTCCTGCCAACTTCTACATCCCGACAGCCGGGAGATCTCGCTTGGCGAACATCGGCTACATCCAGGTCGTCCGGCATTGCAACCATTTTTGCGGGTTCTGTTCGAACCCCACGACGCCCTACGTGCACACCTTCGACACGATGAAGGTGCTCGTCGACGATCTGGTGAAGCGCGGGTATTTCGGGGTCATCCTCACGGGCGGCGAGCCCACGCTGCACCCGGAGCTGCCGCGCATCGCGGCGTATGCCTCCGCGCAAGGCCTCCACGTGCGGATGATCACGAACGGCTCGCGCCTCGCGGACCCTGAATTCGCGCGGAGCCTGGCCGAGGCGGGCGTCCGGCTCGTGCACGTCTCGGTGTATTCGGTGCGCCCGGACGTGGAGGCGATCCTCCGCGGCACGGACGGTACGCTGGAGAAAGCGTTCGCGGCCGTGCGCAACGCGCATGACCATGGGATCGAGATCAACATCAACTGCGTCATCAACAAGCTGAACGCCGATCACCTCGACGAGAGCATCGATCACTGGATCGAGCATCACCCGTACGTGCGCCATTTCGTGTGGAACAACCTCGACCCATCGATGGGTCGGGCCGAGGTGAACCAGGCGCAGTTCACGCCGCGCCTCGCCGATTTCGAGGTCTCCCTCCAGCGCGCGATGCGCAAGCTCCACGCCTCAGGCCGCACGTTCCGCGTGGAGAAGGTCCCGCTCTGCTACATGACCGAGTTTGCCTGGGCGAGCACCGAGACCCGCAAAATCGTCAAGGGCGAGGAGCGCATCGTGCATTTCCTCGACAACAAGCAGACCGTCCGCCAGACCGATTGGGAGCACATCTACGCGCCGGCCTGCGCCCATTGCACGCTCCGCCCGATCTGCGGCGGCCTCTTCGACCGCGGCGCGGCCTACGACCCGGAAGAGCTCTCGCCCGTCTTCGTCTCCATGGACGCCGTCGTCGAGACGATCATCACCGACCCGAGCGACCCGAGTTATCCGCTGCGCAACCTGCCCGCGTGGAAAAAGGATTTCGAGGTGAGGCTTGCCGCCGCGCGTGGGTCGGGCGAGGAAAAACCTCGCGCGTCCTCCGAGGACATGCGCCCGCCGGACGCGCCGCCCGTCGGCATGGTGACCGAAAAGGGCCTCCGGCTCTTCGAGGCGAAGCGGAAGAGCGAGGCGAAAAAGGCCGAATCGCTTGGCGTCTCGATGGAGCACCTCGATGTCGCCGTGCCCGACGAAGGCCCGAACGGGATCTAGGATGTACCGTGCGAAGTAGATTGGATTCGACGGATCTTGGCAGCGAGCTTCATGCCGGCCCGTATCGGCTCGAATCGGTGATCGCCCGCGGCGGCTTCGGGTTCGTCGCCCGCGCGACGCACGCGCCCACGGGCCGCGCCGCCGCGGTGAAGGTCATGCACGCCGAGCTCTTCGCCGATCCCACGGCGATCCCGCGCTTCGAGCGCGAGGCGGCGATCATCTTCGAGCTCCCGCACCCGAACGTCGTCCGTGTCCACGAATTCGGTCGCCTCGCCGACGGGCGCCCCTATTTCGCCATGGAACTCCTCACCGGCCAGAGCCTCGACGCGCGCCTCGCCGCGGCCGGCAGGCTCCCGATCGACGAGGTCCTCGGCATCCTCGAACCCCTCGCAGACGCGCTCGCCGCCGCGCACGCGCGTGGCATCGTCCACCGCGACATCAAGCCCTCGAACGTCTTCCTCGCCGAAGACCGCGCCGAGGGCCGCGTCGTCCTCCTCGATTTCGGCGTCGCCAAGCTCCTCGACAGCGCCGGCCCCTCGCTCACCGCCTCGCGCGCGACGCTCGGCACCCTCCCGTTCATGGCGCCGGAGCAGGTGCTCGGACAACCCCTCGACACCCGGGCGGACGTCTATGCCCTCGGCGCGCTCGCATTCGCCATGCTCACGGGAAAACCGCCCTTCGGCGATCAGGCCACCGCCGTCGTCCGGCAGATTCACCTCCACGCGCGCCCGCCCCGTCCGAGCGAACGTGCGCCCGTCGATCCCGCGCTCGACGAACCTCTCCTCCGCGCGCTTTGCCGCGATCCCGCGGGCCGCTACGCCTCCGCACCGGAGTTCGTCCGGGCACTCCGGACCGCGCGCGGCGCCGCGACGAGCCCGCAACCCCCGACGCCCCACGCCGCCTCCGTCCGCCCCTCCATGGCCGTCTCCGTCTCGCTCCGCGCCGATCCGGCTGCGCTCGCGGACGGCGACGAGGCCCTTCTCACCGCCCTCGAAACGAGCCTGCCCCTCGTCTCCGCCGAGCTCACCGCGGCCGGCCTCGTGCTCTCCCGGGAGACCGCGACAAACCTGCTCGCCGTCTCGCCCACCCCGCCCGATCCGCCGCTCGCCCGGCGCGTGCTCGAAGCGTGTGTCCGGGCCTATCGCCGGGTCCTCACGGGCCCCTTGTCTGCACAACCTGCCGACCTCGGCATCGTCGCGCACGTCGGCGCCCTCCACACGAGCGAGGCCGGCACGATCCTCCCGGGCGGCCTCCTCGATGTCCCCGCGTGGTCACCCGGCCCGGTGCGAGGCGTCGTCGCCACGAAACAAGCGCTCGAAGGCCAGGATCTCCCGCGCTCGCCTTTCCCGAACGATCCGCGGTTTTTGTTTCTGGAACGATAACGCTCAGAAAAATCTGGCGAACCCCAGCACCTTCCAGTTATGGGAGTTCATCGGATCGTGCTGGGCTCCCGAGAACAGGCGCAGCGGCGCAGTCCTCGGGCGCGTGTAACTCGTGCTTCCCCAGGTCTGGTAATAAAACTCCCAGCTCGCGCCGGCCACCACGCCGAACACGACGGTCCCCCCGAGAAACTCCACGTTCGTGCGCCCCTGCGTCGTCTTGCGTTGTACCTCGGCCGCCGCGCCGATGTTGTAGATCGGCTTCGAGATCTCCGTCGCCACCACGGGGACCGCGGTGTGGGGTGCGGCTAATGCCGGATAATGGCCCGCGGCCGTGGCGTGGAGTTGCGCCAGGGTCATCGTGCAGGCCGGGAGCTGCAGGACGGGGTTCAGCGCGCCCGCATTGCCGGGCGGCGAGTTCGACACGTTGTTCGCGTGATACACGATGAGATCGTTGCTTCCGGTGACGCGGTCGATGAAGACCTTGCATCCCGACATATCGGCCGTGAGGAACGAGTTGACCCCGTTCGCCGTCGCGTTGCCCGCGTCCGGCAGCCGCACCGAGCAGATCCCGTCCTGCAAGTAGGGGAGGAAAATCGTGTCACCCAGGGCCGCGCCCGCGGGGCTCAGGCAGTTCACGCCGTTCGCCACGGCCGGGGCCAGGTTCACCCGGCAAGTGCCCCACGTGAACCGCCGATGCTGCCCGTTGATCACGGGCACGAACGCGGATCCATTAAATCCCCCCACCCGCGTCGGGGTGGCGCGCACGTTGTTGACGTTGATCCCCATGCCGCATCCTCCTCTCTGTCTTGCATTCTTCCCGGCGCGGCGTCACTCCTCCGTGGCCGATATCCCGTGCCGCCGCAAGAGCTCCCGCAGGTGGTTCCGATCCATGTGCGCCGAGCGCGCCGCGCGGGACAGATTGCCCCCGCTCTGCCGCACCAGCGTCTCGATGTACCCGCGCTCCCACCGCGCGACGGCCCGCTCCTTCGCTGCCCGGAACGAGCCGAGCGCGAGATCTTCATCGTAATCGGCCGAAGGCGGCGCCGCCGTCTTGGGCTCCGATCCGGGCGCCGCGCCGAGCGTCGCCTCGAACCAGAGCGCCTCGTCCTCCATCAGGATCGCCCGCTCCACCGCTGCACGCAATTCCCGCACGTTCCCCGGCCAATCCTGCTTCGTGAATGCCGCCACGAGCTCGGCCGGCGGCAGCGGATCGCCCGACCGCGCGAATTGCTCGTAGAAATGTGCGACGAGCGGCGGAATGTCCTCGCGCCGCTCCCGCAGCGGCGGCAATCGAATCCGCACGATGTTCAACCGATAGTAGAGATCCGAGCGGAACGTCCCGCGGTTCACCTCCTGCCGAAGGTCGCGGTTCGTCGCGGCGATCACCCGCACGTCGAGCTTGACCGGGTCGAGGCTCCCGATCCGCCGCACGACCCGCTCTTCGAGGGCCCGGAGCAGCTTCGGCTGCATGTCGATCGGCAGCTCGCCGAGCTCGTCCAGAAACACCGTCCCGCCCGCGGCCGCCTCGAACGCGCCCGCGCGCGATTGCAGCGCCGTCGTGAACGCCCCGCGCATGTAGCCGAAGAGCTCGGCCTCGATCAACGTCGGCGGGATCGAGCTGCAATCGATCACGACGAAGGGCCCCTGCGCGCGTGGGCTCTTTTGATGGATCACCTCGGCGAGCAGCCCCTTGCCCGTGCCGGTCTCGCCCTCGATGAGCACCGTCGAATCCGAGGCGGCGATCCGCGGCAGCGCCGCAAAAAGCCTGCGCATCGCCATGCTCTGGCCGAGGATCCGGCCATAACGCTCCTCGTCGGCGAGCGGCTCGACGATCTCGTCCGGCAGCGGATCGAAGCGCAGCGTCGATTTGCCGATGCCGAGCACCGCGCCCGGGCCGAGGTAGGCGCCTTCCACGCGGAAGCCTGTGACCCGCGTGCCGTTTCGGCTGCCGAGGTCGCGCACGAGAAACCCACGGTCCGTCACGGTGATCGCGCAATGGTGACGCGAGACGGCGCCGTCGGTCAGGACGAGGTGGTTGCCGGCGGCCGTGCCCACGGAGAGCTCGGCGCCATCCGAGACGCGCTCGACGCCTCGATCGGGCCCCGCCGTGACCTGGAGGCGAAAGCGGCCGATGGCGCACTCGCGCGGGCGAACGACGAGGGCCACCGTCTCCTTCGCGTGCGGTTCCTTGCTCATGGTGCGGGCACGGTATCACGAACGGACGCGCCTGCTCGCGCCGAAGCAGTTGCTCTTCGTCGGGCGCCGCGTACCATGCCCCCGGATGATTGGTCGGCAGCTCCTCACCGACTACGAGATCGTCCGCGTGCTGGGTCAAGGCGGCATGGGGACCGTCTACGAGGCGAGGAGCACGAAGACCGGACAGCGCGTGGCGATCAAGTGGCTGCATGTGCGCCCGTTCGCCCCCGATGACCCGGACCTGCTCCGCTTCGAGCAGGAGGCGCGGATCGCCGGCTCCCTCGACTCGCCGCACGTCGTCGCGGCCATCGCGGTGGATCACGATCCCGAGAGCGGCGTGCCGTTCCAGGTCATGGAGTTGCTCGATGGGGAGGACGTGCGCGCGCTCCTCGGACGCGTGGGCCCGCTCCGCCCCGACGTCGCGCTGCGGATCCTGGCGCAGGCTTGCGAGGGGCTCGCGGCAGCGCACGCGGTGAGCGTCATCCACCGCGACATCAAGCCCGAGAACCTTTTTCTCGCGCGGGGCGGGGACGGCGAGGTCACCGTAAAACTCCTCGATTTCGGCGTAGCGAAAATCCGGCGCACGCCCGAGGCGATGGGCGCGGGCGGCGCGCTCACGGCGCCGGCCGTATCGATGACGCAGAGCGGGCAGGTGATCGGCACGCCGCTCTACATGGCGCCCGAGCAGATCGAGAGTCCGAAGAAAGTCGACGCCCGATGCGACGTGTATTCGATGGGCGTGACGCTCTACGCGATGCTCGCGGGGGCGCCGCCGCACGCACACGTCAAATCGCTGGTCGAGCTGCTTTATGCGATCACGACGCAGCCGCCGCAGCCGCTCGCCGAGAGCGCGCCCTGGGTGCCGGCCGAGATCGTGCGGTTCGTCGAGAAGGCGACGGCGCACGCCCGCGAGGACCGATTTCCCAGCGTGGAGGCGATGCGCGACGCGCTTCGCCCGCTCCTGCCCGAGGGGTTTTCCCTGCGGCAAGAGGCGCTCGTCGGCGTGACGGACGAAGAGCGGAAGATTGTCGCGACACACCCGGCGAATCCGCTGGTGGCGTCGGCGAAGACGGAGCGGTCTGCGGAGACGGTGAAGACCGCGCGGGCCCGCGCGGGACGAGCGAGGCTCGCGGCCGCCGCGATCACGCTGTTGGTCCTCGGGCTCGCGGCGTTTTTCTTGTGGAGCCGTTAGCGCGGGATCCGATCAGAAGCAGGAGGTCGGGTCCTTGAGCTGCACCCGGATCGTGTGCGGGTTGTAAACAATGGCACCCGACGGCTTGCACGACCAGTATTCACCGGCAGGGCCATTCGGAATGCAGGCGGTCTGGCACGCGCCGAGGTACACGAGGCCGCAGCTATTCCCGGCCTGATCGCAGATCCGGTGATCGATCCAAGGCAAGCCGCCCGAGGCCGGGCATTGCTGAATCTGCTCGAGCTCGGAGCAGACGTACGCAGAAAACGCCGGCCGGCCGGGGACGATGGTGGCGCGCGAGTCGAACAGGTTCCCGTAGGCGCTCGACTCCTCGAAATCGTACGTCGCGTCGTTCGCGAGGTTCTCGACGATCCGCGGGTGATTGCCTTCGAGGAGGATATCGACGTGCGCGCCGAGGACGTTGAGCCGCTGCACCATACACGCGGTCACCCAGCGCTTGCCGTCCGTGCTGAGCCCGCCGTAATACCACTCGTCTGCGAGCCCCCAATGCCCCTGGTAGGTCAATCCATTGACGGGATCGTCCACGGACTGCGACGGGTTCAGGGCGCACTCGACCGCGTTCTTCAGGACCTCGCGGCAGGACGCGAGCAGCGTCGGCAGGGCGGGCAGCTTCCCGCTCGCGCCGGACGTGAGCGCCACTTTGCCGAGGTCGCGCAGCGCTTGCTGCGAGCCGGAGTCCCAGAAACACGGGGGGCCGTAGCCATTGCTGCCGAACGGGGGATCGAATCCACCATATCCGGCCGTTTCGAGCCCCACATCGAAATCTTCGGCGTCAAAGGGGTTCTCCTCCTCCGAGAGCACACAGCCATTGAGCAGGGCGGTGGAGGAGGCGAGAAGGACGAGGAGCAGGTACGACGATTTCATGGGGCTCTCCTGGGCTCGAAGCGGCTCGACAAAAGATGCCTAGCAGACCTCATGCCACCACGTCCCCGGAGCAAATCCCAGGGAAAAAGAGGCCCCTGACGCGGCCTCGTGTCCCGCGCTGCAGGCGGCAGCATGCAGCAGGTGCAGGCGCGCGCCATCACCCCCTCCTCGCACATCCGTGCTGGAGGTTACAACCTTCTCCTGTCCTTAAGGAACGATTTCTTCGACCTCCTTCTTGAGGCTCCCGTGATCCCGCCCGAGCGACGGATCGATCTGGAATGCCTTCGCGCACGCCTCCTTGGCCTTGCGCGTGGCCTCGGCGCGCTCGCCTTTCGCGTGCGCGCGCCGCGCTTTTACGAGGTGCATCATGCCGCTCACGAGGTATGCCTTCGCGAGCTGCGGATTCTTGGAGAGCGCCTCCTCGGCCCTCGTGAGGCCCTTCTCGAGATCCTCGTCGGGATCACCACCCGTCTCGGCCAGCCATACCGCCCGGAGCGCATGAATCTCTGCGAGAAGGGCGTGCGGGCTGCTGTCGACGCCCTCCTTCTCCAGCAAGGGCCGTACCTGCTCGAAGGCCGCCTCGAAGCTCTTCGGGGTCAGCGCCGCACGTTTCGCGTCGACGCGCAGCGCCACGATCTCGATCCTCGCGGACAAGAGGCGGAGCTGCGCCCTCGTCGATCCACTCGTTCCGGCCGAGATACGCACGGCTTCCCGCGCCTCGGCGATGAACGGCGTCGCGTCGAGCCCCTGCCGCAAGGCATACGAGGCCTCCAGCCATCGGCACTCGGCGAGCTCCTCGAGAAGCCAGAACTCCTTCGGCATGGGCCCCGCGAACGCGCGGATGGCATCCACGGCCGTCCGAAGAGCAGGTCGAGGATCCCGATCGAGGACGAACGCCTGAAGGCCATGAAGCCGGTGCGCCCGCGCGTTCCAGAACGCGAGAATCGAGGGGCTGCTGCCCGTCTTTTCAAGGAGCGCCACCGCCTCGAAAAGTGCCTTGCTCGTCTCCTCCGTGGGACGCCCGCGATCGATCTCCGCTTCGAGCAGCATGCGGAACGCCTGCAACCGTTGCCCCACGGGTAGGATGAACCGGGGATCGAGCGCCATCGCTTGGTCGAACTGCCGGATCGCTTTGCGCAGAAGCATCGAGCCGTCGCGCCCTTTTGATATCTCGTCGTCGGCCGCGGAGATGTACGCAAGGCCGAGTTCGTTCATCGCCCAGGTAAAACGCGGGTCGAGCGCGAGAACCCGCTCGTAGGCATCGATCGCCTTCGCCATGGAAGCATTGCGACCGAGCGCAAACAGGACATTCACGTGCATGCGACGCGCGAATGCCACCGCATAATGCGCCATGACGTCCTCACCATTCGTCCGGGCGCTCTCTTCCGCGGTGCGCAGAGCCTCTTCCACGGCGCGGACCGTATCCTCCGAGACGTCGCTCACGGCGACCCGCGAATAAACGCGCGCCGTGAGCACGAGCGCCTGCTGCACGCGCGCCCGGCCGTCCTTCGAACTCGATTGCACCGCGCGGCTGCATACCGCCTCGGCGACGTCGAACGGCGTACCGGAGGGCAAACCCTTCGACAGGGCGGCTTGCCCCATCTTTTCCCATAACTCGCACTCCGCCCGGTGCACCTCAGGGTCGCTCCGCCCCATGTCCGCGGCGATTTTGTACACCGCGGCCCCCGGCTCGAAGAACGATTTCATCTTCTCGAAATCAAACGCCGCGTCGTGCCGATACTTGCTCCCCTCCGCGAAGAGCGCGTCCGCTTCGAGCTTCTTCGCCTCGTACATCCAAGGCGCCTTCTCGAACGCCTCCTTCGCCTTGGCAATCGCCGCCTCGTTTTTCCCCTCGTAGAGCGCGATGAGCCCCTCCGCGTACGCCGGCACCTCGATCTTCGCCGCCAGCGCCGCCCGCAAATGCCCGAGCGCCGGATCCCGCAGCGCCCGCTCGAGCTCCTCGACCTTCTTCTTCCGCTCCTCCTCGTTCGTGATCCGCCGTGTCTCCGCCAGCGAGCGCCGAAAAATCTCTCCGATCGCCCGCCCGAGCGCATACTCCAGATCCGCCGACGAATACCCCGCCCCGAGCGCCTTCTCCAGGTGCTCCCGCGCCCCGTCCGGATCCCCGAGCGCGAGGTGCCCGCGCCCGATCGCGTAATGCCCCGGCCCCTCCCCCGCGCGCCCTGCCGCGGCCATTCGTTGCTCGATCTCCCCGAGCCTCTCGCGCACCACGTCCCGCTCCCGCTCCACGTCGTGCAGTGGCAATTCATAAGCGGCGCGCAAAAACAGCTCCATCTCCTTCACGCCCTCGCCGAGCTCGCGCGCGAGCCGCGCCTGCTCCGCCGCTTGCCGTTGCGCCCGCACCCACACGCCCACGAGCACGAGCGACGAGCCCAGCGCAATCACGAGCAGCGACGTCGCGAGCTTGTGCTTTCGCGCCTTCTTCAAGAGCACGTACCCGATCGAGGCACGTCGCGCCAGAATCGGCTCGCCGTCGAGAAACCGCTGCAAATCCTCGGCGAGCGCCCGCGCCGACTCGTATCGTCGCGACGGCTCCCGCTCCAGGCATTTCATCACGATCGTCTCGAGCTCGGCCGGCACCCCTTTCTTGACCGTGCCGAGCGGCGGCGCCTCCTCGTACGCCACCGCCATCAAAAGGTTCCACGCATGATCCGCGACGAACGGCGGCCGGCCCGCGATCACGTCGTAGAGCGTCGCCCCCAACGAATAGACGTCCGAGCGCCGATCCATCGCCCGCACGTCGCCCTTCGCTTGCTCCGGCGGCATGTACGCGGGGGTCCCGAGAACCGCGCCCGTTCGCGTTTCTCCGCGGTCGGAGACCTCCCGCGCCAGACCAAAATCCATCACATACGGCTTCAGCGAGCCGTCCTCGCGCGCCTCGACGAGGATGTTGCCCGGCTTGATGTCCCGGTGAATCACGCCGAGCCGATGCGCCTCGTGCACGGCCGCCGATACCTCTTGCATGAGCTTCACGCTTTGCTCGAGCGTCAGCTTTTCCGCGCGCTTCGAGAGCGGCTCGCCGTCGATGTATTGCATCGCGATGTACGGCTCGCCGTCGGCCTGCCCGGCCTCGTACACGCGGCACACGTGCTCGTGCTGGATACGCGCCTGCGCCCGCGCCTCGCCGAGGAATCGACGCCAGAGCTCCGGATCGTCGCCTTTCAGGAGCTTGAGCGCCACCCTTCGGCCGAGGCGCGGATCCATCGCGCCGTACACCGTGCCCATCCCGCCTTCGCCGAGGAACCGGATGTCCTCGTACCGCTCCGCAAGAGCTCGCGGCACATGGCGCCGCTCGCTCGGCGGGCCCGGCATCACGAGCGGGAGCGTCGACGCGAGCCCGAGATCCACCTGCACGACGCCGCCGGACGCGGGCGGCCCCGGCTCCGTCGGGGCCACATCACGCCCGCCCTCCGTCGACATGGCGGACGAGTTTACACTGAACCGCCCGCCCTCCGCACGTGCCTTCAAATCAGGGGAACACGACGTCGACCGGCGTGGAGCTGGCCCCCGACGCGGGCGCCCCATTGCCGAGCTGCCCGACGCTATCGCTGCCCCAGCATTTCACGCCCTCCTCGAAGAGCGCGCACGTGGAGACCTGGCCGCCGTCGATCTTGATCGCACCCGCGGCGTTCGTGATCAGCGTGGGCGCGCTCTGGTTCGTCGTCGTGCCGTCGCCGAGCTGCCGCGAATCGTTCAAACCCCAGCAGAACACCTCGTTGTCGCTGCGAATCGCGCAAGTGTGGCTGTTTCCCGCGCCGAGGTCCACGATGTCCGAGAGGCTCGAAACGAACTCGGCCGAATACGCCACGCTCGCCGCGCCCGAGCCGAGGCCGAGCTGCCCGTAGGTGTTCGCGCCCCAGCATTTCACATCGCCGCTCGACAGCAGCGCACAGCCGTGGTTTTGCCCGCGCACCATCTTCACGGCGTCGTCGATCCCTACCACCTCGACGGGATCGTCCTGATTCGCGCTCGGGCTGCCATTGCCGAGCTGGCCAAGCCAGTCGTCGCCCCAGCAAACCACCTTGCCCGTGGCGCGGAGCGCGCACGTCGAATACGCGCCGGCGTCGATCGCAATCGCGTCGCCGAGATTCAAGACCGTCACGGGCGACGCGGAGTACGAGCCAATCGAGCCATGGCCGAGCTGCCCATAGTAGTTTTGCCCCCAGCAGACCACCTCACCCGACGAAAGGAGGGCGCACGAATGCTCCCACCCCGTGGCGACCGCAACCGCGTCCGCGATTCCGGCTACGGCCGTGGGCGTTTGCTTCGGGCTGTACCACGAGCCCGAGCCCACCTTGTTGAAGTTGTTGTGGCCCCAGCAATACACCGAGCCGCCTTCCGTCGCCGCGCAGGCATGCAGGCCGTACGCGTCGACGTCGGCGACATCGAGGAGGCTGCTTTGTTCGGGGGCCAGGCGGTTCGTCGTGTCACCGAGGCCGAGCTCGTAGTTCCCATTGTAGCCCCAGGCGTAGAGGTCCCCGCCGTCGGCAATCGTGAAGGCGTGCGAGTAGCCGACCTCGATCTTCTGGACCATGGTGATGGCCTGCGAGGCCTCGGCGGTCCGCCCCTCGGCCGGCGCGTCGCTCGGACCGGCGCAGGCGGCGAGGAGCAAAGCAATGGGGGCGAATACCATGAAAGAGCGATGCATGGACATGGTGATGTCTCCCTTGGATTGATGTTTCATGGCGCGGTTCACTCCGGAATGACACAATCGTAGCCGTACCAATCGTAATTCTGCACGCGCACGCTGATGTACTTGTTCCCCGACGAACCGCATTGCACGTAGCCGGCGAGGGGATTGTAGAAGCACGCGGAGTTGCAGTTCCCCACGATGTTGAGACTGCAATAGGGACTCGTGTCGCAGATGCGCTTATCGAGCACCTGCTCCACGAGACACGAGGTCGCCATGTTCGTGTAATAACAAACGTTGGCGACGAAGCCCGCCGCGAAGAGGTTTCCCCATGCGCGCGACTCCGGTACGGGGAACTGCGAGATCTGCGTCGACGTCGCGCTGAGCTCCGTGCGAACTCCCTGGAGCAAAATGGGGACCTCGATCCCGTACCCATTGAGGTGCTCGAGCAGGCACGACGTGACCCACCACTGGTTGTCGCTGCTCAAGACCTGCGTCTTCCACTGTTCTGCGAGGCCGAGCCAGCCGTTGTACGTGGTGTTGGTGACCGGATCCGTCATCGAGGAGCCCTCGGGCAATGCGCACCGGGCGAGGTATTTGAGGGCCTGATCCCTGCACGTGCTCGAGACCAGGGACAGATGCGAATTTTCGGGGAGGGTGCTCTCCACCTGGTAGAGCGGCTTTTGCGCGTAGAGCCTGTAGGCCGCCTGGACGTTGGGGTTCCAGAAGCAACCGGGGCCGAATTGGTTGCTGCTGCCCGGCGGCCTGGGGTCGGGGTCGCCGGGGTCGTGCGTTTCCAGGCCGACGTCGAGATCGTCGGCGTCGAAGGGATTCTCCGCCTCGGGAGCCGCACAACCCGAAAAAACGACGCTGGCAGCAACCACGAACGAGAACAAGCAATACGATTTCAGCATGGGTATCTCCTCGCCAAGAAACGACGTGGAGAACGGATAGCACGAGGCGTGCCACGTCACCTAGCCCGGCAGGAGCCCGGCTTTTTGTGGGTCCTCAGGCCCACGGCGGAGGCATCTGCGGGGAGGTGCCTGCAGGCAGTGCAGGCCACGCCATGCAGTTTGTCCATCGGACGATGTTCAAGGGAGGAGCGCGGCGATCTCCTTCAGCTCCTCCTCGTACTTCCGCGCGAGGAGCGCGTTCTCCCGGAGCGCCGCGTCGAAGGCCTCCTTCGCGCGGCGCGCGGCCGCCACCCGTTCGCTCTCGACCTGCGACGCGCGCGCCTCCACGAGGTGGAGCTGCCCCATCGCTGCAAACGCAGTTGCCATATGGGGATTCTTGGCGAGCGCCTTCTCCGCCATGCGGAGCCCCTCGGCGAGATCCTCCTGGAACCTCCGACCGGCCCTCGCCGACCATTGCGCTCGCAAACCATGCACCTCGCTCATGACCTGGTACGGCGCGGCTTGCTCCTTGGCCTCCTCCAGGACCGGGGCCATGTTCATGAAAGCGGCGTCGAAGCTCGCGGCGGCCGCGCTGCCCCGTCGCAGCTCCGCGCGAAGGGTCACGATCTGGATGCGCGCGTCGAGGATGCGCAACGCCATGTTCGTTCCCCCATTGATGGCCGCCGCGTCCCCCACCCACCGCCGTGCCTCCGCGAGGAGAGAGCTCGGATCAAGGCCCTCGCGCAGCCCTTGCTCCGCCTCCAACTGCCGGCACCTCGCCCCCTCGATCAGGAAAAACATATCCCGCGGGGAATCCCCCGCGAATCCATGAATGGCATCGATGGCGGCCTTCGTGAACCGCCGAGGGTCGCGGCCGAGGGCCAGCTCGTGGCCGCCGAGGATCCGATACGTGCGCGCCTTCCAGTAAGCCGTGCGCCACGGATCGACGGCGCTTCGTTTGTCGAGGGCAGCCAGGGCGTCGAGCGCGTCCTTCACGTGCGCGTCGGCGGCCTCCCCCCGTTCGAGGCTGGTGTCCACGAGCATCGCGAGCACCTCCACGATCATGAATGCCGGGAGCGAGAACCCGGGGTCCAGCGCGAGCGCACGCTCGAACTGTTGCCGCGCGTTCTCCAGCGCGCGTCTCGCATCCCGTCCTTTTCGCCGATCGATATCGGAGGCGAGGATGTACACCTGCCCGAGCTCGTTGTACGACCAGGTGAACAACGGATCCAGCTCCTGGACACGCAGGTAGGCCTGGATGACGTCCTCGATGGGCAGGTCCTGACCGCGGGTGTCCAAGAGCTTCGCGCGCTCGTGCAGCGCCGTGGCGAGCGCATATCGCGCCATCACGTCCTGCGGGCGCGCGCGCAGAGCCTCCTCGGCAGCATCGACCGCGGCCTGAACGATGGCCTGCGCCGAATCCTTGGCGTTGCTGCTCGAGACGGCATTGGCGCGCGCGATGAGGAACAACGCGCGTTGCACGAGTGATCTCCCGTCTCGGCTGCTCGCCTGCACGGCCCGATCACAAGCCTCGACGCCCGCCTCGAACGGGACTCGCCTGTCCGCATTGCTATTCAGCGCCGCCCACCCCGTCTTCTCCCACAACTCGCACGCTGCCCGGTGCACCTCCGGATCGCTCCGACCCATGTTCGCCGCGGCCGCGTAGGCCCGCGCCGCCGGCTCGAAATACGATTTCATCTTCTCGTGATCGAACGCCGCGTCGTGCCGATACTTGCTCCCCTCCGCGAAGAGCGCGTCCGCTTCGAGCTTCTTCGCCTCGTGCATCCAGGGCGCCTTCTCGAACGCCTCCCGCGCCTTCGCGGCGGCCTCCTCGTTTTTCCCCTCGTAGAGCGCGATGAGCCCCTCCGCATAGGCCGGCACCTCGATCCGCGCCCCCATCGCCGCCCGCAAATGCCCGAGCGCCGGGTCCCTGAGCTCCCGCGAAAGCTCCGTGACCTTCTTCTTCCGCTCCTCCTCGTTCGTGATCCGCCGCGTCTCGGCGAGCGCCCGCTGATAGATCTCGCCGATCGCCCGCCCGAGCGCATACCGCAGATCCGGCGACGAATACCCCGCCGCGATCGCCTTCTCCAGGTGCTCCCGCGCCCCCTCCGGATCCCCGAGCGCGAGGTGCCCCCGCCCGATCGCATAATGCCCCGGCCCCTGCCCCACCTTCCCCGCGTCCGCCATTCGCTGCTCGATCTCCGCGAGCCGCACGCGTACCACGTCCCTCTCCCGCTCCACGTCGTGCAGCGGATACGCATACGCCGCCCGCAGAAAGAGCTCCATTTCCTTCACGCCCTCGCCGAGCTCCCGCGCGAGCTCCGCCTGCTCCGCCGCCTGCCGTTGCGCCCGCACCCACACGCCCCCGAAGACCAGCGACGACACGGCCCCGAGCGTCAAGACCGACGCCAGAAGCTTGTGCTTGCGCGCTTTTTTCCAGAGCACGTATCCGATCGAGGCCCGCTTCGCCAGGATCGGCTCGCCGTCGAGGTAACGCTGCAAATCCTCCGCGAGCGCCCGCGCCGAATCGTATCGCCTCGAAGGATCCCGTTCGAGGCATTTCATCACGATCGTCGCGAGCTCTGACGGCACCCCCTTCTGCACCTTGCCAATCGTCGGCGCATCCTCGTACGCCACCATCATCAAGAGCTTCCACGGGTGCTCCGCAACAAACGGCGGATGCCCCACGATCACGTCGTAGAGCGTCGCCCCCAGCGAATACACGTCCGAGCGACGATCCATCGCCCGCACGTCGCCCTTCGCCTGCTCCGGCGGCATGTACGCCGGCGTCCCGACCACCGCGCCCGTGCGGGTTTGTCCGCGGTCCGAGACCTCCCGCGCCAATCCGAAATCCATGATGTACGGCTTCAGCGAGCCGTCCTCGCGGCGCTCCACGAGGATGTTCCCCGGCTTGATGTCCCGATGAATGAGCCCGAGCCGGTGCGCCTCGTGCACCGCGGCCGTGATTTCAAGCATCAGCTTGACCCGCTGCTCCAGCGTCAGCCGATCCCGAAAGCGCGACAGCGGCTCGCCGTCGATGAATTGCATCGCGATGTACGGCTCGCCGTCCGCCTGCCCGGCCTCGTACACGCGGCATACGTGGTCGTGCTGGATACGCGCCTGCGCCCGCGCCTCGCCGAGGAATCGACGCCACAGATCCGGATCGTCGCCCTTCAAGAGCTTCAACGCCACGGTCCGCCCGAGGCGCGGATCCATGCCGCGGTACACCGTGCCCATCCCGCCTTCGCCGACGAACGTGATGTCCTGGTATCGCTCCGAGAGCGAAAGCGGCACGCCCCGCCGCTCGGCCGGCGGCCCCGGCAAGACGAGCGGCACCGTCGACTCGTGCCCGATCTCCGCCTCTCGTCCGTCATCCGCCGCCGACATATCCCGGAAAGATACACGCGCGAAGCAAAGGCGGCCACGCCGGGTCCGCGGTGGTACTTTGCTCTCCGGCCATGCTCCGCGCCCTCCTCGAACACCTCGCGCGCCTCTTCGCCCCGGCAAAACCGAAAGAGCCGCCTGCGACCGAAGAGGCCGACGACGGCGAACCGTTGCCCGACCCCGACGCCATCGCCGTCCTGCCGATCGAAGACGCGATCGACCTGCACGGCTTTGCGCCCCGTGACATCCCCTCGGTCGTCGAGGAATACCTGAACGAGGCCCACACGCGCGGTTTTCCCGAGGTGCGGCTCATCCACGGCCGCGGCAAAGGCGTGCAGCGGCGCGTCGTGCAATCGATCCTCGCGCGCCACCCGCTCGTCGAATCGTTCCGGGACGCGCCGGCCACGCGCGGCGGCTGGGGCGCGACGATCGCGCGGCTCCGAATCAATCAATCTTGATCGTCACGCCCACGCCGAAATGGTCTGAGGCAAACGCCCGGCCAGCATACTGGGGCGGGCAGCCCGAAAGCTCGCCGAGCGGCGCGACGAGCTCCGTCACGATCTGCTCCGGCGTGGCGCGCCGCGACGTCCACACATAATCGATCAGCGCCCGCTCCGGGCCGCCCTCATGAAACGCCCGCGCCACGTCGTTCTGCTCCGTGTCATATGTCAAAAGGCCCGCGCGCGCCGTGTGATCCGTCAAGCTCTCGCCGAGCCTCCGCGCGAGCCCCTCGTATTCGGTCGTCCCGCAAGGCACATTGAGATCCCCGCAGAGGACCGTGGGCACGCCGCTCGACACCGACTCCCGCAACGCGTCGCAGAGCACCTCGACCTGGTTTTTTCGCACATGGAGGCATTCCTCCGGCGAGACCCGCCCGTCGTCCGCCTGCAAATGCGTGTTCACCAGGTAAAGCTCGCGCCCCCCGGGCAAGCGTACCTCCGCGAGCGCGGCGCCCTTCCGCGCGAATCCGTCCGCGCCCACGCCGCGCGGCAATCGCAGAAAACGCGCCTTCAGGGGAAACCGCGAGAGGATCACGAGGCCCGCGCCGACGAGCGTCTTGTCGACCCCGTCGGGACCCGGCGGATCGTGCCAGAGCTCGGAAAACCCCCCGGCCACGCGCAACGCTTCCAGCCGCTCGTGCACCCCGCCCACGAAGTTCTCCTGGATGCACACGATGTCGAAGCGCGAGAGCGCCTCGACCACCGCTGGCGCCCCGAGGCGCTCGGGCCAGAAAGGCCGCCCCTCCAGAAAGTCTTCGAGGCTCTGCGGCGCGCCGAAGCAGTTCCAGGTCGCGAGGCGAACGGACAGGGGCCTTTGATCATCCACCATCGAGCCCGGATCCTAAATCAACACGCGCGCCCCGGCTGCCCCTTCATTTCCTGGAATGGACGTTTTTCCCGCGCTTTCGCTCGGAGAGCGCCCAGCGGATGCCCATCTCCAGCGTCGAGCGGGTCACGAGCGTGCCGAGATCGAGCCCGAGCCCGACGATCGTGTGCGCGACGTCCGGGCGCAGGCCCGTGAGCAGCACCTCCGCCCCGAGCAGCCGCGCCGCCTGCGTCGCCGCCACGAGCGCGCTCGCCACCTGCGCGTCCACGACGCCGACACCCGTCACGTCGAGGATCACCACCTCCGCCGCGTGCCGCACGATCCCTTCGAGCAGCGTCTCCAAGACCTGCCGCGCCCGCGCCGAATCGAGCACGCCCACGATGGGCATCGCGAGCACGCCGTGGCCAATCGGCACGAGCGGCGTCGAGAGCTCCCGCAGCGCGTCCGCCTGCCGCCGGATAAGCTCCGACGCCGCCCGCAGCTCGGTGATATCGCTCGCGAGCCCCACGACGCGCACGACCTGCCCCGACGCATCCTTCACCGGATACGCCCGATCCCGCACCCAGCGAATCGTGCCGTCTGGCCGCACCACGCGATAATCGATGTCGTATCGCCCGAGCTCCTGCAGCGGCATGGCTTCCACGACGACCGCGCGATCGTCGGGGTGAATTGCGTCGAGGAACTGGAACCGTCTTTCGTAGAGCTCCGACCTCTGCCGGCCCCATACGATTTCATAAGCCGGGCTCACGTAGACGAGCGTGTTTCCATTCGCGTCCGTCATCCAGAAGACGTCGCTGATCGACTCGGCGAGGAGGCGGAACGTCTCTTCCCGCTCGGCGAGCGCGCGCGTGGCTTTTTGAGCCTCGGTGACGTCGCTGAGCGTCGCCACGTACTGCTCGACCACGTCGGCCTGGTCCCGCTGCACCATCACGCTGACCAGGAGCCACACGCGATCGCCGATTTTCGGCCGATCCACGCCGATGATCATGGACGAGACGGCCTCCCCCTTTCCGAGGGCGCGCGCCATGGGGGATTGGTCGGGGGGCAGGGGTTTGCCGTCCTCGCTCAGCATCGCCCAGCCCGGATCGTTCGGAGCGCGGCCGTGCATCTGCGCCTCGGTCATGCCGAGCATTTCGAGCGCGCGGCGGTTGACGAAGCGCATGTCTCCCCGCGGCCCCCGGATGACGAGGCCGATCTGGAGGTTCCGGAGCAGCACGTCGAAGCGCGACTCCATGGCCGTGAGATCCCGCGTCCTGCGGGCCACAGTGTCCTCGAGCTCGCGCCAACGCGCCGACGTGTCGGTCATGTCGCGGCCGAGCGACACGACGAACGACACGCTGCCGTCCGCGCCGCGCACCGGCGTGTAGCTCGTGTCGATGTAGGCGACCGCCCCCGCGCTGCCGCGGATCTTGTGCACCACCTGCACGATCTCGCCGCTCGAAAACGCGCGCTCCACGCACTGCTCGATGCTCGCCGCCCGGTCCCCATAAAGATCCCGCGGCGACTTGCCCACGAGCCCCTCCGCATCCCACCCGAGCAGCCCACACGCCGCCGGGTTCGCATAGACGAACCGACGCGCCGTGTCGTAGACCACGCAGACATCCCTCGACTGCGCGAAATAAGAAGGCGCATCGAACGGGAGCGAGGCGGAAACGATTGGAGGGGTGACCATGGGCCTGATCTTCGCAGGATCGCGCAACCCACGTGCGCAACGCAACAAGGATCCGAAGTCCTCGACAGGACACGGGATCTCGCCGCTCCGCCTGGGGCATCACGTTCTAGCGCGGAGGGCAGGCTGGCGCACCTCGACCGGGGCGTTCGTCGGGCAAGCAAAAACCAGCGCGTGACAAACGTGGGGATCCGTTGAAAATGGTGGGTGAGCGCGGCAAGCTCCGCGCTGCCCTCGAGGCACGATGAGCAAGGCGCGCGCAGGATCCAAGCCGACGCGGACGAAAAAGGCCGCCGCAAAGCCGACGAAGGTCGCCCCGGAGACGACCTCGAAGGCCGTCGCAAAAAGGCCGAAGGAGGGCCCCGCCCTCGCGCCGCCCGCGCCCCCGATGCCCGAGGTCCGACCCGCGCGCACCGAGCGTCCGCCCGCCGCAGACCCGCCGCTCGTCACGAAGTGGGCCGAGCGCGGGGCCGCGCTCCTCCGGGAGCTCGCGGCGCACGGCGCCGAGGATCACGAGTATCGCGTGGACCTGAAAGACGGACGTTTCGTGTGGCTCGATCCGCGCGGACGCGTCTCGGCCGAGGCCCGCGCGCGCGCGCTCCTGAGCTACGCGCCCACGACGTCCTCGCTGACGATGGCCTGGGCCGATCCGCTCCTGCGCGCGGCCTCCGTGCGCCCGATCGAGCGGATGCCCACGGAGCAGGACGACGTCGACGAAGAAGGGGCCTGGCACGTGGCGATCGCCGCGGCCGAGGCCTCGGGCGCCGAATGGCTCTACCGCGTGGCCGCGCCGCACACGTGGTACTTCCTCGCGCTCACGGACCTCTCGTTCCAGCCGATCAGCCCCTCGTTCACGCCGGGCTCGCCCGCGGGCCTCGTGCTCCTGGAGATCGAAGCGAGCCGCAAGGCGATCCGCTCGGGCGCCGAGCCCGCCGTCGTCGTGCGCGAGCGCCTCGCCCGCGTGGGCAGCGCGCTCCTGCACGAGGCCGAATACGCCTACCGCAGCACGGACTGGGTTTCGCGGCTGGCCCGGACGGGCAAACGGCTGGAGAAGCTCGCGGGCAAGGTGCCGGTGCCCTCGTTCGAGGCGGTCGCGAAGAGCGCCTCGTCGTCGGAATGGCTGGCGCCGGACCTCGCAGGCAGCCTGGACGAGGCCTTGGGGCTGCTCGAAGACGAGTGGCGGCTATTCGCCTAAGGCCCGCACGATCCCGTCCACGTCTACGTCCACGCCCGTGCCCGCCGCGATCTCCACCGCGGCCTCGGGTTTGTCCGTCCGGCTGATTCGCAGCGCCCTCTCGCTCCCCGCGGTCACCACGTGCGAAAACCGGTGCGCCGCTGCATAACGCAGGACGTCCGCCCCCGGCGCGCGCCACGCCGTCGCGATGCCTCGCGCCCGGAGCGACGACGCCAGCGCTTCGCCCGGCGGATCCGCGGACACGAGCACCCGGAGGGGCCGCTCCTCCCGCACGCCCGCGGCTTCCCGCGCCCGCGCAATCGCGTCGAGATGCAAGCCAAAGCCCACCGCCTGCATGGGCAAACCAAAACGTTCGAGCAAATCGTCGTATCGACCGCCCGCCCCCACGGGCTCGCCCGGCCCCGGCGCGAGCACGTGGAAAATCGGCCCCGTGTAATATGCGAAGCCCCGCACCTCGCCGAGATCGAGCCGCAAGACATCGCCGAGCCCGGCCGCGGACGTGCTCGGCCCGCGCGCCGTCTCCCATAACGCCCGAAGCTCGCGCAGCGGCCCCTCCGCCCCCGTCCCCACGAAGAGTTTTTCCGCGCGGGAGAGAATCTCCTCGCCCGGCCGATCCTCCGCCCCGCCCGCGAGCTCCGGCAGCGCCACGAGCGCCTCCGCCACGCGCTTCGGCACCCCCGCCGCTTCCCGGCCCGAAAGCAACGTGAGCAGCCGCGACGCGTCCTTTTGCGCCAGCGCGTCCGTCACCTCCACGTCGAGCGGCGATGGCACCACGTCGACCAGGGCGCGCGCGATGAGCGCGTGGCCGAGGTCGATCACGAACGACCCGAGGCCCACGGCCTGCGTCACCGACGCAAGGAGCCGCAGCGCTTCGAGGTCGCCCTCGGGCGAAGGCGCGCCGTAGAGCTCCACCCCGGCCTGCGGGATTTGCCGGTGCTTTTTGGCCCGACCTTGGCGACGCCGCACGATCGTCCCTTCGTAGCAGAGCCGGATCGGCGCGGGCTCGGCGGCGAGGCGCGTGGCCACCATCCGCGCGATCTGCGGCGTCATGTCGGGACGGAGCGCGCACACCTCGCCACTCTCCGGCTCCACGAAACGCAACACGTCGCCGGGATCGAGGGCCCCGAGGCCCTTTTCCAGCACCTCGGCCAGCTCGAACGCCGGCGGCGTCACGAGGTCGTAACCGTGCAGGGCGAAATGGTCGAGGAGGGTCCGGGCGAGCGCGCGCCGTCTTCTCGTCTCGTCCGGTAAGAGATCGCGCATCCCGGCGGGCAGCGGATGCGAGAGCGCCTTGGGCGGAGTGCCAGAACGGTCCACGCCGGGCTTATACCGCGGCTGGGCAATCCGTGCGCATCGTTTGTGCCCTCGCTGCGATGGCTCACGCGCCCCGCGAGGCGCGGAGGCACATCCCTCACGCCCCGACGTGCCAGCGGCGCCAGCCATTCGCGCGGATCCCGACCTGCCATGCCTGGCAGATGACTTGCTAACTCCGACCACCTGCCAGGCGCGCCCACGAAGTGCCGGGAAAGCGCTGGTGATGGAGGCTCTCATGGCCGTCCAGGCCGTCAC
The DNA here is from genome assembly GCF_029946465.1 of Polyangium sorediatum. Taxonomy (NCBI): domain Bacteria; kingdom Pseudomonadati; phylum Myxococcota; order Polyangiales; family Polyangiaceae; genus Polyangium; species Polyangium sorediatum. The sequence goes on from NZ_JARZHI010000025.1 coordinate 132,349, forward strand.
GACGACGCGTACCTCCGCGGCACCGCCCGCGCCTGCCGGGGCAGAGGCCCGGCTCAGCGAGCTCATCGAGCGCGTCAAGAATGGCGACACCGTGGCGCTCGACGCGCTCACGCGTGCCATCCGGCCGCACGTGGAGCGGCAGCTCGCTCGGTATCCCGTCTCGGACGAAGACAGGCTCGATCTCGTTCAATCGACGCTCCTCCAGGTCATCCGACGAATTCGCTCCTTCCGCGGCGATTCGAGCTTCACGACGTGGCTCTTCCGGGTCACGGCGAACGAAGCTCTGATGCTGATGCGCTCCCAAAGGCGTCAGCGGGCGCGGTTCGTCGGCGGCCTCGACCTCGAGGACCTCAGCGTTCTGCCCACGATGCGCGCCCCGGCGCTCGAAGACGACGCGGCGAGCGTGGCCGAGCGCGAGCGTTTCGTCCGGCTCGCCCTGGGCGAGCTGCCAAACGACTATCGGGACGTGGTGATGGCGCATTACCACGAGGATCTCGGGCTCCAGGAAATCGCCCAGAAGCTCATGGTCAGCGAGAGCGCCGTCCGTTCGCGCCTGCACCGCGCGCGCCTGCGCCTGCGCGCCATTTTGAACGCGACGCCATACGGCCGTGAGCTTCAAGCGGGATTCGGCCCGGTCGAGCGCCGGGGAACGACGGCCGGGTGACGCCGCACCCACCCCCCGTGCGGCCTCCCGTACGCAGCGCGTGACACGGTTTTGCCATCGACGAACCCTGTTCGGCGTGGAAAACGGTGGTAAGGTCCGACCATGCGCCCTTGCGTCTTGCTTTCGCTCCTCGCCTCGACCGCCGCCACCATGGTCATTGCATGTGCCACCTCGAACGGGGGCAGCTCCTCGTGGGACCCTCCGGGGCAAGGGGGAACCGGCGGCACCGGCGGCGCCGGCGGGACCGCGGGCACGGGCGCGGGAGGCTCGGCGGGCGAGGGCGGGCTCTTCCAGGACGACGGGGGGACGGGCACGGACGCGCCGCCCCTCTCGGATGACGCCGCGTGCGCGTCGACGGCGTCCGAGGCGACCGTCGAGAAGCTCCCCGTCGACATCATCTGGGTCGTCGACAACTCGTCGAGCATGCAGCCCGCGATCACCGAGATCAAGAAGGGCCTCAATGCCTTCGCCTCGCTGATCGCCGCGAAGAACCTGGACTACAAGGTCATCATGCTCTCGCTCCGGAACAAGACGAGCCCGGTGCAGGTCGGCGGCAGCACGCGGTATCCGATCTGCATTCCGGCGCCGCTCGCGGGCAACGACAGTTGCGGCAATGGTCCGCGCTTCTTCCATTCGAGCGTGGACATCCGCAGCGTGCAGCCGCTCGAACAGTTCCTCGGCACGCTTGGACAAACGGACGGCTACAAGCTCGGCGACGAGCGGGGCGGCGAGCCCTGGAAGCAGGAGCTCCGGCCGCAGGCGACGAAGACGATCGTCATCGTGTCGGACGACAACTCGCGCCTTTCGGCGACGAATTTCGAGTCGTTCGCGGGCGGGAAGAACCCAGCGAACTCGCTGACGCTCCCGCCGGGGATCCTGAGCCCGTCCTGGAATGGGCTCTTCACCGATTACGTGTTCAGCGGCATCTACGGCTGGGGCTCGACCTCGAATCCGAACACGATTTGCGAGTATTCGGACGGCAGCGCGCCGCCGAGCTCGGGCCCGACGTACACGACGCTCGTGCAAAAGACGGGCGGCGTGCGGGCGCAACTCTGCGACGGCAGCGCCGCCTGGCAGCCGTTCTTCGACGCGGTGGCCCAGGCCGTGGACCAGACCGCGAAGCTCTCGTGCGAGCTCACGATCCCGAAGCCGCCCACGGGCGAGGACCTCGATCCGGAGCTCGTGAACGTGGCGCTTTCGAGCGGCGGCGCGCCGACGTACCTGCCGCGGGTGAACGGCGCGGCGGCCTGCAGCGGCGGCGGCTGGTATTACGACGACCCCGCGGCGCCGCAGAAGGTCATCCTCTGCGAGACCTCGTGCGACCAGGCCCAGGCCTTGGTCGGCGAGGACAAGACCGGGAAGATCGAGGTCTTCTTCGGCTGCCAGTCGATCATCAAATGACCACGCCGATCCGCTCGAACGGCGCCCGGAGATCCTCCGGCAGCGCCGCTTCGAACGTGATCGGCTTGCCCTCCCACGGGTGCACGAAGCCGAGCGACCGCGCATGCAGCGCGAGCCGCGCGAGGCCAAAGCGCTCCCGATAATCGCGGTTCAGCGCGCCCTTGCCATAATTCGCGTCCCCGATCAGCGGGTGGCTGATGTGCTTCATGTGCCGCCGCACCTGGTGCAGCCGGCCCGAATGCGGCTCCGCGTCGACGAGCGAGAGGTGTTCGCCTCGCCAAACCCTGCGGAACGAGGTCGAAGCGGGCACGCGTGGCCCGCCCTCACGGCGGGGGATGGGGTGGTCGATGGTGCCGGCCTCGGGGGCGACGCCGCGGACGAGCGCGAGGTAATGCTTTTCGACGCGGCCCTCCTCGAACATCTCGCAAAAGACGCGGGCGCTCTCGGGGGCGAGCGCAAAGACGAGGACGCCGCTCGTGGCGCGGTCGAGGCGGTGGACCGGAAAGACCTTTTGCCCGAGGGTATCGCGCACCTCGTGCATCGCGGTCCGCTCATCGTCGGCCCAGCCGGGGTGGACGGCGAGGCCGGACGGTTTGTCGACGACGACGAATCGTTCGTCCCGATGCAGGATCACGAGCAAGGACTTAGCGCAGCTTGATCCTCGTCGTCGGCTCGCGCCAGCGCTGCACGATGCCGGGCAGCATCGAGAGATCGCGCACGGTCACGTCCGGCCCCGCCTGGATCAGCGCCTCGGCCGTGGAGAAGCCGGACTCGACGCCCACGGCCCACGTGCCGGCGTTTCGTGCACAAAGGATGTCCTGGATGCCGTCGCCGACCATCACGACCGCCGCCGGCATCGAGCCGAGCTGCTTCGCCGCGAGCAGGAGCGGCGCCGCGTCGGGCTTGCGCTCCTTCGTGTCGCCGCCGGCCACGACCGCGCCGAACCGATCCTCGATGCCGAGCGCGCGCAGCACGACGTCGGTCGTCGCGCGGTGCTTGTTCGTGCAGATGCCGAGCGACATGTTCTCCATCGCGGAGAGGGCCTCGATCGTCTCGAGCGCGCCTTTCGCCCAGCGCGTGAAGTCGAGCGGGTGCTCCCTGTAGTAGTCGAGGAAGAGGCGGATGAGCTCGTCGGTCTCCGGCGCGTCTTCCGGGATCTTCGCGGCCCTCGCGCAGAGCGCGCGCGGGCCGTCGCCGACCAGGCGCACGATCACCTGCGCAGGCTGCGGGTTGCGCCCCGTCGTGAGCAGCGCGTGGTTCAGCGCGGCCACGATGTCGCCGCGGCTGTCGAGCAGCGTCCCGTCGAGATCGAATACGACCGCTGTGGGGGGAAGCACGGGGTTCATCCTAGGCGATCGTCGGCCGGAACTGGAAGGGCTTGAACGACGAACTCACTTCCGCGGGCCCGTCACGCGGATCTCCCGGAGGCGCGCGCGCAGGGCTGCGTAGCGCTCCTCCATGCCCTGGCGCGTGTCGGGCGAACGCCAGAGGTCTTTCTTTTCCTCGGGATCCTGGCCGAGATCGTAGAGCTCGTAGCCCGCGTTGTTCGAGACGATCAGCTTGAGGTCGCCGTGGATCAACGCGCGGCGCGCGTCGTTGTAGGGGCCGGCCGGCATGTCGATGACGACGTCACGCGCGGCCGGCGTCTGCCCCTCGGGCAAGAACACGTCGGACAGGAGCGAGGTGCCCGAGAGGAAGTCCGGGCCCTCGGCGCCGGGCTTCGGAGGCTCGATGCGGAAGAGATCGAGCACCGTGGGCGTGACGTCGATGGTGCTCCTGCGCGCCTCGATCCGCGCAGGCTTCGCGCCCGGGACGTGCACGACGAGCGGGACGCGCACGAGCGGCTCCCACAACTCGAAGCCGTGGCGGAACATCTTGTGCTCGCCGAACGCCTCGCCGTGATCACTCGTCACGACGATCGCCGTGCGCTTGCCCCAGGGCGCCGCGCGGATCCCGTCGAGGAGGCGGCCGATGTGTTTGTCCGTGAACGCGACCTCGCCGTCGTAGAGCGCGCGCTGGCCCGCGCCGAAGTTCGGCACGTCGTCGTGGCGCAGGTAGTCGGCGTGCGGGTCGAGGTAGTGCACCCACAAGAAGAAGCGTCCCTGCGTGTTCTCCGGCTTCGCGAGCTGCGCGAGCGCCGCGTCCGTGAGCGCGTCGCTCGACTTCATGTCGGCCACGTCCCAGGGCGCGTTCTCGGGCGGCGCGGCCGAGAGATCGACCACGTCGAAGCCGGCGTCGAGGCCGCCGAACTTGCCGAAGTAGCGGTGCGCGTGCACGCCCATCGTGCGGACGCCCGCGCGCGAGAGGCGCTCGGCGAGGAAGGTCTCGGTGTCCTCGAACTTGTTGAAGTGCCCCCAGTTGCGCTGCGTCTCGCTGCCGTACTTGCCGAGGAGCATCGGGCCGACGCTCTTGCCCGTGTACGAGGCGAGCGAGTAGGCCCGGAGAAACACCGCGCTCTCGGCGGCGAGTTTGTCGAGGTTCGGCGAGACGGGCTGCGGATACCCGGCGAACCCGAGGTCGGCGCGCAGCGTGTCCACCGTGATGAGCACGACGTTGAGGTCGGCCGGGACATCGGCGCTCTTCGGCGCGGGCGCTTGCGCCGAAGCGGCAGGCGCGAGCGCGGCGAGCACCTCGGCGCGCAGGTCCGAGCCCGAGCAATCCTCGTCGACGCCGTTGTCGGGGATCTCCACGCCGAGCGGCCCGACCGACGCGTCTCCCTCGCGGCAATCCCCGCCGCCGAAGAGCGCGCTCGCGCCGTCGTGATCCCGATCCGCGAGCTTGCGCATCACCGCGAGCGAGAGCTTGCCGAGCGGCGCATCCCGCTCGATCGCCTGCGCCACCGGCGCGCCCTCGCCCCCGAGCGAGACCGCCGTCCGCGGCGTGAAGAGGACCGGCGCGAACGCGATGAGCGCCGCGACGAGCGCCCTGCGCGGCGAAGCGAGCGCGGACGAGAGGACCGCGGCGAACGCGATGAGCGCGAGCATCCCCACCGCGCGCAGATCGAGCTCGGGGCGCTTGAGCACGCCGTAGATCCCGAAGAGCCCGCCCTCGCCGCTCGGCCCGCCGGTCGCGACGCCGAGGCCCAGGAGCAGACCCACGACCACGAGCGCGGCGAAGGCCGTCTTCGCGGGATCGACGAACGCGGGCCGGCCCTCGCTCGCCGTCGCCAGCGCTTGCCGCAGCGCCGGCGTGAGCGCGAGCGAGAGCAGCGCCGCGAGCAGGCCGACGACGAGCGTGCCCGTCGCGATGGCGAACCCCGCGAGCGGCGCCGCGACGTCGAGCGCGAGCAGCGCCCGTGCGAGCTGCGCGGAGAGCGTCATCCACAGGAATGCGGCCACGATCGCGAGCGGCACGAACGCGGCCACGTCCGCGGGCCGGCCTTTCGCGCGCGCGCGGAGCGACGCCACGGCCGACGCGGGCGTCGGCGCCGCGTCCGGGAAAAGAATCACGAGCGACGTCGCCACGACGAGCCCCACGAGGAGCGCGACGGGCGCGACGAGCCCGGCGTCCGCGACGAAGATCGCGAACGCCTTGGCGGCGTCGATGCGCTCCTCCTCGCCGCCGCGCGCATACGCCGCGTCGAGCGCGGCGGCCGCGAGCCCCGCGATGGATGCGCCCATCGCCCCGCGGGCGATCCGGCTCGCCCAAGCTCGAACGTAGAGCGCGGTCTTCATCCCTTGGTTCGCGCGCGCGGCGCGCGGGGCGGCGCGACCTCCGGGCCGGCCGTCTTCGTGGGGCTCCTCCGCGCGAGCGGGTGCGCCGCGTCGTACACCTTCGTCAGGTGATCGATCGAGACGTGCGCGTACCTCTGCGTCGTCGACAGGCTCGCGTGCCCGAGCATCTTCTGGATCGCGCGCAGATCCGCGCCGCCGTCGAGCAAGTGCGTCGCGAACGTGTGCCGGAGCGCGTGCGGGTGCAGGTCCGCGCGGCCCGCGCCGAGCGCGCCGTACCGATGCACGAGGTGCTGCACCTGCCGCACGCTGATGCGCCGGCCGAGCCTCGACACGAAGAGCGCTCGCTCGTCGAGCGCGCCCGTCTTCGGGTTCCGGAGCTCCTCCCGCCGCCCGAGCCATCGCGTGATCGCGCCGCACGCGAGCGAGCCCACCGGCACGATCCGCTCCTTGCTCCCCTTGCCGAGCACGCGCGCGCGTCCACCGTCCGCCGCGATCTCCACGTCGCCGACGTCGAGCCCCACGAGCTCCGACACGCGGAGCCCCGACGCGTACAGCACCTCCAAGATCGCCCGATCTCGTTGCCCTTCCGCCGTCGCCTCGTCGGGCGCCTCGACGACCTCCGCCGCGGCGTCCGCGTTGACGAACGTGGGCATCGGCCGCCGCACCTTGGGCAGCTCGAGCTCGGCCGCGGGGTTCTTCTCGATCTCCCCGCGCCGCTCGAGCCACCGCAAAAAGGCCCGCACTGCGGCGATCTTCCTGCCGATCGACGGCGGCGCGTGCGTCCGGGCGAGCTGCCCGAGGAACCCTCGCAGCACGAACACGTCGAGGTCCCCAGGGCCACGAACCCGCCCGCGCCGCTCCTGCACGTGGGCGATGAGCTGGGCAAGGTCTCGACGGTACGCGGCCACGGTATGGGGTGATGCTCGACGTTCCTCGCCGAGGTGGCGTACGAACCGCGCCACGGCCTCTTCGAGGCCCGCGCCCTTCGCGGCGTTCTCCGGGACCGCGCTCTTCACGGCCCTTCCCGTAGCATCGCCCCCCGCCCCCGGGCAAAGAGAGCGTCGACCGAGGGCGCCCGCGTCGATCGACCGGACCGGACCAGGGGCCTCTGCGAAAAGATGCCTTCCGTGGGAGGGACCAGGTAGATTGCTCCCCGGGGAACCTATGGAAGGCGAGACGCTCGAGGGCCGCTACCAGCTCGGGGAGGAGCTCGGACGCGGGCGTCATGGCGTCGTGTACAGGGCGAACGACCTGCAAACCGGCACCGAGGTCGCCGTCAAACGGCTCCGCACGCAGGCCCAGGACGACCCGCAGCTCCCCGCGCGCCTCTTCCGCGAAGCCCAATCCCTCGCGTCGCTCTGGGGCACGAGCGTCGTGCGCGTCCATGCCTTCGGCACCGACCCCGACGGCGCCTTGTTCCTGGTCACGGAGCTTCTCGAAGGCGAGAGCTTCGAGGCGCACCTCGCGGACCTGGAGCTCTTCGGCGATCGTTTGAGCTCCTACAACCTGCTCACGCTCCTCGACCCGATCGCGCGCGCGCTCCACACCGCGCACGCGCAAGGCATCATCCACCGCGACGTCAAACCCGCGAACCTCTTCCTCATCTCGCCCGAGCAGGGCGGCGGCGTGCGCATCCTCGACTTCGGCCTCGCCCAAGTCCTCGGCTTCGAGGCGCTCACGGCCGACGTCACCCAAGGCGGCTCGCCGAGCTACGTCGCGCCCGAGGCCTTTCGCGGCGAGCCGCTCGATCATCGCGCCGACGTCTATGCCTTCGGCGCCGTCGTCTTCCGCGCGCTCGCCGGCCGGACGCCGTTCCAGGGCGACACCCTCGCGGATCTCTCCCTCGCCGTGACGACCGCGCCGCGCCCCGAGCTCTCCCCGCTGCGGCCCGACCTCGCGCCCGAGATCGACGCGTGGGCCGCGCGCGCGCTCGCGGCCGATCCCAACCAGCGGTACGCGTACATCCCCACGTTGTGGAACGAGCTCATCCGCGTGATGATGAACGGCAAAGGCCCGAGCGCCGATCGGGTGCGACAAACCTTCCGCCTACCCGGCTAGCCCTGCATGTCGCCTACCCACGAGAGCGCGCAGTCCATCGAGATCGACGACGAGGCCGAGGCCGATCCGCCGGCCGACGTCGACCAGGCCAACGAGGAGGCCCACCAAAAAGCGCTCGAACGCGCGCGGGACCTGATTGGCCAGACGATCTCGGAGCGCTACCGGATCATCGACCTCCTGGCGATGGGCGGCATGGGCGCCGTCTACCTCGGCGAGCACGTGCTCATGCACAAGCGCATCGCCGTGAAGATCCTGCACCCCGAGAGCGACGACAACCCCGAGATCGTGGCGCGCTTCGAGCGCGAAGCCCTCGTCGGCGCGCACATCGACAACCCGAACATCGCCCACGCGACGGACTTCGGAAAACTCGACGACGGCTCGTACTTCCTGATCCTCGAGTACGTCGAGGGGAAGAACCTCGCCGAGGTGATCCGCGAGGGGCCGATGAAGCCGCGCACCGTCGTGCACGTCGCGCGGCAGATCCTGCTCGGCCTGCAAGCCGCGCACGAGCTCGGCATCGTGCACCGCGACCTGAAGCCGCGGAACGTGATGCTCGAAGCGGGCTTCGTGGCGAAGCTCATCGACTTCGGCTTCGCGAAGGTCTCCGTCGGCAAGCTCCCGCTCACGGTGCCCAAGGAGGGCCGGCCGCCGTCGCGCCTCACCGGCGTCGGCGTGATCTTCGGGACGATCAACTACCTCGCGCCCGAGGCGGCGCACGGCATGGACGCGGTCGACGAGCGCGCGGACCTCTATGCGCTCGGCGTGATGATGTACGAGATGCTGACGGGCAAACACCCGTTCGATTCGACCGATCCGGTCGAGATGTTTTCGCATCACCGCACGACGCCGCCGCCGTCGTTTTCGGTGCGCGCGCCGGACGTGAAGATTCCCGCCGAGCTCGAGCCGCTCGTGGGCAAGCTGCTCGAAAAGGACCCGTACGAGCGATTCCCGAACGCGGCCGCGGCGATCGACGCGCTCGACGCGCTTTCGATTTCGAGCGAGCCCGTCGAAGAAGCGGCCGTTCGTTCGAGGAAGATCACGCCGCCGCCGCCCTCGGTCTCGACGCGCCCCCCGGAACAACCGAGCGCCAATGTGGAGCCGGCGAAGGTGGCAGAAGCGGCGCCTGCGAGCGCGGTGCGCAAGAAGAAGAAAAAGGCGCGGGCCGACGAGCTCGCGCGGCGCGCCGCCGAAAAAAAGCCGAGCGCCATCAATTACACGCTCGCCGTCATTGCGATCGTGGCCGTGGCCGCGGCAGCGTTCTTCGCGACGCGCTGAGCGGTCTACCCCGCGAATTCAACTCGAAGCGACGTCCCGCCGCTGCACGAGCGGATCCGGGTCACCCGCAGGGGCAGCGTCCTCCCACGAAGCCCTGCCCCCTGTCGCCCGCAACACCTCCGACCCACCCCTCGCTGGTGACCCGCATCAGCGACAAGGGGGCGAGGCGACCCCTTGCGGCTGACCCGTGGCAGCCCGAACGCAGCCGCCTCCGTGTCGTAGCCACTCCCGGTCTTCCTCAAGAACCGCCGTCCTATGCCCCGAGGCAGTCTTCATCAGGCGCAGCACGTGGCCCCTGCCCCTCGCACCTGCGCCTTGTCATCCGCTCGCGGAGACCGCCCCCGTTGCATGCGGATACGCCTCGACCGGAGCCATCCGACGGGGCCCCACAGGGGTCGACTCAATCGCCCGACATCGGCCCCGGATCCGGGATCGGGTCGCGCATCGTGACGAACTCCTCCGCGGCCGTCGGGTGAATGCCGACCGTCGCGTCGAATTGCGCCTTCGTCGCGCCACATTGGATCGCAATGGCCACACCCTGGATGATCTCCGGCGCGTCCGCGCCGACCATGTGCGCGCCGATCACCTTCTGCGTCGCCCGATCCACGATAAGCTTCATCATCGTACGCTCATCCCGCCCCGAGAGCGTGTGCTTCATCGGCCGGAAGCGCGCGCGGTAGACGTCGACCTTGCCATACCGCCGCCGCGCCTCGTGCTCCGGCAGGCCCACCGTGGCCGCCGGCGGCTGCGAGAACACCGCGCTCGGCACGTCCTCGTGGTTCATCACGGTCGGGCGGTCCCGGAAGAGCGTCTCCGCCACGGCGCGCGCCTCCGCGATGGCCACCGGCGTCAGGTTGATCCGATCGGTCACGTCCCCGACCGCGAAGATGTTCTGCACGCTCGTCCGCGAGTATCCGTCGACCTTGATCGCCCGCACCTCGTCGAGGGCCACGCCGACCTCCTCCAGCCCGAGCCCGTCCGTGTTCGGCGCGCGCCCCGTCGCGAACAGGACCACGTCCGTCTCCAGGATCTCGCCGCCCGCGAGGCGCACGGACAGGCTGTCGCCGTCCTTCGCCACGCTCCGGAGGATCGTCTCGCGCAGGATCCGGATGCCGCGCTTCTGCATGCCCTCGGCCACGGACTCGCGCACGTCTTGATCGAAGCCGCGCAGCACGTTGTCGCCGCGCAGGGCGAGCGTTACCTCCGCACCCGCGGCGCGCCAGATGCCGGCGAACTCCACGCCGATGTAGCCGCCGCCCACGACGAGCGCGCGGCGCGGCACGTACGGCAGATCGAGCGCCTCGTCCGAGGAGATGCCGAGTTCCTTGCCCGGGATGTCGGGCCGCACGGGCCGGCTGCCCGTCGCGAGGAGCAGGTGCCGCGCCGTGTAGCGCTTGCCCGCGACCTCGACCGTGTGGGGATCCACGACCCGCGCATACCCCTCGATCGTCGTGACGCCCGCGTCGCGCAGCATGCGCACGTAGATGCCGTTCAGCCGATCGAGCTCGCGCTCCTTCGCCTCGACGAGCTTCGCCCAGTCGAGCTTGGCCTCGCCAAACGTCCAGCCGAAGCCACGCGCGTCTTCGAGCTCCTCGGCCACGTGCGCGCCGTAGACGAGCAGCTTCTTCGGCACGCAGCCGCGCAGGACGCAGGTGCCGCCCACGCGGCGCGCCTCGCAGATCGCCACGCGTGCGCCGTACGACGCCGATCTGCGGCTCCCCGCCACGCCGCCCGAGCCTGCGCCGATGGTGAAGAGATCGAAGTCGAACGTGGTCATCGCGGGGCCTCCTCGGCGGGAGTATGCGGGAGGATGGGCGAACGCGCGATGGGGTTTGGGGCGTAGCTCGGCTCGTCCGAGCGTAGCCCCAATGACGACAGGGTTTGGGGCGTAGCTCGGCTCGTCCGAGCGTAGCCCCAACGTCGGCAGGGGGTTTGGGGCTCCGCTCGACGCGGGCCCTTACTTGCGGCCCCTCTCGGTCGAACGCATGCAGCGCCGGAGCGCCTCGCGCAGCGTCGCGAGCGTGCTGATTTTCGTGAGATCGATCCCGATCTGCACCATCGTCTGCGCGACCGCGGGGCGAATGCCCGTGATGATGCACTTCGCGCCGAGCAGCTCGGTCGCGCGCACGAGCTTGCCGATGTGGTCGGCCGTCGCGGTATCCACGATGTCGACGCCCGTGAGGTCGATGATCGCGTACGTCGCGCCCTTTTGCGTGATCGTGTGGAGCAGCCGCTCCATCATCTCGGCGGCGCGCTGGCTGTCGACCACGCCCATGAGCGGGAGCGAAAGCACGCCGTCCCATACCTCGATGATCGGCGTCGAGAGCGCCCGGATCGCCTCTTCTTGCCGCGCGATGAGCTCGAGTTTTTCGCGCAGCTCGCGCTCGGCCGCGGCGCGCTCGTCGACCTCCTTGCGCACGCGTTCGAGCGCCACTGCGAGGTCCGCCTTCGTGGCCTGGTCCGATTCAAAGAGCGCGTCGAGCCGATCTTCGAGGCTCCTTTCCGAAGGTCGCACGACGAACTCGTCGTACGCGTCGCCCCGGGCCGCAAAAGCCGTCTGCTCGGCCCAGCACGACGGCACGCTGAAATGGCGCTGAAAAATCCCGGCGAACTTGCCCCCCACGTAGGCGGAGCCCCAATGGGCCTCGATCGCGCGTTGCGCTATGGATTCCCAGCTATTGTGGACCCGGACGTGTGCCTCGTGGGCTTTCGCGTCGACGGAGACAAGCTCCCAGCGCCCCCAGCCCGCCGCCGCCGCGACCGCCGCGAGCGCCGCAAAGCCCTCCTCGAATGTGGGCTGCGAACAAATGAGGGCCCAATCTCCGTCCGTGCTGTCACGCCCGCCGCCGTGGAGCGCGAGCCGGAATCGCTCGGTGCCGACCATCCGGTGAAAACCGGACAAAAGGCCTGCGACGGACGACTCGGTCCACATCGTCACAGCGGGAGAGCCGCCCCAGGTGCACACACCTTTCTCGGCGTCCCACTCGACGTCGATCCCCCCGATACGCACCATGTCGCCCATCGTTCGGCCCCACCTCGCAATGACGAGGGAGCGTATCGCCGGCGCCGCGATCAAGCCAGCGAAATAAAGGATGCAGCCATAGCGTAGCGCCCTGCCGCGCACCCCATGAGCGACAACAACCTGACGCCGTTTCCACGCGCAATCGTGACCGTGTGCCTGGAAAACGGCGCGCCCGCGTCGTCGCTAGAGCGAGGCGCGGGCGCTCACGCGGATTCCGCGTGGTCAGGAATTCTTCTGCGTTCGAAGATCCGACGGGCGCATGCAACGGCGCAATGCCTCGCGCAACGTGGACAGGGTGGCGATCTTCGTGAGATCGATCCCGATTTCGACCATCGTCTGCGCGACCGCGGGGCGAATGCCCGTGATGGTGCACTTCGCGCCGACGAGCTCCGCCGCGCGCACGAGTTTTCCGATGTGATCGGCCGTCTCCGCGTCGATCGCGTCGACGCCGGTCAAATCGATGATCGCGACCCGCGCGCCTTTGTGGGTGATCGCGTCGAGCAGCCGCTCCATCATCTCGGCCGCGCGCCTCGTATCGACCGCGCCGAAGAGCGGGAGCGTGAGCACGCCGTCCCATACCTCGATGATCGGCGTCGAGAGCGCCCGGATCGCCTCCTCCTGCTGCGCGATGAGGTCGAGCTTTTCGCGCAGCGCGTGCTCGGCCTGGGTGCGCTCCTCGACCTCCCGGCGCACGCGCTCGAGCGCCACCGCGAGGTCCGCCTTCGTGACCTGATCCGATTGAAAGAGCGCATCGAGCCGCGCTTCGAGGCTCCGGTCCGAGGGTCGAATGACGAATTCATCGAAGGCGTCGCCCTCCGCCGCGAACAACGTCTGCTCGGCCCAGCAGGTCGGGACCCCGAAATGGCGCTGGAAAATCCCCGAGAGCTTGCCCGCGACGAACGACGCCCCCCAGGAGACCCCGAGCGCGCGCTGCGCGACCGATTCCCAGTTGTTGTAGACCCGCACCCGCGCCTCGCGCGCGACGAGGTCGACCGAGACGAGCTGCCAGCGCCCCCAGCCCGCCGCCGCCGCGACGCGGATGAGCCTTTCGAATCCCTCCTCGAACGTCGGCGCCGAGGCAATCATGCGCCAATCCCCGTCGATGCTGTCGCGCCCCCCCTGCTGCATCGCGAGCTCGAACCGCTCGGCCCCGACCATTCTCTGCACCGTCGTGAGCAGCCCCGCCATGGTGCTCTCGATCCACGCCGTCATCACCGGCGCGCCCGCCCATAAGCAAAGCCCGTCCTCCTCACGCCACTCGATGTCGATGCCGCCCACCTCAAGCTTCGGATTCATGCGGCCGAACATAAACCGGGGACGGAAAAACCGCATCCAGAATTCGGGAAAAGCAGGCTGCTACATGGTGCTACGTTACACTACACGGTCGAGATGCTCCTGGAAGAACGCGAGGACGCGATCCTTGGCGTCGAGCGCGGAGGGCTCGTGGTAGCCGGCGTGCATCGGCAGGAGCGGGCCGATCTTCTGGAGAATTGCACCCTCGGTGCGCGTGAAAAACGAATGCCCCGCGTCCTCGTAGACCTTGATGTCCGAAGGGACGCCGAGCCTCGCGAGGTTCCGCCGCAAGCGCTCGGGCGCGTCTCGCAAAGGCTTGTCGAGGCCGCCGAAGCTCGCCACCGTCGGGCAGGCGCTCGGCAGATCCTCGGGGATCTCGCCATAAAAAGGTGCAGCGACCTTGTAATGGCCGCGCATCGCGAGCACGACCGCGAAGCCGCCGCCCATGCAAAAGCCGACCACGCCGAGCCGGTTCCCGTCGACCTCGGGGCGCGACGCGAGATACCGCCTCGCCGCGTCGAGGTCGTCGATCGGCCGGCCGCGTTGCTTGATGATCGAGCGAATCGCGCCCGCCACGCATAAGAGCTTCGGGCCGCGGTGAAAGAGGTCCGGGATGAGCACGACATACCCCGCCTCGGCGAACTCCCGTGCGACGCGCTTCATCTCCTCGTTGAGGCCGAAAACCTCATAGATGAGCAAAAGCCCAGGCCGCGGCTCCGGCCGGTCCGGCAGCGTGAGGATGCCCCGCATCGAGAAACCGTCGTCGCAAGGAAACCTGATCTCGCGCTGATCCATCGAGCCCCCCTTGTACCATGGGGGAGGCCGCTCCTCAGCCGAGGTTGCGCTTCTTGTCGGCCGGCGCGCCCTGCCCCGCGGCCGCCGGCATGCGCACCGAAGGCTTGCGCGCAGGCCTGCCCTCGGCGCGCGCAGGCGCGAGGCTGCGCAGCGTGGCCTGCACCTCGTCGCGCACGTGCGGGCCGAGGAGCCGCTCGGCCTGCGCCACGATGCGGCCCGCGAACGCGGCGAGGATCGCCTGGCCTTCGAGGTCGTCCTGCTCGGGCGCCCCCAGCTTGCGTCGGTGCTCCTCGTAATCCCGGGCGCAGGCCCCGACCGGACCCGGCGCGGAGAGGGCGCGACGCACGACCAGGCGCGCGCCCCGCTCGCCCGTGACCGCGGGCAGCTCTGCGGCGATCCGCAGCGCACCCTCGACATTGCCGGCCGCAGCGAGCATGGGCGCGAAGTACTTGCGGGCGAGCTCGACGAGGCGCGGGGCGAGCGCCTGCTCATCGAGCACGGTCACGTCCGGCGAGAGCAGCCCCGCCACACCGGCCTCGTGCAGGAAGGCGTTGAGGACCCGCGAGCGCGTCGGGACGGGGCGCAGGTAGGTCCCGGAGCCCCGCTCGGTCGGACGCACGGCGGGCATGGCCTTGACGGACCGAGGCTTCCGCGCGCGCGCGAGGTGCCGGTCGGCGAGCGCCTTCTGCGCCTCCGGGTCGCCGCCCGAGACAAGCTCGGACACACGTTTGGCGGGGCCAAAGGCTGGATCCGAAGGAGGCGTGTGACGCTTGCCGCTGGACATACGAGGGGTGGCTCGCGCAAAGGAGCCTGCTCGTCCGTCTACCACGCGGAAAGCGTTCAGGTGTGGAGAACTTGGACTGGCTCGGACGAATATTGTCCGAGGCTGGATCCAGGCTGATTTCCGCGAGGGCTCAGGCAGCGCGGAGCACGGCCTGGATGGCGTCGAAGCTCGCGGGCTTGACGAGGTGTGCGTCGAAGCCGGCCTCGAGGGCGCGGTCGCGGTCCTCGGCCTGGCCGTAGCCGGTGACGGCCACGATGAACGGGCGCAGGGTCCCGTCGTCGCGCAGGCGCTTGCAGACCTCATAACCGTCCATGCGCGGCAGGCCGATGTCGAGGAGCACGATCTCGGGGTGGCCATTCGACACGGCTTCGAGGGCCGCCTCGCCGTCGTGCGCGACGGAGACCTCGTGACCGAGCGTTTCGAGCAGCGCGGCCATCGTCTCGGCCGCGTCGATGTTGTCGTCCACGACGAGGACACGGCGGCTCTGCCCCATCGTGGGGATTTCGGGGGGTTGCGGGGCCGTCATTGGAGCTTCCTCCAGCGCGAGACGGACGACGAACTCGCTGCCTTTTCCGAGCCCGTCGCTATGGGCTTCGACCCTCCCGCCGTGCAGCTCGACGAGGCGGCGAACGAGAGAGAGTCCGATTCCGAGCCCCCCCTCCGAGCGGTCGAGGGTGCGCGTCGATTGGTAAAATGTGTCGAATACATGCGGCAAGTCCTTCGGATCGATCCCACGGCCGTTGTCCTTGATCCGGATGAGCGCTTCGTTTCGAGGTCCCCTTTCGATGCCGAGGTGAATGCGGCCTCCGTCGTCGGTGTACTTGGCCGCGTTGTTCAGCAAATTGGCCACGACCTGCGTGAGCCGCGCCGCGTCGACATTCACGTGAAGCGGCTCGGGGCAAGGCGCGAGGTCGAGATGGTGCTTGCGGGCGTCGATGAGCGGCCGCGTCGATTCGATCGCCTGGTCGATGATCTCGCCGAGCTCGTGCGTCTCTTTTCGCAAGGTGATCCGTCCGCGCGAAATACGCGAGACATCGAGCAAATCGTCGAGGAGGCGCACGAGGTGGCCGACCTGCCGCTCGATGACGTCGCGGGACCGCAAAAGCCGCGGCTCGGCGAGCTCGACCCGCTTCTGGATCTCCACGGCCGTCTTGATGGGCGCGAGCGGATTGCGGAGCTCGTGCGCCAGCATGGCCAAAAATTCGTCCTTGCGGCGATCGGCCTCGCGCAGGGCCTCCTCGGCGCGGTCTTGATCGGTGACGTCCTGGACGACGATGCCGATGCCCACGATCTCGCCCGCCCGTCGGTCGCGCACCGGATAATAGTTGCAGAGCCAGTGGCGGACCTCGCCCGGACACGCGCGCGTCTCGCCGATGAGGGGCACGTTGAGGAGCCGTTCGCCCACAAGCACGCGGCGATACGCATCCTCGAGCAGCGGCCACAGGTCGGGGATGACATCGGCGACGCGGCGCCCAACATGCTCGGCGACGGAAGCGCCGTTCATCGACGCCAGGCTCTCGTTGACACGCACGAACCGGCATTGCGCATCGACCAGCGCAATGCCGAGGGGCGCATACGCGAAGAGGTTATCGAGCAGGCCGAGCGCCTCCTCGGTCGAGCGTTGCGTCTCGCGGAGCTCCTCCTCGTTGTGCTTCCTTTGCGTGATGTCCTCGATCACTGCGGTCGACGTGGAGATCTCCCCACGAACGTCCCGCAAGAAAAAGGCGTGCACGCGCACCCAGGCGATGCTGCCGTCCTTGCGGAGGTACCGCTTTTCGGTGCGATACACCCGCCCGTCCCGCGCGGCCTCCCGATACCCGGCCACGTCCTTTTCACGATCGTCGGGGTGCGTGAGCTCGCTGAACCTCTTGCTGAGGAGCTCGGCCGCCGAATACCCGGTGATATCGCAATAACACGTGTTGACCCGGAGCAAGCGCCCGTCCTTGGCGTCCGCCTGCGCCATCCCGAGGGGGATCCAATCGTAGAGCTGCCGGAACAGCTCGTCGGTCCAGCGCGCCACGCTCTCGGCGGCGCGGCGCGGCGTGAGGTCGCGAATGACCGTCGCGCGCGCCGGGCGGCCTTTGACATGAACATTGCCGCCGCGAAGCTCGGCCACGAATCGGCTGCCGTCCTTGCGCTGGAGCACAGCCTCGTAGGAGGTCTCGGCGCCGCTCATCATCCGCTCCGCGAGCAAAGGCTGAAAATCCTCCGGCGCGAGCAGCTCTTTCCGCGTCCCGAGGACCTCCTCGCGGCCATACCCGAAGGTCTCGGTGAAGGCCTGGTTGACGTCGAGGATCACGCCCTCGCTGTGGAGGACCAGCGGATCGAACGAGGCCTGCGCGAGGGCGCGGAATCGCCCCTCGCTTTCGCGCAGGACCTCCACCTCCGCGGTCACGCGCGCCTCGAGGGCGCGCAGCCGATCGAGCCGCGAGGTGCAATCCCCGAAGCGGCGATCGGAGCGGCGCATGCGCTCGCCAATCCAGCTCATGGCGAGGCCGAACGCGAAAAAGAGGGCAACGAGCGCTCCGTCTCGCGCGGCCACCGAACGCAGGAACACGGCCAGCCCACAAAGACCCGTGGCGAGCAGGCCAGGCCCGAGGCCGCCGAGCACAGCCGGAAGCGCAACCGCGAGGGAAAGGAGGGACCATGGGGGCCACGCGCCGAGCCATCGTTCGAGCGACGCGTGCACGACCATCACCGTGGCCGTCGACAGGACGGCCACGACGAAGCCGAGCGACGTGGACCGTTGTGTTCGCTGCGTCTGCATTCGGTTCCGTGACGTCACGGAGCGTTCGTACAGACCCCTACTATGTGCCGCGCACGTCGCACGTCACGGCGAATGCATTTGCTCGAAGCTGTCCGGAAAAACCAGCCTCGGGGGCCGCGCGGGCTCAGCAGCCAGGGCCGTTCGGGCAGCTTCCTTCGCGGGGCGTGGCGCTCGCAGCGCCGACGTCGCACCAGGTGGGGAAGGTATCGGGCAAACCCTTGGCATAAGGCGATTCGCCGGCGCCGATCCAGTAGGGGTGGTCGAGGACGAACTGCCACATCGACGCGTAGCTCGTGAGCCCGTCCATGGCGTCGATGGGCGGCTCGGCGTGGCCGCAATTGTGGACGCACTCGAGAAAAAAATGCCCGCGGGAGGCGAGGTTCTGCTCGAGGTCCTTCGACGCGGTCTCGAAGTTCATGACGCCGAAGCAATTGTCGGTGGGCCCGCCCCAGAGGACGATCGCCGGCATGCGGTGCTCGGGGTTCGGGAACGGCTTGATGAGGCCGCCCGTGCCGCCGGAGAACGAAAGGATCGAGGAGAGGTATTGCCCACGGCCGCCCGCGAGCTGGCTCGTCCAGAGCGCGCCCGCGCTGACGCCGGCGCTGGCGACGCACTCCTTGTTGACGCTGAACTGCGCGGACACGCAGGCGAGCATGTCGTCGAAGAAGACGAATTCCTCCTCCATGCGCGCCGTGGTCTGCGTGGCGTCGAAGGGCCATTTGAAGGTGATGTCGTCCTTCGATTCGGGGATGACGGCGATGAAGCGCTGCTGGTCGACGGCGGTCTGGATCTGGCCCTTTTCGTAAAAATCGTCGGCGCTGCCGCCGAGCCAGTGCCAGAGGAAGATCACGGGGAGACGCTCGTCGGGCATGATCTCCGCGGGGACGACGAGGCGGAAGTCCCGATCGGCGTTGCCGCTCTTGAGGAGGTTGTGCCCGGAGACGAGCGCGGGACACGCGCCGCCCGAATACTTGGGTGGCTCGGGCGCGAGGGCCGCGCCGGGTGGAGGCGCGTCGCCGCACTTCAAAAAGACGCTCGCGCCGCCCCCGCCGCCTTGCCCTCCGCCCGCGCCGCCTGCGCCGCCCAATCCCCCGTCGCCGCCCGCGCCGCCGGTGCCGCCCGCGCCCCCGGCCGCGCCAGC